>CAZRKW010000104.1:0-12868 GCA_964600355.1 uncultured Acidobacteriaceae bacterium
TGACCAATGGCTGGATCGACATCAAGAACACCGACATGATGTTGATCATGGGCGGAAATCCCGCCGAGAACCATCCCTGCGGATTCAAGTGGGCGATGGAGGCCAAGCGCAACCGCAACGCCAAGCTGATTTCCGTAGACCCTCGATTCACGCGCACGTCCTCAACCGCCGATCTTTTCCTGCAAATTCGCGCTGGCACCGATATCGCATTCCTGGGCGGCTTGATCCGCTACGCCATCGAGAACAATCGCGTTGCCAAGGAATATCTCGTCAACTACACGAACGCCGCGTTCATTGTGAAAGAGGGTTTCAAGCTTCCTGAGGATGGTTTGTACTCCGGGTTTAACGCTGCATCGAGCGCGTACGACAAAACCACTTGGAATTACGAAGGAGTCGGGGCTGCCGGCGGCCAGTCGGGCGCGGCCGCGGCGTCGGGTCACGCACCCGAGCCGGTGCCGGGCAAACCAGGAGGTCCAGCGCCGCCTCCGGCTCTGCCCCCCAACGTGGCCTACGACCTCACGCTCCAGCACCCGCGCTGTGTCTTCCAGCTGATGAAGCAGCAATATTCCCGGTATACGCCCGAGCTGGTCGAGCGGATCACGGGAATCCCCAAAGAACAATATCTGAAGGCCGTCGATCTGTTTACGTCAGTCCGCAAAGACGGCGATATGAAGAAGGTCGCAACGATCATCTACGCGGTCGGCTGGACGCAGCATACCTTCGGAACGCAAATCATTCGCACGGCAGCGATGATTCAACTTCTCTTGGGTAATGTCGGAAGAGCAGGCGGAGGCGTGAACGCGCTGCGCGGCCATTCGAATATTCAGGGCGCCACGGACATGGCCGGGCTCTACGACTCTCTTCCTGGTTATTTGAAAGGGCTGGTTCCTGACGACACGGACTTGGCTGTTTATTTGAAGCGCACCACTCCGACGTCCTCGAAGCCCTCGCCGTGGGATTCGATGAACTACTATGCGAACACTCCGAAATTCATGGTGTCGCTGCTCAAGTCGTTCTATGGCGACGCGGCGACAAAGGAAAACGGATTTGCGTTCGATTACTTGCCCAAACCCGGCCAGGATTGCTCCTGGACTCACATTTGGGACGACATGTACAACGGCAAAATCAAGGGCATGATGGCTTTCGGAATGAACGGAGTGATGATCGGCCCGGACACCAGCAAAAATATTAATGCGCTAAAGAAAGCCGACTGGCTCGTGGTGGGCGAAATTTATCAGGATGAGACCAGCGAGTTCTGGCGAGCGCCGGGAATCACGGCCGACGAGCAGAAAAACATCAACACCACCGTTTACCGCCTGCCCTGCGCGGGCTTTGCCGAAAAAGACGGCAGCATGACCAACTCGGCCCGCTGGGTCACCTGGAAATATGCGGCGGTGCCGCCTCCCGGACAAGCGCGCCTCGATCAGGACATCATCGCGGAGATTTTCCTGCGCGTGCGCGATCTCTACAGGAAAAACGGCGGCAAATTTCCCGATCCGATTCTGAACCTGAGCTGGGCGTACGCGGATGCAGCCCATCCGCCGCTTTCGCAAGTGGCCATGGAGCTTAACGGAAGAGCTCTTGCCGACCTGAAAGACGATGCCACGGGCCAGGTGATCAAAGCCGGCCAGCAGCTCCCGGGATTTGCATGGCTCAAGGATGACGGCACTACGACGTGCGGCAACTGGATTTATTCCGGTATGTGGACCGAAGCCGGCGCGCAGATCCAGCGCCGCGGCACCGAAGATCCTTCGGGCATGGGCGTTTATCCCAACTGGGCGTGGAGCTGGCCGGCCAACCGGCGCGTGCTCTACAATCGCGCGTCCTGCAACACGGCCGGAACTCCGTGGGATCCCGATCGCAAGCAGATCTGGTGGAACGAAGCGTCGGGAAAATGGGTTGGCAACGATGTTCCGGACTTCAAGCCCGATTCTCATCCCAAAGATCACATGGGGCCGTTCATCATGAATCCAGAAGGCATCGGGCGATTGTTCGCTCCGATCGGAGTGCTCGCGGACGGGCCGTTTCCCGAACATTACGAACCGATCGAAAGTCCCATTAAAAATCCGTTGCATCCCGGTCAGTCCAATAACCCGCTCGTCAAGAAGTTCAACACGCCGTACGACAAATTTGGATCGCCGGAGGAATACAGCATCGTCTGCACCACCTACCGGCTGACCGAGCAGTATCACTACTGGACGAAAAATAATCCGATGAACGTCCAGTTGATCCCGGAACCGTTCGTGGAAATTCCGGTGGAGCTGGCGGACGAGAAGGGAATTCGCGGTACGGATTTGATCCACGTGATCAGCGCGCGGGGAACCTACACCGCCAAGGCGTTCGTGACGCGCCGCCTGAAGCCGATGATGATCGACGGCAAGAAGGTCTATCAGATCGGGTTGCCGATTCACCAAGGCTTCCGCGGCATTGACGAGGACGAAGGAAGAAATGCGCGGACCCCGGCGAATTTGCTGACGCCCGCGGTGACCGATCCGAATGCCCACACACCGGAATCCAAGGGCTTCCTCGTGAAAATCGAGAAGGCGTAGGGAGCGGACCATGAGCCAGGCGTCCACGGAAATCATCAGAATTTCAGGACACGCCGGAACGGTTCCAGGCGCCGGATTGAACCGGGAATTCCAGGTCTGCAAGCTCGTGGATACCACCACCTGCATCGGATGCAAGGCATGCGAGGTGGCCTGCCTGGAGTGGAACGGTTATACGTTCAGCGAGACGAAGTTCGATAACACGTACCAGACCATGCCGGAGACGGCGTGGAACTACTGGAACCTGATCAAGTTCAACGAACACGAGCGCGACGACGGCAGCCTGATGCTGTTGATGCGCAAAGACCAGTGCATGCACTGCGAAGACCCCGGCTGCCTGGCGGCGTGCCCTGCGGATGCGGCCATCGTTCAGTATGCCAACGGAATCGTGGATTTTCAGGAGGCGAACTGCATCGGCTGCGGCTATTGCATAACGGGCTGCCCGTTCAACATTCCGAAATTCAGTCCGGCGGCGCGCAAGGTTTTCAAGTGCACCCTCTGCAACGACCGCGTATCGCAGGGGCTCGAGCCGGCTTGCATCAAGGCGTGTCCCACGGGATGCCTGCATTTTGGAACGAAGTCGGAAATGAAGGAGCTGGCGGAGACGCGCGCGGAGCAACTTCGTGACAATTCCGGATTCGCAGACGCGGGAGTGTACGATCCTCCCGGAGTGGGCGGCACGCACGTGATATATGTTCTGCACGATGCCAAGAATCCCGAGTTGTATGGCGGGCTCCCGAAAGACCCGCATATTCCTTACTCGGTCCGCTTGTGGAAAGGGCCTCTGAAATGGCTGGGGAATGTGGCGATGATCGGCGGCCTTGTGGGCCTAGCCTGGCATTACATGCGATACGGTCCGAAGAAAGAGGAACCTATTCCGCCCGATGAGAGGCGCCCATGAGCAGCGAAGCCATTCCCCAACCCGGCGCTGCTAGCCAAAGCGGCCAATTGATCCCGCGCTACTCGTTGGGAGAACGCGCAAATCACTGGCTGGGAGCGCTCGCTTACATATATCTCTTGATCACCGGCCTCGCGTTCTGGTCGCCATATTTATATTGGATGGCTGCGGTCGCAGGCGGCGGCCCCGTTGCGCGATCCTGGCATCCCTGGTTCGGCCTGGTTTTCACGGCGTCGCTTTGCTGGACATTTAAAGAGTGGCGCCGTGATATGAAAATCGACGATAGCGATCGCGCCTGGGGGAAAGCCATTCCCGACTACATCCAGAATGAGGACGACAAGCTGCCTCCGGTCGGCCGGTTCAACTTTGGCCAGAAACTCTTCTTCTGGGGAATGTTTTATGGCGTGATTCTGCTGCTGCTGTCCGGCATTGTCTTGTGGTACACGGAAACACTTCCATGGAGCCTGCGGTATGTGCGCTACACTGCGGTCCTTCTCCATGCCAGCGTTGCGCTTATTACTATCGGGCTGTTTTTGATTCACGTGTATATGAGCGCGATCCTCGAGGAAGGCAGCTTCGGATCTATGATTCACGGAACTGTCACGCGCGCCTGGGCCTGGACGTTTCATCGCACCTGGTATTACGAGGTAACCGGCAAATCCCAACCGAAACAATGACTCTCGCGGAGTGGGATCGCCGAATCCGCCGCGCCTCCGAGCTGACATCGGTCTATCCGTTCGCCGCTGAAGGATTGCGATTCTATACGCGGGTCGCAACATTTCAGAAGAGCCTCTACGCGGAAGTGCAGAAGGCCCTGGCGGATTCGCCGAAGATTTCCGCGGACCGCCCTCTGCGAGATGAATTCGATCTTTTCCTCCTGCTGCCGCACTTTTCCCCATTTCTATCGGTGATTCAGCAGATTGCTCCGGCGCCGCTTGCCCAGGCTGCCGCAGGAGTGGCGCGGCAAGGGCCTGCAGGATGGCAAAATGCGCTTGAGGATTTCTGGCATGGCGAGCTCGAACTGGTTGCTCCGGTGGGCGACGCGGAGCAGGCCCAGACGGCGGATTCGCACGGTTTCGATCGGCTGCTTGCGTGGATTTTTCTTCAGCCGTACGCCGAATATCTTGCCGCTCACCGCGAAATAGAAACCCTGGATGGGACTCCGTCAACCTGCCCGCTTTGCGGCGCCAGGCCGATTGTCGGGGTATTGCGGCGCGAGGGCGACGGCGCGAAAAAATCGCTCATTTGCATGCTCTGCGCGCACGAATGGGCTTTTCGAAGAATTTACTGCCCGGCGTGCGGCGAAGAGCGCGAGCCTCAGATGGCTTTCTACTCGGCGCCTGAAATTGCGCATGTCCGCGCGGACGTTTGCGACACATGCCACACCTATCTGAAGTGCATCGACTTGACGAAGACCGGGCTGGCCATTCCCGTTGTCGATGAGCTGGCGACAATCCCTCTCGACTTGTGGGCGCGCGAGCACGGCTACCAGAAACTGCAAATGAACCTCTTGGGAACCTGATCCGCCAGAATGAAAAATACTACGAGGCGCTGCCTGGGAACCGCTGGATGGACCTGAAGCGCCGTCGCGCAATCGCCGGTTTTATTCTTGCAGGCGGCGCCAGCTCGCGCATGGGCCGCGACAAGGGCCTTCTTGAACTCGGAGGCGTCCCTCTGATCCTCCGTACAGCACGATTGCTCGAACCTTTTGTCTCCGCTGTAACGATTGTCGGGTCGCCCCGCCGATACGCGGCCCTCGGGCTGTCCGCGATACCGGATGACGCATACGCCGAAGGGCGAGACAAATCCAGGAGTGGGCCTCTGGCGGGCATCGCCACCGCTCTGGCTGCAACGAACTCACGCTGGAATTTGATTGTCGCCTGCGACCTGCCCTACCTTTCCGCAGAATGGATCGACTGGCTGCTTTCCCGAGCCGTGCGTTCGCGCGGCGAGGCTGTCGTTCCGCAAACCGAGCGCGGGATGGAACCGCTGGCGGCCGTATATCGCCGCGAATGCGGTGCGCCCTTAGCGGCTGCACTGGCGGGCGGCGTACGGAAGGCTTCCGACGCCATCAAGCATTGTCGCGTGGATCTTGTCTACCCGCGCGAGTGGTGCGGGGTCGATCCGAGCGGGCTCATTTTGAGAAACATGAACTCACCCGGGGATTATGAAGAGGCGCAGAAATGGTGGGCGGCCAACCGCCCGCCCGCAAACGAGGATGTCACGGCGTGTCGGCGGGAGCCGAAGCGGAAACCGCGATCCGTTCCTCGCCGGCGTAGATGACGAAGCGCCGCCCTCGCAGGAAACCGACCAGTGTCAATCCCAGTTCGCGCGCCAGTTGCACCGCGAGACTCGACGGCGCGGATACCGACGCCAGCAGCGGAATGCCCGCGGTAAGCGCCTTTTGCACGATCTCGAAGCCACCACGGCCGCTGACCATCAGCACGTGATCGCTGAGCGGAACGCGGCCGTTGAGCAGAGCCCAGCCGATAACCTTGTCCACGGCGTTGTGCCTGCCGATGTCTTCGCGCAAGACGACCAACTCGCCGCCGGGCGTGAAAAGCGCCGCCGCGTGCAGCCCGCCGGTTCGGCCAAAGACAGCCTGCGCAGCGCGCAATCTAGGCGGCAACTGACACAGAATCTCGGGATCGAACAGCGATGCAGCTTCGGGACGACGCAGGCCTCGCCGGCGGAGTTGGGTGATGGACGCCTTCCCACACACGCCGCAGGCCGACCCAGCGGAGAATCTGCGCGCCGCGTTATTCGCCGACAGGCGCACGCTGGCGTCGAGAGTTACCCGCACGAGGTTTCTGTTTCGGGCGGTATCGTCCGGCATCCGGAGGGCCGCCAGGTCCTCTCGCCGGGAGAGGATGCCCTCGGTAAAGAGAAAGCCAGCCACAAGGTCCTCATCGTCGCCCGGCGTGCGGAGAGTGACACCGAGGGAATACCGTCCGGCCCGCATCTCCAACGGCTCTTCGGCCGCCAGGCAGTCTTCGACACGCGCGGCCTTACCGTTCTCCCACTCGGTCACCTGAGTGAGTTCGATGTTACGGCGTCTTTGTGCCATGGATCATATCTCGAATGAACAGTGACAATGCGGTCTGGGATCTCGGAGCTTTCGATTTACGCGAACGCCCTTTGGCATTTCTTTCTCTTCTTAGCATGAGGCCCCAGCGCTTATTAAACACTCGCAGTCCCTGGAGCGCAAGAATCGGTAAAACATCGCGTTGCGTTAAGTGCTCTGCCCCTTGTGGTAGGCTCAGCGAGGAAACGGCGCTGATGGGTCGCATCGCTCCCTCATGAGGAGGTTTCATGAAGATTGTCATTCTTGATGGCCACGCAATAAATCCTGGCGACCTCAGCTGGGATGCCCTGCGAAGCCTCGGCAGTCTGGAGGTCTTTGACCGGACTTCCGAAAATGCAATCGTGCCCCGCGCGCGAGAGGCCGAGGTCCTGCTAACCACCAGAACACCTCTTTCGGCGCAAACGCTGATGCAGCTTACGCAGCTCCGTTATGTAGGCGTAATGTTCACCGGTTACGACGCGATTGATCTGAAAGCTGCGCGAGAGCGCAATGTTCTTGTCACCAATGTCCCAATCTATGGAACCGCCTCGGTGGCCCAACTGGTTTTTGCGCTACTTTTAGAACTCTGTCATCACGTCGCGGTTCATAGCGCGGCGACTCATGCGGGAGAGTGGTCGCGATCCCCGGACTTCAGCTTCTGGAAAACGCCCTTAGTCGAATTGCAGGGTAAGACCATGGGCATCGTTGGCTTCGGTCGGATAGGGCGTCACGTCGCTGAGATCGCCGTCGCTATGGGGATGCACGTGATTGCTGCCGACGCCGGCAGAAGAGACGCTCCGACCTGGCCGGGGTTCCGTTGGTGCGACGTCGATGAGCTGATGTCGGCCGCCGATGTGGTTAGCTTGCACTGTCCGTTGTTGCCGGAAACTCGCGGAATGATCAATGCCGCATCTTTGTCCAAGATGAAACCGGGCTCATTTCTCATCAACACCTCGCGAGGACCCCTCGTTATCGAGCAGGACCTCGCAGACGCACTCAACAGTGGGCACTTGGCGGGCGCGGCTGTCGATGTTCTTTCGAGCGAGCCTCCATCGCCCGATAATCCTTTGCTGCACACGAAAGCCTGCATTGTCACGCCCCACATCGCCTGGGCGACAAAAGAGGCACGCACGCGCTTGATTGAAACGGTCGTGGCGAATCTACGAGCCTTCCTCGAGGGCCGGCCAGTCAACGTGGTCGACTAGATCACGCGGAATCCCGATTTCCCTGACAGGCTTCTAAGACTTATCGTGCTGATGGTTTGGGAGGTTCGGTGTCAATTTGCGGATGAGGAATTCTTGAAGGAGATTGCCGGCGGCGTTTTCGCCGGTTTCCATGAGCGCGTTTTCGAACGTTAACGCCACCCCACGATTTCCAGCGGGGTAGTAGGAATTTGAGATACCCGCTGAGGCTACGCTCCCGAGCATGCTGGAGTAATTCGGTTGCCAATTTCCATTGTCGCCTTTGCAGATGACCGCGTTGGCGATTGCGTAGAGGATTCTGGATCGCTTGCTGCCCGTTCCCTTGTAAAAATAGCGCGGGTCCTGTTTCAGCAGCGATGGCAGTATGGCGCTCCCGATGAAGGTGCCGGTCACAAAGTCAGCGTACGAGGCGCCATAGCGTTTGGCGTAGCCCTGGACGCCTTGCCCATACCCGCTGAAGGAATTTGTCGCCTGCTGGATTCCGGCAGAAGCTCCATTCAAACCGAAAGTGACCGGATCGAAGCTCGTTTTCAAGGCAAGCCTGAACTTTTGCCTGGAGTTGAGGGGAACAGCGTTGGGCACGTAGCTGACATAGAAATTCGGGATGAAGCCCATTACGCGCTGTTTCTCCTGATCCTTGATCTGCTCCTCTGCAATTTCTTCCTGTGATGGCATCACCTGCACCTCGGTGATGTTGGTTGCAACAGCCAATGCGATCGGCGGAACCACGTCGACCTCTCCGGGGTGCAGGATTCCCGAGGCTGTCTGCGCCGCGAATCCATCCGAAGTGACCGCCAGCTGAAAGGGCCCGGGAGGGATGTTGGCGAAAGAGAATTGCCCATCTCTGCCCGAGAGCGTCTCCTGTTTTGGAAACTGGCTGCGGCTAAGTGTGATTCGTGCTCCGGCGACCACGGCGCCTGTCTGATCGACAACTGTCCCATCGATGTTTCCCGACAATTGCTGATCGGAGGAACCCCCGCTGGTGGACCCTGTGGAAGGTTCCTGTGCGGCCTGCTTAGACTCCGCGAGAGCTGGCAAGCAACACAGAATCAACAAAATTAACGAGACGAACCACCACCGCAGGTCAGGTTTTAAAACGCCGGCTTCCCCACGCGGTGCTTTCGTGCGCGAGATTGCGGTCTTAGAATTCACAGTGATTACAATACCGCCTTCTCGCCTTCCCCCAAGAACGGAAGGCAGATTTTGCAGGGAAACAATACCCGTGATTAGCCGGCCTAAGTTCGCAAAAATACTCGGTGGTTCTGGAGCGCAAAATCTTCCTCCGGGCGATCGCGTCGACGTGCGCCAAGCAGACTATGGAAGCCTGGCAAATTCGAATATTCCCCAGGGATCCGCTGCAATAAGGAAGCGATCGGGCTCCACGAGTACCGCCGACGGCTTCAATGGTACGCCCCCTTTCAGGGTTAGATAGTAAATTTCGATGGGATTTCCATCTTCGCTGAAGCGGATCAGCGCATCGCCGACTCCAGCCCACAGCTCCCCGGTGGCCGGGTCCACGCTAGTCGCCGCGTGACGAGTCATAACCCTCATCTACCTCCTCCGATGAGAGATATTTCCTTCCCGTATTTCTCGTGCAGAGTTCCATTTGTTTCTTGCCAGTGGTTTGGTCCGGAAGACGTCTGCCATGTCTACGCCCAACTGAAGGGCAGAGCTTGTTGCGGAGCGAGTTCTCGACTACGGATGTTGTTGCTTTAAAAGAGGTTGAGTGGTTCGGTCTGTAATTCTATTTCCGCGCCTTCGTCGTAGCATAATCAGGGTCAAAGCGATAGCCAACCGAAGGTTCGGTGTGGATGTAGCGAGGCTGTTCCGGGTGTTCCTCAAGCTTCTTGCGCAGTTGACCAATGAAGAACCACAAAAGCTCTCGATCTTCCGCATGCTCCGGGCCCCAAAGGAGATGGAGGAAGTTCGAGTAAGGCACGAGTTTTCCCTGGTTCGAAACCAAGTGCTTCAAAAGCTTAAATTCCGTCGGGGTGAGGTGAACGGGACGTCCGTTTGCAACCACTTGCCGGCGTTCAAAGTCAATGTTGAGGCCCGATGCATTGAACGGAGGCGTCTCTGGGGCTCCCGGAGCTCTTCGCGCTGCCGCGCGAATGCGCGCCAGAAGTTCTTGGCTTCCAAATGGCTTCACGATGTAGTCATTGGCGCCCGCGTCCAAAACAACCACTTTATCCTGCTCGTCACCACGGACCGTCACTACGATGATTGTGACATCGGAAAACTTGCGAATTCCCCTGCAGGTCTCGATGCCGTCCATACCGGGCATATTGATATCGAGCAGGACTAAATCCGGGCATTCTGCTTTGATTTCCTCGATCGCTTCGTAACCATCCCGCGCTTCAATGATCATGCACCCCTGACTTGCCAGGATGGTGCGAAAGGTTCTTCGGATCGGTGAATCGTCGTCCACCACAAGTATTCTGGCGGGCAATTTCTTCGCCGATATATTCATCGTTTCTGCGCTCAAATGCCATCTCCGGCCAAAGCGGAAGGTGATCCGGATTTCTCGAGTTCACGCCACCAATCCGTCAAAGCCTCTCTTCGGCGTCTCATCATGAAAATATTTCCATAAGGAACAGATAAAAATGGTTCCGATGTGTCCACGAGGAACCATCGGCCGCCTCGTTTCATTGCGGATGATGCGTCCGTCCGGCAAAACAAAACCCGCGCCCGCGTGTTCATGGGACTTCAATGGTCGGCCCTTGGTACCGAATACTGATATCGCGGCTCGGCTGGTTGTTCGCCGTCAGCGTTGAATCGATAGCCGATCAGAGGTTCGGTAAGAATGTAGCGGGGTTCGTCTGGGGTCGGCTCGATCTTTCTGCGCAAATGGCCAATCAAGACTCGCAAGGGCTCTCGATCGCAGGAATGTTCCGGACCCCAAAGAGCGTGCAGCAATTTCAGGTGAGGTACTGGTTTTCCCCGGCCGAGGATCAGTTGCTTAAAGAGTTCAAATTCTTTTGGCGTGAGATGTACAGCTTCCCCGCGCGCGAAGACGCGGCGGCGCTCAAAGTCCACTTTTAGATTCGCAGAAACGAACGGCGGGACTTCTTCTGCTTTGGCCGCTTTTCGGGTGGCTGCTCGCACCCGGGCTAACAGCTCTTGAGTTCCAAAGGGTTTGACGAGGTAGTCATCGGCTCCGCCGTCCAAAGCCAGGACTTTATCCTTCTCACTGTCCCGGACGGTGACCATGATGATCGGAACATCCGATAACTGCCGGATTCTCTTACAGACTTCGAGGCCGGCGATCCCCGGAAGATTGAAGTCCAGCAGCACCAGATCTGGCCGATCAGCCTTCACTTCTGCCAGAGCTTCCTCACCATCCGCGGATTCAATGACGGTACAGCCGTAACCGTTGAGTACGGCGCATAGTGCCCGGCGAACCTGCGGCTCATCGTCGACCACCAGTATTTTAACGGCTTGTTTCTGTGCCTGCATGTGCCGATTGTGCGATCGCGCTGCCTTCAAACTCCTCCAGATTCTTTTGGCAGCACACGCCCTTGTGTTTCGCAACATGGTCCAGTGGGGATAGTAAGGAAGTGATAAAAGAAGAGTTATAGCTTTATAAAGCCGGCTTCGTACCTTTCTCGGACGCTCCTCCAGCTTCTTACGAAGTTTTGATGGCTCGCTTATTCCGGGCTTATGTGCAGCCTGTCTAATACGTGTCATGAAAGCCGCCGAAACATTTTTTGGGTACACAAAGCCTGAAGATTCATCACTTGTTGCGTGGGGCGAACAAGGCGCACGCCTCTGTCCAATGGGAGCGTTGAAATGAAAAACTGTGGGGAAGGGCCAGTCGAAAAACTGATGCAAGCCAATCGAATCATCGATAGGAACATTTACGGGTTTTCTATGTCTCGCTCTGTACTTTCCCGAAATCGAATTTCAATTTGTTTCGAAAGGGGTTTTATGAATCGCAAACCGTTGGGCGCCGTCTTGTCGGCCCTTATGTTTTTGATCCTTGGCGTGCACTTGTGGGGCACTCCCGCTTATGGAGAACCGGCACCCGGCGTCCTTCACGGGACCACGCTGGACGCGCGCGGTCTGGCGACGCCTCAGGTACAAGTCACCGTTCACAGCGTCGACGAGAACGCCGATCGAGTCGTTGTAAGTGACGGGCAGGGAAACTTCGTAGTAGGAAACCTCAAGCCGGGTCATTACCAGCTGATCGCCAACAAACAGGGACTGGCTAGTTCGCAAGTTACCTACCTGGCTGTGGCGGCTGGGGATGACCTGCGGTTCGACCTAAAACTCAGCGGCTCTAGTTCTGGCGGCAGCCCGAGTGCGGTGGCCACACCTGCGACGCCTCCTGCCGCCGACCCGGATTCTCCCTCCGCGATAACGAAAGAGATCGACGCGATGAAAGAGGGAATGGATGAGATGAGGGTCCGCATGGAAGAACTGGAGGCTAGGCTCAAGTCCGCGCCATCCGAGCAGCCCGCCGCGGCCCCAGTTGAGTCCACTTCGGTAGCGCCAATCCCTGCCCAAGGGCAGGCGCCAGCCGAGTCCTCGACAGCCGCGCCTGCGTCGACCTGCTGCAACGCGGAGGTAACCACCAAGTCGGCGCCATTTTCATTCGATAACACGTGGGAGAATAACACTCCACGCACGAAAGACACGCCGCTGGCCACCAAGTATTTCACGCCGGAAATCCGCGTAGACACCAACTTCATCGAGAGTTACAACCAGCCCAAAGACCACACCATGGGCGGCTCCACCGAAAGCTTCCGGAACGGCGAATTCCAGTTGGAGCAGATGAGCGTCGGCGGCGACCTGCGCATCGATAACGTCCGCGCCCGCCTCCTTACGATGAACGGTTTGTTTGCAACCACGACGCCGCGCAACGACGGTAGTGCCGGTGTCGGCCAATGGAACCTGAACGACGCTTACAAGTACTTCTCCGAAGCGTGGGCCGGTTACCACTTCAATGTGAACCACGGGCTGAACATCGACTACGGAATTTTCGTCTCGTACATCGGTCTGTTCAGCTACTACAACTTCGACAACTGGACTTATCAGCCTTCGTACGTTTCTTCCAACACTCCGTGGTTCTTCAACGGCGTCCGTATCCAGTGGTTCCCGACGGACAAGCTGAAGATCGAGCCTTGGATCATCAACGGCTGGCAATCCTATGCCAAAT
>CAZRKW010000105.1:0-12799 GCA_964600355.1 uncultured Acidobacteriaceae bacterium
AATTCACGGGAAACAAGGCGCACACGGAGTTTGTGGAGTTTCTTGCCACGCAATTGCAGTCGCTGGGGCTCGAAATCACGCGCGATCGCTATACCTTTCCGCGCTGGGAAGCGAAGCGCTGGGGGATCGGCATCCAGCCCGCGTCCGGGCAGCCCTTCAAGGTTCCAGTAACCTCGTATTGGCCCTACTCCGGGCAGACGCCGCCGGAGGGCGTAACCGCTGAGCTGGTTGATGGCGGGACGCATCCTGCGTATCGACTTTCCGGCGTGGAAGGGAAAATTGTTTTCGTCGACATCGCCAATGAACCCGGCGCGTGGGGCGAGATGTATCAGCCCTGGGGCGTTCTGCCGGCCGGCACTGCCCTGCCCGCGACGCACTCGATGCTTCGCTCGCCGGTGAACAAACTTGCGCCGTTTCACAAAGCGGGCGCAGCGGCGGTGATTCTCGGATGGACCAACGTTTCCGACGCCAACGCCGCGGACCAGTACGCTCCCTTTGGAAGCGCGCTGCAGAATATCCCCGCGCTGTATGTAGGGCGCGAGAGCGGCGCCCGAATGAAAGCGATGGCGGGCAGCGGCGCCAAAGCAACGGTGATTCTGGAGGCGGGTACTTTCCCCGACGCACCGACCGAGACGATCATTGCCACGCTTCCGGGCAGCTCGGCCGACGAAGTGATCATCGTGAATACGCACACGGACGGAAGCAACGCCTTGCAGGAAAACGGCGGCATCGGGATCGTCGCGCTGGCGAAATATTTCTCGCAGATTCCCAAAGCTGAACGCAGGCGAACCATGGTGTTCGTGCTCTCGACCGGGCATTTCGCGAACAGCTACGTGCCCTCGATCCGCGGGGTGATCGCCAAGCATCCCGAGCTGATTCAAAAGACCGTGGCCGCTCTCACCGTGGAGCACCTGGGCTCCCGCGAGTGGGTCGATGACGCAGCGCTGAAAAATTACAAGCCGACGGGCCGCGACGAGTGGGTGCTGGCGCTCACGCGGCTGAAGTCCACCGGGGACGTGATGCTCGATGCGTTTCAGGGCCTGGGCGACCGGCGCATCGCGGTGATCAATCCCGTGAAGGGCGGATTCTTCGGCGAAGGCAACGCACTCGCTGCGGCGGGCGTTCCTACTGCGGCGTTCATGGCTGCTCCCGACTACCTTTGCGCCGCGTCGCCGAATGGCTGCATCGATAAGCTGAGCGCGGAGCTGATGCATGTGCAGCTTCAGGCGCTGGCCAAGGCGCTTCACCGGATGGATGCGATGTCTGCCGCCGAATTGAAAGGTCAGAACGGATAGGCAGTCAAATCATGAAACGCCGACGAGAACAAGAGCCCGCCACGCTGCCTGAGCCTCCCCCTATGGCGGACTATCCGATCCAGCGGGCCTACTTGGGTACCCGGTCTTTGCTGACAATTTTTGGGACCATCGTTCAAGCAACAAAGGGCGTCTTTCGTCCAGCCCCAGGCGATCCGAGGACCTGGTACGGCAGGCTGCGGCGCGGAATCGGTTTGCTCTGCGTATGGGTGGTCGTAGCGGCTGTCATTGCCGTAGCGATTCAGGACTTTATTGGCAGCCTACGGTAAATAGATTCTCCTGGCCGCCAGAGCCCATGGTCCTTGACAAAGATTCGTCCGTATAGGACCGTTACTCGCGCGTGCTGAAAGAAGTTCGCTTCCCGAGTATCCGCACCCCGGGCCCCCTATCTCTCACTGGAGGATTTACCGATGCGCTTCATGCTGTTTCTCTTCTCGCTACTGGTTCTACAAGCGGCTCCGGCAATGGCGCAGGACCACCCTTTGCCTGCATGCAAAAACGGCCATATCGCCATCGTGCGCGTCTCGGAAATCAAGCCGGGCGCGATGGATGCCTTCCTGGCGGCGGTGAAGGCTCACAAGGCCTGGTATCGCAAGAACGGCGTCAAAACAAACGACATTTTTGTTTCGCGCGTGATCGTCAAGGATCCGAAGACCGGCAACTGGAGCTACTCGGACTCCGAAGTAATCACCTACCACATCAATCCTCCCGAGGATAACGAGAAGCTCCCCCGGAACGACGATGGGTGGAAGGCCTACGTGAAAATGTACAACGACAGCTCCACGGTGAAGTCGATCACGCTGTCGTGCATGCCCACGGCCGATCTAAAGTAGCCGCCCACGCACGATTTGTGTTTTTGCTTTTCCGGGTGCCCGACCCTTTGCAGTGTAAGGGTCGGTCTTTCTTTTGACGTTTCGTTTGATGTCTCTTGGGACGTTTCTCCGCCGCTGTTGACTCCTAATTGCGCGGGACGGCTGTCCCAGCTTTTGCGCTGGCTTTCGGAACGAGCTGCTCAATGAAGCGCGCCTCGTCCTCGACGATGCAGAACGCTTCGCCGATTTCCCACTTCGGCTTCAAATTATAGTGGTACCGGATTATCCAAGTCGCCGTGTAGGACTTCGGATCGTCGATCCTGAATTCAATCTCCAGGCGGCCGTGTTCGGGACGGTGGAATATCTCGGTCAGCTTCATGTCCTCGCTGTGGGGATGGCCTTGCCCGTCGATCCACGTCTTATCGTTGAAGTGCGCGGTTTCGACCACCAGGTCGTCGCCGTCCCAATGGCCGATGGAGTAGCCCATCCACAGCGGGTCGGAATCCCGGGGCATCTCGCGTCCATCCATCCAGATTTCGCGCCATAGGTGCGCGGATTCGTAGAACATGAAAATCCGCTGCGGGGTCTGCACGATCTCAAACGGGTAGCCGCCGTTGGTGTAGGCGTCCGGGACGCCCGGCGGGTGGCAGCGATAGACGGGATTGATCGTGATCGGGTGGTCGTCGGTGAGCTCGCGCCGGTTGGAATCGAACTGAGCCTGCGCCGCCGGCGTCATGGGAGGAGCCGGATTGTGCTGCGGCTGCCCCGGCACGATAGTGCGCTGCCCGATGGGCGCGTCCCAGACGCCGGAGAGGTCGTGCGCCATTCCCGTTCCGGTTGTTGCCGGGGATTGAGCGGCTGCGCGGGGCGAGAGCGCCGCGGCGAGCGCGAGGTATATGACTATACCGCGCCATGCGATGGCTTTGACGGCGGCGCGCTTCCTGTTGGCAGAATTCCGCATGGTCACCTCGTTGGGGTTCCCGTTGCGCCCCACACCATATCAAAATTTCTGCTAAAACGAATCATGGACAACAATATGCCTGCGCGTCAGCATGCGGCGTGCCGGACAGCCCGATGCCGCCACCGTGCATTTTTAGGAAACGCTGCGCATGATTTCGAGAAATTGGAGGCGATGCTTTATAATAAGTTTGTATATCGGCTGCTTGCCGAGAAGGAGGTGATCCCTGAGGTACTCGAAAAATTAGCTGTAGACTAGAGGGGCGGCTGTGAACGAACCAGCGCCCCTCTTTTTATTTCCCAGCGATTCCCCGCCCTTCCCTCTCCCCCAAGGACGCAAGGACCCTTGCACTGCAAAGGGTCGGACGCCCGCAAATTCAAATACAGCATCGACAACTCCGAACGACAACTCCGATCGACGACCTCTACTCGTGCGCTTTGATCGCGTGCGTGCCGTGCGTGACGGCTCCTCCGGCGCGGAGCGCGGCGGCCACGAATACCGCTTCGGATATTTCCTGGTCGGTGACGCCGGCCTGGCGCGCCTTGTTCGCATGAATCTCGATGCAATAGGGGCACTGCGTCGTGAACGCTACGGCGAGCGCCATCAGCTCCTTGTATTTCAAAGGGATGGCCCCGGCGGCCATCGCGGCCTTGTCAAACGCGACAAACGCTTTCATCGCGTCGGACGCGTTAGCTTCGATGTTCTTCATCTTGGCGAGATTTTTCATGTCGTACATGGCATGCCTCCGGATCGGCGGAACAGCCCGCGTTCCGCAACGCAGAATTTGAAGCGTGAATTATAGCCTGCGCTGCGGAGTTTCCATATCTCATCGCGCGCTGGTGGGCGAAGACCGAACCTTAAGCTTCAAAGCGTCAGGCACCCGCAACAAATTCCAACTCAGGCGAGGTGGGCGATAGCTTTGGAGGCCAGGCGGTCGAAGGCGCGGACGGCGAGTTCGAGGTGCTCTTCGCGGGTGTCTTCGATTTTGTTGTGGCTGATGCCGCCGAGCGATTGCACGAACATCATCATCGTGGGGATTCCGGCGCGTGAGACTTCGGCGGCGTCGTGGAGCGGGCCGGAGGGCATACGGTGGGCCTTTGCGGCGCCGGTCACTTCGCGGATGGAAGCGTCGCATAGATCGAGCATTGCGGCGTCGAAGGCGATAGGTTCGATCTGCCAGATGCGCGACCATTCCACGGTGCAGTGCTCTTCGCGGGCGAAGCGTTCGCTCGCTTCGCGGGCCTCGCGGAACATCGTCGCCAGCACCTGCGCGTCGAGGTCGCGCTGGTCGAGCGTGGCTTCGCAGCGTCCTACCACTGCCGTGACGATACCCGGGAACGTCTTGACGCTGCCCATCGTGCACACCGCGTCGGGATGCTTGCCGGCGATGGCGCGAATTTCGAGCGCGAGTTTGGCGCAGGCGGCGAGCGCGTCGCGGCGGGCGTTCATGGGAGTCGATCCCGAGTGCGCTTCCTGCCCGTGGAATGTGATGGCGTGGCGCTCGACCCCCTTGGTGCCCAGCACCACTGCCAGCGGCAGGTTCATGCGTTCGAGCACCGGGCCCTGTTCGATGTGCAGCTCGATATAGGCCGCGGCGTTTTTCTGCTCGCGCGTAGCTTCCGGGAAACGATCCATCTCGACGCCGCACCGGCGAAGAGCTTCGTCCATGCGAATGCCGTCGCGATCGGTGCGAAGCCGGTCGGCGGCAACCGTCGCGGTACCGGCGAAGGCGGAAGAGCCCAGCAGGCTCCGCCCGAAGCGCGCGCCTTCTTCGTCCGCCCAATCGACCACGCGGACAGTCACAGGCGGGCGCCCGTGAAATTCCTCGTTGATGCGGCGAAGGATTTCGAGCGCCGCAAGCACGTTGAGCGCGCCATCCAGCCAGCCCCCGTTCGGGACCGAATCCAAGTGCCCGCCGATCAGCAGCGCTTTTTCGCTCGCGCCGGGAAGAGTCGCCCAGTTGTTGCCGGCTGAGTCGTAGTGGTGCTCCACCGGCAAGCCCGCAAGCTTTCCGGCGAACCACTCACGCGCCTTGAGCCACATGTTGGTCCAAGCGACGCGCTGCGCGCCGTTGGCGTCGCCGGTAAGCGCGCGCAATTCTTTCAGCTCGGCGATGGTGCGTTTGGGATCAAGAGGCATGTCGGGCCAGCTCCTCCAGGAAGGAAGTAGCGTAGCACGCCTCTGAATTTCCGGGTGCCCGACCCTCCGGTGTCGAGGGTCGGAAGGCTACCGTATCGTTCTCAGACGATTAGCCGACATGTGCGAAGACCGACCTTTAAACGACAAAGGGTCGGGCACCCGAAAAGCCCTACACCGTTAGCTTCCGCGACACGCGAGGAGTGCTCGGAATTGCCCGCATTGGATCGGCAAGGTAACGTTAATTGATATCCGCAATCAAGGGGCGATATGGGCGGGACGCGGCCACCCTGGATGATTTTTGGCGCGATCGCCGCTTGCGCGGCAGTGCAGGCGGTACTCGCTTTTCCGCAGTTGCCGGCGCGAATGGCTTCGCACTTTGGGGCTTCGGGAATGCCCACTGGGTGGATGCCGAAGCAATCGTTCTTTGTCGTGTACGCAGGCGTGATCGGCGTAGCGGCGCTGGTGGGGTATCTGGTGCCGCGGTCGATTGCGAAGAAGCCGCTGGAGCGCATCAATCTCCCGAACAAGGAATACTGGCTCGCGCCGGAGCGCCGCGCCGAAACGCTGGCATTCTTCGAGCGCTACTTTGCCTGGTACAGCTGCGTCCTGCTGCTGATACTCGTGCTGGCAATGGGCCTCGCGATTCAAGCCAACTTCACTTCCCCTCCCCGGATGGCGACCGGGCCAATCGTCACCGTGATCGCGGGGTTTGTGGCGTTCAACGTGGCCTGGGTGGTGCAGATGATGCGCCACTTCTCGAATCCCCGCTAGACGCTCTTGGCGACTGACTTGTGGCTCAGAAGTTTTGGGCGCACCACTCGCGCCCACCACATCCACAGGCCCGTGATTACCAGCGCGATCGGTGCGATACCAAAGAGCGTCCAGATGAGCTTGGTGGACATGCCGCCGAATCTGCCGAAGTGGAGCCTCGCCAGCCAGCTGAGGGATTGCTCGGCGATCGTCGCTTTTCGGCTGGCGCGGGCGGGCGGATCGAGGAAAGCCACGGCGGTTTCGAAGGGCTCGGGAACCGCGAGGTAAATGCCGGAGAAGCCCCACAAAAAAATGAACGCCAGGGACCAGATGCCCACCGCGCGATGGAGCCCCCAGTTGAACGCGCGCGCATCCGCTTTCCAGCTGATGGTGAGCGCGCGGCGCCATCTGCCGGAGCCCGGCCACCAGATCACGGCGCCGGTTACGCACAGCAGAATTGTGGCCGCGCCGCCGATGCCGTTGACGACGCGCCCAACGGGCTCGTCGAGCAGGTTGTCATGGAGATCGGTGAGCCACTCGATGAAACGAAATGTGCGGGAAACTGAATCGCCGAGATCGGTACCCGTGTAAGGGTCGAAGAGGCGAACCAACTCTTTCTCTCCGCGCTGCAGCGATATTTCCGCAGGCTGATCTGGCTCGCGGGGCTGGGTGATCGAGAGAATTTGGTGTGCGGGATAGTCTTGCCGCGCGAATTGCGTGAGCTGATCTTTCGAAAGGAGCGGACGCCCGCCCGGCGAAATCACCGGCGGCCGCACCGAAGCCTTGGAGATCTCCACGCGGTAGATAAGGATCGTGCCGGACACGCTCATCAGGAGGACGTAGAGGCTCAGAATGACTCCCGTCCAGAGATGGACCTGATAAACCAGCCTCCGCAGCCAGTTCTTCTGCGGATGCTTCCACCAAGTGCTCCAGAAGCCGACACCATGCGCCGCCTCGGGAACCGGAGTTTCTGGGGTGGTAATCGCCGGAATCATCGCCGAATCACGATAGCACTAAATGCAGCGACGATGGTTCCCGAGCTTGTTCCCCGCCCGATCCCGATCATTAATAGTGTAAGGGCTGGTTGGAAAAGGTTTACGCCGCGAGTTGGTTGAGGTGAGAGGGCGCGGCAAATACTTCCACGATCATGCGCTCGCGAAAATCATAAACGAGGTAGTGGTCAAACGAAGCCGACTGTAGAGCAGCCACCAGCTGACGCGCATCGTCGAGACCGGTGACGCGATTTACCCACAGGAGCCGGTCTTCCGGAAGCCGCTTGTAAACATCGTATCTGGAGTGCATGTCCCATCCTTCCCCATGGCTTTATTTCGGGTCTGTAAATTGTAAAAGGAGAATCATGCCGAACACCGCGATATAACCCAGCAAACCAAACAGAACGAGCTTCACCGGCTCGGTGACTCTGCTCCTCTGAAAAGTCCCCCGCCGAGCCATCCGAACCTCGCTTGCCGCCATTGAATGAATGTGGCCGCATACAGGCGGCCGTTAAATATTCACCATTGATACCCGCGGCGGGATGCAACCGCCATCCCATCGAACCCCTAGAAGCGCTAACCATTTTTCCCTAGTAGGAGAAGTCACAAAAGGAAGTACTTACGTTTCGCGAAAAATCCAGGAAGCTGCGCTGGTTCGCCCCAACAGTCGCTGCAAAGAGGTTATTCGAGGGGATTTACGGGCTTCCGGGCGGCTGCCCTCGTGCGGTCGTACTCGGCTCGCGTGAACGCATCGAGAGTCGTCGAGCCATCCGCGCCGGGCCGCTCGATGATGAGAATCGCGTTGCCGGGCAGCAGCCAAAGCTCGCGGTGCGCGACGTATTCCACACCGTAGGCGCTTTTCGCGGGCTCAGTAGTCTCGCTGGTGGGCAGCCCGTAAGCTTGCTTCACTCCGGCGAAGATATCGTCGAACTTTTGGCCGCGATAGTTCACCTCCGCATTCGGAGCGGAGTAGACCAGCTCGACCTTAACCAGGCGGCCTCCGTCAAACGTGAACGTATCGGTACGCATCTCCGTAAGATCGCCGCCACCCTTGTAATCGTAACGCTTGCCGCTCATGGCCTGCCGGCGCGCATCGTCCAAATCCGCGCAGTATTTCTTAAGCTCCCGCCTGCTGGACTTCTCCACGCTCTTGAAATCCCCGCTCGCGCACGCGCCAAGCATCTGTTCCTCGTAGCCTTCGGCGAAGAACTGCGCGGCTGTCTCCCCGAGCTGGTGGCCGCCCTTCACCTTCATGAGCTGATCCTGCGCAAGCGTGCCGCAAGTAAGAACAAGCAGAACACAGAGCGAGAAGATCGCGGGCGCTACGCGAAATAAACGATTCGTGGGCATAACCCTCAGGATAGATAGTCTCGTATCATCGTATACCCAATTCTCGGCAGAACGAGTCCGTTCCCGTCTTGGCGTCCTGCCCTGGACAATACGGGTAACTCCAGTCTGACTGCGAAAGACTGCCGTTGCTTACCTCGCCGCTCGGATTTAAGCTGCCGCTGCGAAGGCACGGGAGGAGAGGATAGGAACGCATGAAGACGCCAATAGCGCTCGCGATGGCTGTGATGGTTCTGTTCCCAGCTTGCCTGCGGGCGGCTCCCGTAAAGCCTGCGCTGGAAGTTGTGATTCTCGGTTCGGGCGGCCCCAGGGCGTTCGGCCGAGCCGGATCAAGCGCCATCGTGCTGGTGGGAGGTACGCCGCGGATTCTCGTGGACGCCGGGCCGGGCGCGTTCCTACGGATCGGTGAGCTGAGCCTCGACCTCGACAAAGTCGATACAGTTCTGTTGACGCACCTGCACATCGACCACAGCGGAGACCTCGCGGCTTTCTTCAACGACCGCGCGCTTACCAGCGACGGCCCCATCACCTACCGGGTTTTCGGCCCGGACGGCGCGGGACTCTTCCCCAAAACCTCTCGATTTGTCGATTTGCTGGTCGGAAAAGACGGCGCGTTTGCGTATCAGAAGACGTTTGGCGTGCGCGAATCGTTTGTGGTTCGCGATCTGGCGATTCGGCTCGACTCCGCGCGCACGAAGATTGTCGATGAGGATGGACTGGTGGTGGAAGAAATTGCCACGCACCACGGAGACTGCCCGTCGGTGGCTTACCGGATTTCCTATAAAGGCGTGTCGGTGGTTTTCTCCGGCGACATGGATGCGTCGGCGCTGCCCAATCTCGTGCAGTTAGCGAAGAACGCGGATTTGCTGATCTTCAATTGCGCCGTGCTGGACCCGCCGGCTTCCCCGTCGCAGCTCTACGACCTGCACGCGCCGCCCGGGAAGATTGGCGAAGCCGCACGCGCAAGTGGAGTAAAAAGCCTCCTGCTGAGCCATCTCGCTCCCGACGTGGAATCACAGGAAGCCGCAGTGCGGAAATCCATTCGCGCGTCCTACGCGGGTCCGGTCGCGTTCGCAAGCGACAAGCTGCGCATCCCCGTCCGGGAATGACCCCCCATTTCATTTCACCCGAGAGTTCTTCCCTCAATTCCAACGCTTCACCTGCGGCCAGAGTCCCTTCAGAGGCTCCTTGAGGCCGCGGCAATAGAAGACGTCGAAGTGCTGGTACGGCATCGAGTACGGGTGATACACGCTGGCCACTTTCTCGACGCTCGCGCATTCCGACTCAAGCTCGGCCTGCCGCCCGGCCATGACGATGATGCTTTCGCCGGTGTAGTCGCGCGGCCCCCAGAGAAAATAGCTCTGATGGCCGCTGATCGCGGACGGTAGGCCGTACTTCGGTCCGAAGAGATCGATAGCCCCCGCCTGCCCGTACGTCAGCGCGAAGATCGCCGTCTTTGGGCGGATCTCCGCCGGCAGGTTGTTGTAGACGCGCGCGACGGTGGCCGTCATTTCTTCCCACCCGAACTGGTCGGCAAAGATCTGAGGCAGCGGGCCAAGCCTGTGGTTCTCGATCGCAGGCTGCGCAAGATGCAGCGCTTTCGTATAACGGATGTAGGTCTCAGGAGGCAGCACAGGAATGGCCAGCGGCGCGAGGAGCACTCCCGTCGCAACAATCAAGAAGATGGTCAAAGCGAATACGGGGAATCGCGCTCGAACAAGCTGCGGCCCGCTCAGCCAATTCTCCCAGGCCACAGCGCCACCGGCGAATAATAGCGGGAACGCCGGAAAAAGGTAATAAATCCGAGGGCTCAGCGCGACGATCACCGCGGCAGTCACCACCCACGCCCACCCGAGCACGCGGAACGGCTTCCCTTCTTTCGAGAAAAAGTAAAACCACAGGCCTGCCAGCCACACCGGCAGCGCCAGCGGGTGCATGCTCAGAATTTCCTGGCCGAAGAATGCCAATGGCCCCAGTCGGACATCGCGCCCGCTGTGGCGAATGTTTCTCTGCAGCTCCAGAAACGGGAAGTGGTGCTGAATGTTCCACAGCAGATTGGGCAGAAAAATGAGAAGCGCGATCGCGCCGGCGATCCAGAACCAGGGAGTGGCGAATGCGCGGCGCTGCGGCGTCAAAAGCAGCCCCACGGCGATGCCCGCACCGAAAATCAGCATGGAATACTTGTTTTCGAGTCCGACTCCGGCGACCACGCCAAACCAGATCCACAGCTTCTGGTTGCCCGTTTTCACGATGCGCAGAAACAGCCACGCGCAGCCCAGCCAGAACGGCGGCTCAAACGCATTCATGGAAAGCACATTGTCGGTGGCAAGAATCCCCGGAGCGGCCAGCACGCAAACCCCGGCCAAGATTTGGGCAAACCGGCTTCCCCCAAGTTCAAACGCAATGAGCGAGGTGAGAGCTACTTCGGCTGCCCCAGCCACCGCCGGAAGGAAGCGGATCGCCGGGAGCGAATCGCCCAAAATTGAGCGCGAAACCCAGGCGATCAAAGCAATCAGCGGCGGCTGGTCGACGTAACCCCAGTCCAGGTGCCGGCTGCAAGCGAGGTAATACAGCTCGTCGACAAAATAGCCGTAATGCCGCCCCGCGTAAAGATGAACCAGCAGCTTGCAGACAGCGATTCCGAGGATCGCCCCGGTGGAGATCACCGCCACCTTGCCGGGGCGGCCGGGGACACTCTCTCTCGATGCAAAACTCGTCATGGCTGGAATCCCGATTCAGGCACTCTGCCCGATTCGCGCCATAACTGCAATCACATGTGCTCGCCCGCGTACCACGGAGCGCTCACCGTGAAGATGCGTTCGTTGCCGCGCGCGAGCAGCACCCATTCGAGCAGCCGGCCGCGCTGATTGTGCAGGAAGTATTCATACCACCGGTCTTCCACAAGCTCGGGTATCACCACGACGATGCTGCGATCAGGGTTCTTCCTCGATAATTCGAGAACGAACTGCACGATGGGGATAATCACGAAGCGGTAGGGTGAATCGAGCACGTCGAGTTTCGGCGGTTCCCTGCCCGCCGCGCGAAAAGGCGCATCGACGTAACGCTCCCAGTCGTCCTGAAGCGGCTCGGGGTGCGCGTTGGGGTCGACGTGCAGGGCGATCACGTCCGGCGAAAGCCGCGCCGCGAATTCAATTCCCCGCCGGGAAATGTTGCTCCAGCGGTCGATGGCGATCACGGCGATGGGCGGCTTGGCGATGCTCTCCGTGTCGACGGCGCACCTGCAGCTGGTGAGCATCTTCACGTGGTGGTAATGGCGGCGCACGGCGACGAAAAGAAAAATGGCCCCCGGGATGAAAAGCAGCGTGATCCAGGCGCCGTCCAGGAATTTCGCCACCAGCACCACCACCGTGGTCACGCCGGTAACAAAGGCGCCCAGCCCATTGACGAGCGCGCTCTTTAGCCAGCCCCGCTCGCGGTTCTTCAGCCAGTGCATCACCATGCCGGCCTGCGAGAGCGTGAACGCCAAAAACGCGCCGACGGCGTAGAGCGGGATCAGCCGGTCGGTGACGCCACCAAAAAGAATCAGCAGCCCGCCGCACAGCACCGCCAGCACGGCGATGCCGTAGATGTAGACCAGCCGCCTCCCGCGGTACCCGAAGACGTGCGGCAAATAGTTGTTCTGCGCGATGGCCTTGCAGA
The DNA here is from genome assembly GCA_964600355.1 of uncultured Acidobacteriaceae bacterium. Classification (GTDB taxonomy): domain Bacteria; phylum Acidobacteriota; class Terriglobia; order Acidiferrales; family UBA7541; genus Palsa-295. Next base: position 11,972 of record CAZRKW010000105.1, read on the forward strand.
GCCGCGGGAAGTCCGCGAAGGCCGTGTTGGCGGACAGCGAAAGCACCAGCAGAATCGAGCCGACCGTCACGTAGTAGAAAATGCCTTTGCCGAACACGGCCGCGACCAGCATCGAGAGCACGCTCTGGTAGCCCGGCTGGCCCGGATCGGTGGCGGCGATGCCATAAATCCTCACGAGATAGGAAATGCCCGCCAGCATCACCGCCAGCAGAAAAATAATCACGGTGAGCGTCTTGCGGGCGTTTTTCACGGCGGGTTCGCGGAAGGCCTTCACGCCGTTGCTCACCGCCTCCACTCCCGTCAACGCCGTGCAGCCGCTGGCGAAAACCTTGAGCAGCAGCCAGAAGCTCACCGCTGCCACCATCGGCGGCGGGGGCGGCAGCGGTGCCGCGGGCGTGGGATGTCCGCCGCTGAGCGCCACCCGCAGAATGCCTCCTCCGATGGTAATCAGAAGCGTGCCAACAAAAAGATACGTGGGAAGCGCGAACGCCAGGCCCACATCGCGCACCCCGCGCAGGTTGAGAATGGTGATGACGATCAGAATGCCGACGCACAGGCTAACCGTGTGCGGCAGCAGCGAAGGAACCGCTGACACCAGCGCGCCCACGCCCGCGGAAATTCCCACGGCGGCCGTGAGGATGTAGTCGGCAAGCAACGCGGCCGCGGCCAGCAGCCCGGCCTGCGCGCCAAGGTTGAAACGCGCCACCGTATACGAGCCGCCGCCCGAGGGATACGCGGCGATGGTCTGGCGATACGAGAAGTACACGATCACGAGCAGCGTGATGATGGCCGCGCTGATCGGCACGATATACCGCACGCCGAGAAGGC
>CAZRKW010000106.1:0-2720 GCA_964600355.1 uncultured Acidobacteriaceae bacterium
ATCACGATAAAGTTCTCAAGTGCGCCGATTGCGGTGCGGAATTCGTTTTCACCGCCGGCGAGCAGATGTTTTTTGTCGACAAGGGCTTCAAGAATGAGCCCAAGCGCTGCAAGGCCTGTAAGGGCACCCGCGCGCAAGGCGCAGATTCAGGCTCCCCCGTGGCCCTGCGCGTTGAAACCAAGACCGTGTGCTCGCAATGCGGGAAAGAGACCACGGTTCCGTTCAAGCCGACGCAAGGCCGACCCGTCTACTGCCGCGAGTGCTTCCAGCACCGCCGGTCGGTGGGTGGCCCTGCCAGCGCGACCGCATAGCTCAGGTACCGGGAACTGGCTTTACGCCGCCGGCACTGGCCGTCCCTAACACGCGACGCAGACCACGCATGTGGTGCATCCCTCGGAGTCCGGGAGAGGTCTCTTCTCCCTTATAGCTTCGTTTTGAGACGTAACTTCAGCCACAATCCACCACCTCGCGCTCATATTCCCCACGTTTTCCGAAGACCGGCTCGCTTGCTACAATCTTGGTCAGGGCATTGGAGGCGTGGCACGTGGACGATAAAATCCTGCGGCAGCACCTGCGGGTTCTTCTGAGCGGCGCTGAGGCTCATGTGGACTGGGCTTCCGCGCTGAAAGGCCTGCCCAAGAAACTACGAGGCGCAAGGCCCAAGGGTGCGGATCATTCTCTGTGGGAGCTTCTGGAGCATGCCCGGATCGCCCAGTGGGACATCCTCGAATTCTGCCGTAATCCCAAGCACGTTTCCCCCGAGTGGCCCTCGGGTTACTGGCCAAAACAGGCGTCCCCTGGGAAAGACGCGGAATGGGACCGCAGCGTCAAATCGTTCCGCAGCGATTTGGCATCGATGGTGAAGCTCGTCACGAATCCTAAAATTGACCTGGCGGCGCCCCTTCCGCACGGTACCGGCCAGACCGTCCTCCGCGAAGCGCTGCTGCTGGCCGACCATAACTCATACCATCTAGGGCAGTTCGTACAATTGCGCAAGCTGCTGGGTTCGTGGCCGGAAACTTAACCTGTACTTCTCGCCTCTAATATGGTGCTGCCGCTATAATAGATGCCATCAAATCAGGACTTGGAGACGCAATGAGCGGGGGACATGTGTTCGTGGAGTCGGCGGTTCGGAGTGAGGCGCAGGAGCGAATATGGGATTCGTTCCGGAGATGGGGATACCTCCAGGCAAACCTCGATCCCCTCGGCGTGCTCGATCCCATTGTGATTCCTGAGCTGGAGTTGTCGGGTCCTGATGCCGACGCGGCGCGCCGCTTCTACAGCGGGACGATCGGCGTCGAATACATGCATATCCCCGATCGCGAGCGCCGCCTCTGGATTCAGGAGCGCGTGGAATCGGAAACCACTCCCGTGGATCGCCAGCGCATCCTCGATCTCCTCGTCAAGGCCGAAATTTTCGAGCAGACGATTCAGTCACGTTATCTCGGCACCAAACGCTTTTCTCTCGAAGGCGAAGCCTCGCTTCTCCCTCTTCTGGACGCCATTCTGAGTGCCGCTTCCGAATACGGCGCCGAGAAGGGCATCTTGGCGATGAGCCATCGCGGCCGGTTGAACGTGATGGTGAACATCGTGGGCCGCTCTGCTGCCGAGGTTTTCGCCCGCTTCGAGGATGTCGATCCGCGGAGCATCCTGGGTGGCGGCGACGTAAAATACCACATGGGAGCTACAGGCGATTTCTTTGCCGCCAATGGACATAAGGTCGAGATGCATCTGGTTTCCAATCCCAGCCACCTGGAAGCCGTCGATCCGGTTGCCATGGGCCGCACGCGCGCCAAGCAGCAGCGGCGCGGAGCGCAAGGGCGCCAGAAGGTGCTCGAAATCACGATGCACGGCGACGCGGCGTTCGCCGGCCAGGGCGTCTGGGCGGAGACTTTGAATATGTCGGAGTTGCCGGGCTATGACATCGGCGGTTCCGTGCACATCGTCGTGAACAATTTGATCGGGTTTACAACCTCTCCGCGCGACAGCAACTCTTCGCGGTTTTGTTCCGATGTCGCCAAGCGCCTGCCGATTCCGATTTTCCATGTCAATGCCGAGGATTTTGAGGGCGTCGTTCGGGTGGGCCGGATCGCGCTGGATTATCGCTACACATTCGGCGCGCCCGTCGTGATCGATCTCGTCGGCTATCGCCGGCATGGGCACAGTGAGGTTGACGATCCCACGATTACCCAGCCGCTGCGGTACCGGAAAATCGAGGCCCATCCTCCCACCTGGCAGATTTACGCCGAGAAGACCGGCATCGACGCCGCGCCCATCGTTGAGCGCGTGCGCGAACAATTGGATGCCGCGCAAAAAGAAGCTCTGGAGCTGGAAAAAGCTCCTCCGATGCGCCGCCTCCCGCTCTATTGGAAAGGCTATGTCGGCGGACGCCACGATGCCTCTCTCGAAGTGGATACCGGCGTCGCCCAGCAGGACCTCACCGAGGTCGGCACTGCGCTCACGAGTTACCCCGCGGGCTTTCACATTCATCCCAAGGTCGAAAAGCTTTTGCAGCAGCGGCGGGACATGGCCCAGGGAAAGCGGCCGCTCGATTACGGCATGGCGGAAGCTCTGTCGTTCGGTTCTTTACTCAAACAGGGTGTGCCGGTGAGATTGACCGGGCAGGATTCGCGCCGCGGAACGTTCAACCAGCGGCACGCCGCTTTGATCGATATTGAGACCGAAGAGGAATACGTTCCGCTCGAGCATTTGGCGAAAGC
>CAZRKW010000106.1:2820-12674 GCA_964600355.1 uncultured Acidobacteriaceae bacterium
TGATCGATATTGAGACCGAAGAGGAATACGTTCCGCTCGAGCATTTGGCGAAAGCGCCCACGTGGTTCGAGATTTATAATTCGCCGCTCTCGGAAGCGGCTGTCCTCGGCTTTGAGTATGGCTTCAGCCGCGATTATCCGGAGGCGCTCGTGCTGTGGGAGGCGCAGTTCGGCGATTTCGCCAACGGCGCCCAGACCATTATCGACCAGTTCATCGCGGCCAGCGAAGATAAGTGGAATTTGCTCTCCGGCCTCGTCATGCTGCTGCCGCATGGCTACGAAGGCCAGGGCCCGGAGCATTCCAGCGCGCGTATCGAGCGTTATTTGCAGCTTGCGGCGCGCGACAATATTCAGATCTGCCAGCCTTCCAACGCCGCGCAGTACTTCCACCTGCTGCGCCGACAAGCCCTTCGTGTTTGGGTGAAGCCGCTCGTCGTGATGACGCCCAAGAGCATGCTGCGAAATCCGGCGGCTTCCTCGCCGCTCGTCAGCCTGACCACCGGACGTTTCCAAAATATTATTCCCGATGCCGGCGACGGTTCGGCAGAACGCGTGCTGTTTTGCACCGGCAAGATCGGCCACGAACTCGTTGCCGAGCGCAAGCGCCGCAACGACACTTCGACCGCAATCGTCTTCGTCGAGCAGCTTTATCCCTTCCCGGAAGCGGAGCTCACGGCTGAAATGGACCGCCACGCGGCCGCCAGGGAATTTGTCTGGGTGCAGGAAGAACCCGCCAATATGGGGGCTCTCTCCTTCATAATGCCGCGGCTCGAACATCTCGCGCGAGGCCGTGCTGTTCTCTCGGTGAAGCGCTCCGCAAGCGCCAGCCCCGCCACAGGCTCCCACAAGGCTCACGAACTGGAGCAAAAAACTCTGCTATCGCTGGCCTTCGGCGTCTAACCACCAAAAGCAGGCGCTCGCTTTAGTGCGCAGCTGAATTTTGCGCAAAGCACCAGTAGACGAAATCGGGTGAATAGCGCGAGGCCACCGTCGCCGGGACGTCCGCCTGGGTGATTTGCTGAAACGCAAAATCGATTTGGCCGTCCGGTTTGACCGTCCCCAGCAAATATCCGTAGACGTTCGATTGCCAACTGGGCTGCGGTGGATAGTTTTCCGGAAAGGCGTAACGTTGTGCTCCCGCGGTGCCCACAATCCATCCGGGCAAGACTCCGCCGTGATTTCGCCAGTATTCCGTATCGAAAATACCGTCCATGAAATAGTGCGAATGGCTCGCCAGCACGTAGACGTGCTTGTGGGCGCCATTCTGGGCGCTTAACAAATCCGCGTATGCGCGCCTTCCATTCTCGGTGCCCACGATAGATTCATTCATGCTGTGTGCTTTGGAAATGCTCTCCGGCAGAGGCTTGTGCATCCCGACGACAATCGAGCGAATTTGCGGGATGGCGGAATCCGCGCTCAGCACTTTCTCGAACCACGTCAGCTGATCGGAATCGAACTGATCGGGGGTCGCATTGTCGAGAGTTATAAAGTCGACGCCGTCCTCGATCCAATGGTAATAAGTCCGCAGTTTGAAATCCTCGCCGTCGTCGTTGAGCCGCTGCTTGCGCAAGGCGGGCGTATCGATCCAATCGGCGAATTGCAGCAGATATTGTTCGCGGGTCTTGGGAGGGATTATCTCGTGGTTTCCGATCGCGAGAAATACGGGCAGGGTACCGAAGGGAAGAAGTTGGTTCTGAATGAAGTCGTTCCAGGAAAGCTCTTCGTAGCCGATGATGTTCAATGGTTTCGCGATGTGCGTGGTCTGATGCTGGATATCTTCATCGAAATTGTAAACCGCGCGGAAGTCTCCCAGATGCCAGTAAAAGCGGGCGCCATCTTTCCGCACACCGGCGGCGATGGCCGGCATAACCACGTCGCCGCAGTTGCGCGAGTCGCCGGACACCGCAAAGGTCCAGGGCGGAGCGGCCGGGGCAGCTTCCTGCGGGGCAGGCGAGGTCTTGGCGGCGGTGTGCCCGGCCCGCTTTGAGTGGTTCTCTTGCGCGTTCGACTTGACCGCGAAGGCGGCCAGGGCCAGGCAAAAAATGGTTATACACGCTAACGGGTGACGCAGTCTCATGGGGTTTCGGAAGCCAATCTTCCTTTATTGGAGAACGCCTATTGTCTCCCGACCGCTGAAGAATGCCAAGCGATGGCGAACCGGTGTGGCGAACCGCCGAGGGGAATCATTGAAGCGAATCATTGACCAAAAGGCGGGGTCAAATCGTGCCGCCAGCGCATCTGATCGAGGGTACGGTATAGTTTATCTTCGTATTCATCTTTGAACCGCACGTCGAGGCGCACATTTCTAGAAACCGCATGGCCAGTGCTGAACCGTCACCCGGACGAACGCCCTCCCAGAAGCTGAAGCATGCTTGGGCAGCACTCCCGGACGCCTGGGCGCTCCTAAGACCGCGCCGCGGAATCCTGTTCGCAGGCTTGCTCCTCATGGCCATCAACCGTGTGGCCGGCTTCATTCTCCCCGGTTCGACCAAATATCTCGTCGACGACGTCATTAACAAGCGTCAGGTCCATTTGCTCGTGCCAATCGTGCTTGTGGTGATGGCGGCCACAGTTTTGCAAGGCCTCACGTCCTACAGCCTCACGCAGCTCTTATCGAAGTCTTCCCAGCGCCTGATCACCGAGCTTCGCGTGAAGGTGCAGTCGCACATTGGTCGCCTTCCGGTGGCCTTTTACGATTCGACGAAAAGCGGCGTGCTCGTGTCGCGGATCATGAGCGACGTGGAAGGCGTCAGGAATTTGATGGGCACGGGCCTGATCGAGTTCATGGGCGGAATCATGACGTCGATCATCGCGCTCGTGGTGCTCCTGCGCATCAGCGTGATGATGACCGCCGTGGCGTCCGCCATTCTTCTGGTTTTTGCGCTTGGCCTCAGCCGCGCATTCGAGACCATCCGCCCTTTCTACCGGGCTCGCCCGAAAATAACCGCGGAAGTTACCGGGCGCCTCACCGAGTCGCTGGGTGGCGTGCGCGTGGTGAAGGGCTATCACGCCGAGGAGCGCGAAGAAAAGGTTTTTGCGTCCGGCGTGCAGCGACTGCTGGAAAATGTGGTGAGTACGCTCACCGTAACGTCGCTCATGGCGCTTTCCGCCACCGGCCTGCTGGGAGTCGTAAGCGCCGTGATGATGTTCCTCGGCACGCGCCAGATTCTCGGCGGAACGATGACGATGGGAACTTTCTTCGAGTTCACTCTTTTCCTTGGAATGCTCGTCGCTCCGGTTTCCCAGATTGTCGGCCTCGGCCCCATGATGATCGAGGCCCTCGCCGGTCTTGAACGGACCCGTGAGATTCTGAACGAGAAGACGGAAGAACAGACGCCGGGGCGCAACATCCATCTCGATCGCGTGGAGGGGCGCGTCGCCTTCCGAAACGTCAGCTTCGCCTACGACGCGGGCAAGCAGGTGTTATACGACGTGAGCTTTGATTCCGAACCCGACACCGTCACCGCTCTGGTGGGGCCTTCCGGTTCGGGCAAATCGACGATCATCGGCCTCATCGCCGCGTTCTATGTCCCGACCGCCGGTAAAGTCCTCGTGGACGGCGTCGATCTCGCGCAGGTCCGCCTGGACTCCTACCGCACGCAATTGGGTGTCGTCCTGCAGGAAACTTTTCTCTTCGACGGCACCATCCGCGAGAACGTGGCCTTCTCGCGCCCGGACGCAACCGACGAACAAGTCCTCGAGGCCTGCCGTATCGCTCGCGTCGACGAGTTTGCCGAGGCCTTCGAGAAAAAGTACGACACCATCGTCGGCGAACGCGGCGTGAAGCTTTCCGGCGGCCAGAAGCAGCGTGTTTCAATCGCTCGCGCCATTCTTGCGGACCCCCGCATTCTCATCCTTGACGAAGCCACCTCCAGCCTCGACTCGGAATCCGAAGCGTTGATACAGGAAGGGCTTCGTTACCTGATGCGCGGGCGAACCACCTTTGTGATCGCACACCGCCTCTCCACCGTTCGTCGCGCCGATCAGATACTGGTAGTCGAAGCAGGCCGGATCGTCGAACGCGGCACGCACGAGTCGCTATACGAAGCACGGGGCCGCTACTTTGACCTGTACACCAAGCAGCACGGCGTGGAATCGAACCTTTTCCTCGCCCCTGGCGAAGGCGACGCCGCCTCGGAAGAGTCTAGCGGGGTCGAAACGGCCGCGAGTTCGTTGCCCAGAGAAACCGTCCTTCCTGACCGCCAGGATTGAATTCGCGCGACACTGTGCGAAGCCTGGCGCTGTTCTGCTTGGCGAATCGTTTCTGCCCGCTACAAGAAGCCGCGTAGCGATCTCAGGCCTTTAGGGTATAGCCGCCGAGAGCCCCCCCGCTTAGTCTCCAGCTTACAGTGCAAGGTTCTCGGTCGTGGCTTGTTGAAGTAGCTGATCGAGGAAGCGCAACCGCAGCAGAATTTTCAGAAGTCTGCAAATCTCGCAAATTTGGATGGAGGATCGAATGAGAAACAGCGACTGGTCGTCGATAGTCACGGGGATTGCCATTGGAGTTGGTATCGGGGCGGCGTTGGGTGTTTTATTCGCCCCGCAATCGGGCGAAGATACGCGCGAATATCTAAAGGGAGCCGCCAAAGACCGCCTGAACGATACCCGCGAGCGCTTTGGCAACGCGGTGGAATCCGGCAAAGATTTCGCGCGCCAGGCGCAGGATTCGGTGGAAGGAGTGAAGGGCCATTTGAAGGACGTCGCCGACGCGGGCCAGCGCGCTTATCGCGACGCAGCGAAAGCTTAAGTTTTCTGGAAAGCTACTGATCGGTCTTAGGAGGCGGGAATGAAAACAGCTTCGATTGCAGGAATCGTTCTGATCGTCCTCGGCATCGTCGGCTTGATTTATCAGGGCATCGGATATACGAAACGAAAAGATGTGCTCGACGTAGGGCCGATCCACGCCACCAAGGACACTCATGAAACAATTCCGATTCCACCGGTCCTCGGCGGAATCGCACTGGTGGGGGGAATAGCTCTCCTCGTAGTCGGCGCAAAGTCCACGGCTTAATCGCCAACTACGAACTGTCCTTTGCAGTGACGGTAAGAAAGGTTGTGCGCGATGGGTCTCATGCTAATTCTCACGATCGTGCTGGTAATCGCCCTCGTGGGCAGTCTGCCGCGCTGGCCCCACAGCCGTTCCTGGGGATATTACCCGAGCGGCGGGATAGGTCTGATCGTTGTGATCTTGTTGATCCTGTTTCTGCTCGGGCGCCTGTAAGAATTTCTTGAAAGGGAGGATAATGTGGCGAAAAGCACCGGCATTCTTGCAAAAGAAGAAGATCTTCTGGTGGGAGTGGCCCGTAGCATCGGCACCACATTAGGCACAGTCGTATCCAAGGTGAACTCTGTCACGAAGGCAGCGAAGCCGGTAACTCGGTTGCGCGCGCGTAAGATCGTGCGCAAGAAGAAGAGGACAGTCTCGGCTTCTCGGCCGTCACGTCGCACGCGGTCCAAGAAACGTTCCTGAGTCGACCCCGCATATCTTCTGAACGAACAGGGAGGCAGTCATGTTGCGATGGGCGCTAATTTTTCTAGTGGTAGCGATAGTGGCTGGAATTTTTGGTTTCGCGGGAATTATGATTGCTGCCGCGGGGATCGCCAAGCTGTTGTTCTATTTGTTTCTCGTGCTGTTCCTCGTTTCGCTGGTCAGCGGACTCGTGCGGAGAACGTAACTAGCCACTTTCGAGGCGTACGGTCAGCGCGAATCGAGTTCCCGAATCACGGCGGCGCTTTGAAGCCGAATGTACGGATTGGAATCATGGCCCATCCGGTCCCGGAGAACCGCCAGCACGCCGTCGTCCGAGGCAATCTGGCCGCTCTCGAGCAATCGGCGCAAGGAATCGATCGCCTCCACCCGAACATCGGAATCCTGATCGTCTTCCAGCGCGCCGAGCAGCGTGTTGCGAACCATGTCCTGCCGCGCGGAGCCATTCAAAGCATCGAGGGCCTTCAAACGAACCGCCGGGTCGCGGTCTGTCTCAACCACTCGGTTCAGAGCCGCACGCACTTCCGGATCGCCGCTGCGCGGGCTCAGCAGGTCGACGGCGTTCAGGCGCACATCCGGTCCAAAGCGCTGGTTGTTGCGCAGAACATAGAGCAAAGCGTTTTTGACGGTGCCATCATCCACGGTGCCCCGCACCGTGACGGGCTGCTCGGACCTCATCTGAAGCTCTACCTGCGGAGGATCGTTGCCTGCGGCGGGAAGCACATTAATTCCCGCCACGTCGGCCGTGTGGACATCGAATACCTTGGAAGAAGGGGGTGAGGCCACCACGGGTTCCAGCACACTCGAATCGGCTGCAGAATCGGCTACCGAGCCGGCTGCTGCCATATGTGCGGAAGGAGCGGATATCACGGGATGCCGCAGCAATCGCGGGCCAAACATTCCCACCGAGAAGCCGATCATCACCAGCAGCGCCCCGCTCCAGGCCGGCCGCGGAGACATCCAGCCCGCGGGGAGCAGCGCGCCGATCTTCCTTCGCAGCCAGCCGCCTTCTTCCTCCCGGTCCAGCGCGTCTTCCAGGCTTGCGCGGCAGCTCGCGAGCAGAACCGCATCCGGTTCCACCCGATGCTCTCCCAGCATCGCGATCAATTCCTTTTCGCTTTCGAGCCTGGACCGGCATTCCGAACAATCCGCCAGATGAGCGGCCAGCTCGCTCTGTTCCACCACATCGAGTTCGTCGCCTGCCGCAAACAGAATGAGTCGCGGTCGCCAGTCACTGCACGGCTCGTTGGCCATTGCGTCCTTGTCCGGATTCCTTTCCCGCCACATCATTCCTGATCCTGATCCCTTTCGCTACCGCATTCCGCCCAGGCTTTCGCGCAGCTTTCTGGTAGCCCGGAACAGCGAATTCTTCACCGTCTCTTCGGAGGTGCCCAGCACGTCGCCGATCGCCCTCAACCGCAATCCCTGGTAATGCTTCATTTCGAATACCGTCCGTTCGCGCGGCGAGAGGCGTTTCATCGCCTCCTGAATTTTTTCGCCCAGTTCGCTTCCCAGCAACTGTTTCTCGGGATTGGAAGCCGCGCTTAATTCCGGCTGGCGATCGAAAAAATCGTGCCTGGTTCCCTCGGCGTCTTCCGAGACGGGCGCTTGGTCCTCGCGGTGGCTCGTGCGCCGGCGCAAATGATCGAGCGCCACGTTCGTCGTAATCCTGTACAGCCACGTATAAAAGCTGCACTCGAATCGAAACCGGTGCAGGTTGCGGTAAACCTTCAGGAAAGCTTCCTGGTAAATATCCCGGGCGTCTTCCGTCTTATGGACTAGGTTCAGCGCCAGTCGCAGAACGTCCCGGTCGTAGCGCCGCACCAACTCCTCAAACGCCAGCCGGTCTCCGGCCTGCGCTTTCCGGACGAGCGAATGCTCCTCACTGCGCTTATCCGCAGCCGCTTGGCGTGCATCCGCTTCGAGTGCAACGCTCATCGCCATGGCGTTCCCTGTCGATTCGGCGTGTGTTACGAGGGGGACTGCTTGCCCTGCGGCCGGATCGTCCGCGCCCGTAACCCTTTTCGCTCTCTTCAAATACATAGACGTTCCAATCGGCCTTCGGTGAGCATGAAGGGCTCGACTACCGCTCGTAAATCTGGCCTGCTAATCGGATGCGCTATGCCTGTATTACGTTGCGAGCTCAGTACTTAACCCGCAACCCCGCCGAAACAATCGGGTTGCCCTTACTGCCGGGTGCGCAGCCTCTCCAGAAACCCCCCGTTCAGCCGTACCCCCAGCCGTATCAGGCCGTACACGGCCACGCATACGATGAAATCGAGTACCACCCCGCCGTCAATGCCGAATCCCTGGTGGCGAAAAGCGTCCGGCAGATGCGGGGCCAGCGACAGGTAATAAATCGCGTTGCCAATAAGAATCGCAACCAGATACTCCAACCACCTCGTCGGCGTTGCCCCAAGAAATTGGCGCTCCCTGGCCATCGAATGCACCGCCCGTGGAGATCTCGATCCACCGCCATACCCGCCCAGCTGCACCCAATATATGGCACTAAAAGCACGATGTAAACGGGCCGAACTGTGTCCGCGCTGCCGCCAGGACTGAATCCCCGCTACTATGAGAATACGAAGCATGGGACCCCGTGTATCATCCCTTCTTTACCGTCCATGACTACCTCACTGAGCGATTCCGTGAAATACCTGCGCGGCGTCGGGCCACAGCGCGCCGCAATTCTGGAAGAGCACGGAATCGTAACGGTCAGCGATCTTCTCTCTTATCTCCCCTTTCGCTACGAGGACCGCATCACCTTCACGCGCATCGCGGAAGTGATTCCCGGCCAGGTGCATACGATTTGTGCCGAAGTTTCGGGCGGCGGAGGCGGAACGGTCCGCTTCATGCGCGGACGCAGCGCCGTCTTCCACGTCACGGTCCGTGACCGCTCGGGAACTCTGCACGCGCGCTTTTTCCACGGCGGCTACCTTGCCGGGCGGCTCAAGGACGGCCAGAAGCTCGTGCTGCACGGCAAGGTCGACTGCGACCCTTACCGCCCGGGCCGTCTCGAAATGGTGAATCCGCAGATCGAAGTCATTGGAAGCGAAGAAAAAGAGGGCGTCGACTCCACCGAAGTAGGCCGCATCGTTCCCATCTACGAAGCCATGGGCGGCATCAGCTCCCGCATCCTTCGCCGCATCACCTACAACGCGCTCCAGAATTTCACCGGCAATGTTCCCGACCTTCTCTCGGAGGAAATTCGCGCCCGCTACGCCTTTCCGTCGCGGCGAGAGGCGCTGCTCTACGTGCACTTCCCGCCCAGGAATGTAAGCCTCGAATTGCTTAACAGTTTTCGCAGCCCCGCGCAGATCCGGCTCATCTTCGAGGAATTTTTCTGCTACCAGTTTGGACTGGCCCTCCGCCGCCAGACCGAAAATCGCCAGCGCGGTATCGCCATGCGCGTCCGCGAAGATAAAGTGCGGGACGCTCTCAAGCGCATTCTCCCGTTTAAGCCCACCGCCGCGCAAAAGCGCGTCCTCGGCGAAATCGCCGCGGACTTGGAGCGGCCCTTCCCCATGCACCGCCTGCTCGAAGGAGACGTCGGAAGCGGCAAAACAATCGTTGCGCTCGAAGCCGCCACCATCGTCATCGAGAATGGTTATCAAGTGGCTCTGATGGCGCCCACGGAGATTCTTGCCGCCCAACACTATCTCTCCGCGCGCCGCATCTTCCAGCCGGCCGGTTACAACGTCGCTCTTGTCGTGAGCGGCCGCAAGCGCGTTGAAAAGGAAGCCGCCATCGAATCCATCGAGAAAGGCCAGGCGCACCTGGTCGTGGGCACGCACGCCTTGATCGAAGACCCCATCAAGTTCCACCGGCTCGGCCTCGCCATCATTGACGAGCAGCACCGCTTCGGCGTTCTCCAGCGCAAGCGCCTCATCGAAAAAGGCGCCGCGCCCCACGTACTCGTGATGACGGCCACGCCCATTCCGCGCACCCTGGCCCTCACACTCTACGGCGACCTCGACCTTTCCGTGATCGACGAACTCCCTCCCGGCCGCACCCCGATTGAAACCCGCTGGACGTCGGAAGCCCAGCTCGCTGCCGTGTGGCAGTTCGCGCGGCGTGAGATTGAGCGCGGCCGGCAGGTCTACGTGCTCTATCCCGTGATCGAAGAATCGAAACAGGAACTCAAAGCCGCCACCGCCGAATACGAACGCCTGGCGAAAACAGTTTTCCCAAAGCTGCGTGTAGGGCTTCTCCATGGACGCCTGAAGAATGAGGAAAAAGACAGTGTGATGGATCGGTTCAGGCGCGGCGAGCTGCAGATTCTGGTTGCGACCACCGTGATCGAAGTCGGCGTCGACGTGCCCAACGCCACCGTAATGGTCATCGAACACGCCGACCGCTTCGGCCTG
>CAZRKW010000107.1:0-12575 GCA_964600355.1 uncultured Acidobacteriaceae bacterium
CCGATCTCCGGATTTCGGGCGGGTTCCCTCCCGGCCCCGCGTTTTGATAGGATTTCGCGTTGGCCCAGTATTGAATCTCAAAGCTGGCGCTGTTGTTCGTTACGATCAGGACATATTGAAACCACTCGAGCTGGCCGACGACCTCCCCCGGGAAGGTTGTTCCTTGGGTCGAATTTGGTGTTATCGCTCCTATTTGCGGGTAGCAGTTCAACTGCAGCGAGAAGCCAGTATCCTCGAGAGTAATCAAGTCCTCCGTCACCTGCAACTGGACTGTGAGGTTGGACAAGTTCTGGCAATTATTGATGAGGACAGCGTTACTGGCGCCGGCGAGAAAAGCCATAATCCCAAGCCCCCGTCTGTTATTTATATTGTGTGAGCGCCATTTTCGGGCGCTCCGCCGCGGCAAGAATACTCAAAAATCCACGGTATCGTAGGGCCACAATGTATCAAGTGTCAATTAAATTAGGAATGGCACGAGTAGCGCCGAACCACCGAACTCCGGCTTCCCCACATAGGTCAAGCAACTGTCCAGAAACGGGGTTCGAGGAGATGAGGATGGTGGCGACGTTCCAGAGAATCCTCGCTTCCTCCAAGCGGACTTATCGGGACTTGGAAGTATGCCAAGAGTACTTCGCCTCTAGGAAGAGCGCCTCGAAATCACGTCGCCCGTCGGCCCGCCACACATGTCTTTGGTAGAAGCAGGTCCTTTTGTTGAGAATCTGGTTGCAATAAGCTTGTCGGTGGCCATGTAACCAACGGTAACTGAAACCACGAGTAAAGCTCCTAAGAGTTTCGGCGGCCCCGGGAGGGGAATATCAAACCACCTGCAACCTACGCCGATAAGCAATCCAAGAATCATACCCGCTGCCGCTTTGCCCATCTATCGTCTCCTTGCCTCGCTCTGGTTGTTGCAGTTATTTCATCGTCCTGGCTGGAAATAAGACCTCGCAAACTCCACATAGTCTCGATCGAGCATTTCCTGTCTGGCTCGCTCGACGCCGTGATAATCCTCACCGACGAAACAGCGAAACGAGATATTAGTTCCAGGCTCTCCTCGTTGTCCGGATTTCTTACACGCCCTGAAACACCAGGGCCGTAAACGCGCTGGGTGTCATAAAACCATTGCCCCACTCCTCATCGGTACGGGCGCCAGGCTTGGCCGCGACAATCTCCGCCAACGATTTACCCTGCTTCTTGAGTGCCGCCACTTTGTCACGGATATTAACCAACACATCGCGGAATAAAATTAGGTCTGCTTTTCCGCCCACGGCACCGTGGCCGGGAATGACGATCATCTTGTCAGTCACTTTCGCGATGTTCGCTTCTGCCGCGCGGATTTGTCCGGCAATACTGCCTCCCGTCGAGTAATCAATGAAGGGGTAATTACGATTCCAAAAAGTGTCTCCGGCGTGAAAAATGTCGGCCTCTGTAAAGTGCACGGAGATGTCAGAGTCCGTGTGGGCAGGTAAGTAGTGCTTGAGGACGAGAGTGGTGCGGTTCATGTGCAGCGTGTGGTCTTCTTTAAATACGGTTGAGGGGATCGCGCCCGCCGGCGCGGCCGGGAACGTGTGCTTCCAACCCTCGACGCGGGTATCCACGGAAAGATGCTTGCGCGTGTTTTCTTGCGCCAGAATACTGGCCCCGGCTTTGTGCACCCATTCGTTACCGCCCGCGTGATCGAAGTGCCAGTGGGTATTTATCAGCTGCTTGATGGGGTCCGCGTTAATGCCAGCCAGGGCTTTAGACACTCTCGGACCTGCGGTGACGATTTCCGAATCAACGAGCAGCTTTCCATCAGAGCCGGTAAGTACCGCGATATTTCCCCCGGCACCCAACAAAGCCGTGATATTCCGGCGAAGCGGTTGTACGGTAATCTTCGCTATGGCGGCCTCTTTGAAAGCGTTTAAGACGAGAGCATCTTCTTGAGCGAACAGTGCCCTTGGAGCAAGCGATGCCGCGACCATCGAAATACCGCCGGCGACTACGAAGTCGCGGCGTGAAATTTCGGCGGACATTTTGCTGATCATGTAGTGCTCCTTGATAGATCTTCTGCGGATAAATCGTACACTGGTTTTCCCGTGATCGAATTAAACGGGTATTTTGCGGCCAGTTTAGAAACCTCGGAGACCAAGGCCCTTTAAATCGGGGTGCATGTCCGGATGGGGGCTTGGCTGCGGCGATTTCTGTACGGTCAGACCCTAATGGAAAGACCGTCGATGCACACGAACCTCAAGCTCAAATCAGTCCGCCCGCGCTGTATTTCTCAATTTCTCTACCGCGTGGGATATTTTCCACGGTATTGTATCAACGGCAGACTTTAGCTGAACTGCGATACAGAGTTTGTCGCGAACATTCGATTGAACGCAACAACAATCTGGAGGAGAGATAATGGCGAGCACTGGCACTGTCCCAGGCAAACAATCCGCTGTGCATTACAAGACGACTCGCATAAATGACCTCGACATTTTCTATCGAGACGCCGGTCCCAAAGATGCGCCGGTTATCCTGCTGCTGCACGGATTTCCGACTTCATCGAACATGTTTCGCAACTTAATGCCCCGTCTTGCGGGCTCGTATCGTCTAATCGCCCCGGACTATCCCGGCTACGGCCTGAGCAGCATGCCGGACCACAAGAGCTTTGCGTACACCTTCGAAAATTACGCCAAGATCGTGGACGGGCTGGTCCAGCAGCTCGGTATCGGCAAGTATTCCCTCTATCTGATGGATTATGGTGCTCCCACGGGCTACCGGCTGGCGCTGCTTCATCCCGAGCGAGTGCAGGCGCTTATCGTCCAGAACGGAAACGCTTACGACGAGGGGCTGCTTAAATTCTGGGATCCAATCAAGGTTTACTGGAACGACCCTACCCCGGAGAATCGCGCTGCAATTCATTGGCTGGTCGATGCGAAATCGACGCGCTGGCAATACGAGAACGGCGTCAGCGACCTCACGCTACTGGACCCGACAACATGGGCTCTAGATCAGATCGGCCTGGACCGTCCGGGCAATCGCGATATCCAGATGGACGTCATGTATGACTACCGGACGAACGTTCCTCTTTATCCGAAATTTCAGGCTTTCTTCAGGGAATACCAGCCGCCCACTTTGATCGTATGGGGCAAAAATGATTTCATTTTTCCGGCAGAGGGCGCAGTTCCCTATAGCCGCGATCTGAAAAATCTCGAGACGCATCTGCTGGATACCGGGCATTTTGCACTTGAGACGCATGGAGAAGAAATCGCCAGCCGCATCGAAGGGTTCCTCTCAAAAAATAAAATAACCCGCTAAGTTAGACCCTAGCGCAACTACCGCGGGCCGGTGATGTTACGGCCCGCACCTCACCAACGACCTATGGCGAAAAGTTTCGGATCGCTCGTTTTCACGCCGGTCATCAAGGCCCTGCAGGAGCGGTATGGCAGTCGCCGGCAGTACGCAAGGCTCGAACAATCAGCCGATACCCCCGCTCGTCTCGGCCCGGAGGAAATCGACTTCGTTGGCGAACGCGACACCTTTTACATAGCCAGTGTCGGCGCGACAGGTTGGCCTTACGTCCAGCATCGCGGTGGGCCAAAAGGCTTTCTAAAAGTAATCGACGAACACACCATTGCTTTCGCGGATTTCAGCGGGAATAAGCAATACGTAAGTACCGGCAATCTGATGACGGATGACCGGGTGGCTCTCATTCTTGTCGATTACCCGAGGCAGCTGCGTCTCAAAATTCTCGGTCACGCCCAAATATTCGAGGGCGGAGAAGCAAAGCAATGGATCGACAAGGTCCGCGATCCCGGATACAAGGCCACGATCGATCGAGTGTACGTGATTAAGGTCGAGGCCTTCGATTGGAACTGCCAACAACATATCGTTCCTCGTTTCACGGAAGAGGAAATTGGCGAAGCGCTGGCGCCTCTGGAAAAACGGATGCAAGGGCTGGAGGAAGAAAACAAGAAGCTGCGCGCCGAGGTGGCTCGGCTCGCCGAAACGAAGCGCTAACATGCGCTCTTAGATCTCTCCCAAATCTTTTTTGAAAGGAATTATCATGCACAGCACTCTCATTTACCCAGTTGCCGTAGCCGCCTGTATCCTGCTCGCCACCGTTGCCTCTGGCCAGAGTGCCAAGGATATTCGCGGTCCATCGCCGTTGGTCGCCATCGAAAACGAACCTCCGCCCAAGCTGATTGTCGATCCGCCACTCGCCGAACCGCTTGCTCAGGGCCGCGTATTCATCCAGTACCGAACGGAAAACCTGCGCGTGGTGCCGGTGTTTGGCAAAGGTGCTCTCGATGTGTCGCCGCGAATCGGGCATATACACATCACCGTCGATGACGCCTCGTGGCATTTTGTCGACGCGAGCGGCGAAACGATAATCCTGGTCGGCTTGAAACCCGGCCCCCACAAAGTGCTGATCGAACTCGCTGACCCCACTCACAAAGTAATCACCAGCCAGACCGTGAAGTTCACGGTGCCCGACGCTAAGGCCCCGAGTCATTGAACCATTGTGCTCGTCTATCCGCAGTGGCCTAAGGAGAGAGATCGTGAACAAATGCCCATGGTGGTTCGCGGTCCTGTTGGTCTTGACGGCTGCGGTCGCAACCGCAGCATTGCAACAAGGTGTTCGCTCTCATGTGGACAAGGCCGACGCCGGACTCGCATGGCCACAACTGATGGCGAGCATGGCGAAAATGCACGTCGCCATGGCATCCGTCGAGTCATCCGGAAGCAGCGATGCGGATTTTGTCAGATTGATGCTCCCGCATCACCAGGCGGCGGTCGACATGGCCAAAATCCAGCTGCTTTACGGCAAGGATCCGCAGATGCGCAGGCTGGCGCAAGAGATCATCACAGACCAGCAATCGGAAATTGAATTGATGCAGCTTTGGCTAAAAGAACATGTGGCCGGCTCGCTGAAAGCAGGCCAGGCGCCCGCCCCGAACATGAGCAAGGAGTACTAGCGTGAAAATGATCGGTTGGCTGCCGCTTCTCCTTTTGACGTCATGTGCGCTCGCGCAACAAGCTCCCTGGGGCCGGCTAGACGTTCCGCTCTCCAGCCACGATCGCGTGTATGCGGCAGATCAGACTTCGAACACGGTTTCCGTGATTGATCCGGCAAGCAACAAACTTCTCGGCGTGATCAGGCTTGGTGACCCAGTACCAGGCGCTCTCAGTCCGCTCTACAAAGGTCAGCTCCTCGTCCATGGTCTGGGGTATTCGCCGGACTCCCAAACGCTGGCCGTGGTCTCGGTGGGCTCGAATTCCGTCACGCTGATCGACACGGCCACGAACAAGGTAAAGGGAATTGTCTACGTGGGCCGGTCGCCACACGAAGCATTCTTCACACCAAACGGGCGAGAGTTGTGGGTCACGGTGCGAGGCGAAAACTATGTGTCTGTAATCGACCCCCTCCTCATGAAGGAAACGCGCCGCATCGAAATGGCCAACGGTCCGGGGATGACCGTGTTCGGCCCAGACGGCCGGTACGGATTCGTCTGCTCCAGTTTCGTTCCGGAATTAACGGTGGTTGACGCGGCGTCGCATCAAATTCTTAAACGCGTGCCGCAAGCGAGTCCGTTCTGCCCCAATATCGCCGTGAGTCCGGAAAACGACGAGGTATGGATTACCCTGAAAGATGCCGGCAAGGTGCAGATATTCAGCGCGAAGCCTCCGTTCGGGCAGGAAGCTTTGCTGGATACGGGACCGATTACGAACCACGTGAACTTCGCAAATAATCGCAATGGCAAATTTGCTTACGTCACCATCGGTGGATTGAATGAGGTGAAAGTGTTTCGGAGGGGCGCGAAACCGGCGTTGGTTACTACCATTCCGGTCGGAAATCTTCCGCACGGCATATGGCCGTCGGGTGACGGATCCAGAGTGTATGTTGCATTCGAGAACGGTGGCGCGGCCGCCGCGATTGACTCGTTGACGAACAAGGTTATCGCCAACATCCCGATTGGCCAGACGACACAAGCTTTGGTGTATGTGCCTAACGCGGTTCCCAACGGCAGTGGGACCGAAAACCTGAGCCCGCTGGGAGAGGCGGGCAACTCCGCACGCCTGCATCTGGAGGCGGGAGGAACCGCATTTCCTAACGCGCAGGCATCGGTATCCGTGAATTCTCTCGGCCTGCTCGATCTGGTTGAGGTCGCGGCTGCGGGCCTTGCTCCCCTATCGCAGTACCAGGTATATCTCGCTGAGTCCTACCGTGTGCCTTTCGGCAAGCTCGAACCTCTGGCGGTCTTGAAAACCAATGCTGATGGAGCGGGCATCGCCCAGGCGATCGGGCCGATGAAGGTGCTTGCGGCGAGGGGTCCCGCCTCTGCGACTGTGTCCTCGCAACGGTTTCTGATTGTCACCGACAATAATAATGTAAATCGGGTTGTTCTTAGGCAGGTTCCCTCTTCCAACGGCTCATAGGTCTGTCTGAAGGCTCCGGCGCTCATCGAATATAGATATCGATGATGACGGGAATGAGGCGGAGGTGCTCGTCCAAGCTCACACGCCAAAGACCCTACCTACAACATATGTGTCTTCGTACAGTTGAAGGGTGGTGATTGCACCGTCCTTGATCTTCACGTGGAGGGCAAACGGAGTACTAAATGGCCGCTCGGTCGTATTGGTCACGTGGCTAAAAGTGCCGAACGCCACGGCATCCTCACCCTCAATGAGAAGCTGGTCAAGCTTCACGTTGCTCTTCTCCAGATGAAAGTGAGACCACATTGTACGGAAATAATCCGGCACGTCCTCGCGCCGGCTCCGATGGCCCGTCCAGGGAAGATCGCTGGGGCCAGGCACATACCAATCGATAGCCTCAGCAAAGAGCGCGGCGACCCCATCCGCGTCCATCAGACCGAGACGACGGAAAAACTCGTTGACGGTGCTGCGTGTATCAGACATTCGCCAGCTCCTGTGATTTGCGGCCGGGGCAGGTCCCGGCTTTTTCGCTCGCGTTACAAGTCAATAACCACGTCGTCCCGAGGTTTGGAGCAGCAGATTAGCAGGTTGCCCTGAGCGGGTGGTTCCAGCGGTTCGGGGTCGTAAGCGACACTTCCCGAGATCAACCCACCTTCACAGGTGTGGCAGACTCCGGTTCGGCACGACCAGCGTACCGGCACATCGCAGGCCTCCGCAAAATCGAGAAGGCTCTGGAATTTTGGATCCCAGCAGGCGTTGAGGCCGCTTCGCCCGAAAGACACTCGGGGACCGGGTCCCGCAGGCCCTTCCGGTAAGTGGGGAGCCCGTTGCGTCGTTTCGGAGATGCCGGGTGTAATCGCCTTGCCCGCGCCGAAAATCTCCGCGTGTATTTGGTCGTCTGAAATTCCCGACGCCGTGAGCCCGGCCGTCAAATCCCGCAAGAATGTGCTAGGGCCGCATAAGTAAAAATCCGCGTCACGAGGTACGCCAAGTTTTTTGAGCACATCGGGTGCGAGACGTCCCGACTCGTCGAAGTCGATCCCTGGCCGGTCTTGCGCACTAGGGCGGCTATATCGGATGTAGCTCTTACCTTGGGGCAGCGTTTTAACCAGGTTGCGCGACTCCTCCGCAAACGGATGGTCCTCGCGATTACGGGCTCCAAACAACCACCAGACTTCGCGTGGCGAACCTTCATTTGCCAGCGCGTGCAGCATCGCCAGCACCGGAGTCGCTCCCACACCGGCGCTCAGCAATACAATCGGTTTGTCTCCCGGCCTGAGCGTGAAGTTGCCGCGAGGCGCTGCCACGTCCAAAGAATCACCCACTCGTACTTGCGTATGCAGGTAAGTGCTGGCCGTTCCGTTCACCTCCTGCTTGACGCTCACGCGATAGTGATCCTTAGCAGGCAAATCCGAAAGCGAGTAGTTGCGCAACACAGTTGGTCCGTCCGGCTTAGGTCGCATGCGCAAAACAACAAACTGGCCTGGAAGAGCGGCAACCAGCGGGAGGCTGTCCCCCGCGACCAGCACCAGGGAGGTCACGGATTCGCTCTCGCGCTCAATTCGCGACACTCGCAAGGGGCGAAATCCCGGCCACGCCGGCGGAGGGCCGCTCGGGGGTGCAAGTCCGGCGTTTCCTTTCGCCGGAGTTCCTCTCGTCTCCTCTTGTAAAATTGCTTGGAAGGAGCCTTTCCATCCTTCGCTGAGTGCCGGGATCCGCAACGCCCGGTCCAATTGTTCGCGGGTATGACCTTGCAGATACAGCATCGCGTCGATCTCCGCGACACTCATGTGCTCAGTGCCATCTGCGACCTTTACAATGTCGTCCCCGGCGCCGACTTCGCCTTCTTCCAGTACGCGAAAATAAAAGCCAGGTCGGTGATGAGCGACCAACTTCATGGGCATCTGCGGTTCTTCCATGCGGATACCGACGCGGTAGCACGTGACGCGTGGCTGTGAAATTTCGAACAAGGCCGAACCGATGCGGTATCGGTCACCTATACACACTTCCGCGTCCGGCAATCCATCGACGGTGAAATTTTCTCCAAATTGTCCGTAAGAGAGGTTGTTGCGGCCGAGCTCGCGCTCCCAGTAACGGTAGGAATCCAGCTGATAAACCATGACCGGCCGGTTCAAGCCTCCATGACCGGCCAAGTCTCCTTGCCCGTCACCGTCGATATTGAGCCTCCGGACCTTGACCCGTCCCTGCGTTGGGTTTTTCCAGATGCCCGTGTAAACGGTCTTGCCGTGCCACGTGATGTTCCGCGGGAGACCGACGTTGACCGATACCAGCCGTGCTGCCAAAGCTCCTCCCTACTCTCTAAATGGGCCCACACACAAAGCCCGTCCGCTTTGAACTTATCACAATCGATGCGCCGGGCTTGCGGTAGAATCGCCGCGCTCCACAGCATTTCAAATTGACCGAAAAACGATCCGGTGGTATTTTTCTGTCTCGCAAATTCGCCCTGGAGAAGCACCGATGCTGCGCAAACTCATAGGCATTGTTGGTCTTTCTGCAATTTTGATGTCTTTGAGCGCTGCTTCCACGATATCTGCCGGAGATGATGTTTCCTTTCCGAAATTATTCCGGGATTGGTTTACGGTGAATTCGATGATAGTGACCCAGGACAGCCCGATGTTCGGGCAAATCGGTGGCATGCACATTATCTACGTGAATGCGAGGGGATTGCAGACACTGAAAGCGGGCGGCCCGTTTCCGTATCCTGATGGGACCGTTTTCGCGGACGACGTTCACGAATTCTCGGTGAAAGATGGTTCTTACGTCGAAGGCAAAAAGAAGGCAGTGACGGTAATGGTTAAAGACGCGAAGAAGTACGCGACGACTGGCGGATGGGGATTCCAAGTCTGGGCCGGGGGCGACCCGTCGAAACCGCTCGTTCCCGATGCCGCCCATGCCGTCCAAGCTTGCTTCACCTGCCACACACCGCAAAAAAACCAGGACTACACGTTTTCAACTTATATTCCCTGAGGTCGGCCTCGACGTTCAAATTCTTCTAGCACACGAGCGCTGGTAGAGTGTACCGTTTGCCGCGAAAATCTATCTCCCCGATCGATTCTGTCGTTGAATCGGCCCCAATCGGGAAGCAAGGGAGTTGCGCGAACGATCATCCTCCGGACCGTGTTGATTGTCGGTTATGCCGATGCTGAAGCCGCACCTTCAAAGAACGCCAGCAGGTCGGCATTGATTTGGTCCGCATTGGTCGCGGGCATCCCATGTGGAAAGCCCGGATAGACCTTCAGCGTGGCTTTCTTCAGTATTTTGGCGGACAAGGGACCTGCAGCGACGATTGGCACGATCTGGTCGTCGTCACCGTGCATCACCAGCACAGGGATGTCGATCTTCTTGAGGTCTTCCGTGAAGTCGGTCTCTGAAAATGCCTTAATGCAGTCGTAATGTGCCTTCATGCCGCCCATCATGCCCTGCAACCACCAGTGCTCTCGGATCCCCTCAGAGATTTTTGCGCCTGGCCGGTTGTATCCGTAAAACGGAAGGGTGATATCCCTGTAGAACTGCGGACGGTTGGCCGCGAGTGCCGTTCGGAGGCCATCGAAGACCGAGAGGGGCGCGCCGGTAGGATTCTTTTCTGTTTTGAGCATGAGCGGCGGGACGGCGCTGATTAGCACCGCTTTGGAAACGCGCTTGGTGCCGTGACGACCCAGGTACCGGGCAACTTCACCGCCGCCGGTCGAGTGTCCAACCATGATGGCATCCTTGAGATCAAGCTTTTCGAACAATTCAGCGAGATCATCCGCATAAGTATTCATTTCATTGCCGTCCCACGTCTGGCCGGAGCGCCCATGACCGCGCCGGTCGTGCGCAATCACGCGATAGCCACGCTGGCCGAAAAACAGCATTTGCCCGTCCCAATCGTCCGCGCTGAGAGGCCAGCCGTGCGAGAACACTATTGGCTGTCCCTTGCCCCAGTCCTTGTAATAGATTTCTGTTCCGTCCTTCGTCGTGATCGTCGGCATAGGAATTCTCCTCGTGTCGGAATAGCTTTCGGGCGGCCCGATTACAAATTAGTGAGTGTCTCGGACAAGAACCACGTCCGGCGCTCGGTCTGGTCGATCCAGTTTTCGATCAAGCTGGCAGTGGCGACGTCGTTGTGCTTGTCGCAGATTTCATGGGTCTGGCGCAAAAAACGCGTGAGTTCAAGACTATCGGCGCGAACCTCGGACAGCATCTCTTCGGGACTGAGGGACTCCTTGTTATTATCCGCCAGGCGCTGGTGTTTCGAGATGTCGCTGATCGATCGAAGCGTGGTTCCGCTGATCTTCCTCGCCCGTTCCGCAATATCATCGGTCATGTCAAATATCTGCCCTGCTTGCTCATCGAGGAGCAGGTGGTAATCCCGAAAATGAGGACCGGTCATATGCCAGTGGAAGTTCTTGGTCTTCACGTACAGCACAAATACGTCCGCGAGCAATTGACGCAATGAAGCCGATATCTCGATCACGGCATCGGTAGATAGGTCGGTTCTCGGTTTCGTTTTTTCCTGTGCTGGGACTGCGGCCGCCTTCGACATAATTGCCTCCTTTTACTTTAAATCGTTAAGTTGTGCGTCGCCAAAAGAGCTGGCTCCGTTTGACTGAATATCGTGGGGCTTCCGTTGGAGTAATCGAGTGACTCCCAGCAGGGGCAATAACCCTCCCCTTTATTCGGGGGCCTGATGGTAACCCATGATGTTGATATCGTGCAAGATGTTGGCAATTTCTAAGGAATGCGTTGTGAAGCAACAAGAGGTAGAAGATTTGGAGTGGCTAGAAGTTTTCGAGAAACGGCGTTCGAGGAAAGTAGCCCAAGCTTCCTCCAAGCGGACTTCTGGCCCGGAATAACTTCCGGATGGCCGTCATCCGGCCAGGATTTGCCAGAAGAGACCTCTGGCCCGGCGAATTGGGACATGGCGATTACTTCCGCATTGCCGCGCAGAGGTCGACGCCAAACGGCGGGCGAGAGGATAGCGATTTTCTTAGCTGGAAGTATCAACCTGCAGACTGAGCGTAGCTTCCATGTGCGAGGGTGACCCGCCGGAGTACCAGCCGGCGACCGGAGCCGCGAGTTCGGAGTCGAATCCTGCGGCCACGGCGACGTGGCTATTGGAGACCGCCAGCCCGCGGGAAGGATCGTAGCCGCGCCAGCCGATGCCTGGCAAATAGACTTCGGCCCACGCATGCATGTACGGATTCCTGCTGTTCGCCGACGCGCACTCGTAACCGCTGACAAACCGCGCCGCGATTCCCATCACCCGGCAGGCGTCGCAGAACAGCACCGCCAGATCCCGGCAGGAGCCTTCCCGTTGGCTTAGCGTTTGATGCGACGGCCAGGGAGGACCGGTGGGTCGAATCACCTGCCGGCAGGACTGAACGATCTGCTGGCTGAGCATGAGCAGAAAAGTCAGCGAGTTCCACTGCGAGCCGGCTGCCACCGAGTTCGCAAGCTGCTTCACCGGTTCGGCGACGTTGGCGTTATTCCTGTAAGATGCCAGCGCTGCAGACAAAGGCTTGCGGTACGACAACGGAAGATTCAGCGACTCGCCGATGATGACGTAATCGAACGGGTTTTCCCGCAGCATCTCCGCCGTGAACCGGCTCTGAACGTTGAGCTCTGTGGTGGGGGCGTTGAACCACGCGTTCAGAGCGAGATTGCCGTCCTGATCCAGACACTCCGTGGTGCCGGCCGGCAAGGGCGCAATCTGCAGCTCGAACGCCAGCAGCCGTTGCGCGCCGTGCGTGCGCGGCCGAAGTCGGAAAATATGCGGGTCCAAAATCGCCGGAAAGTCATAGTGATAAATCGTGGAGTGGGTCACATTGATCTTCATTCGAACTCCATACCCTGTAATGAAGTCGCAGACCGGGACAGTGGCGAAACCGGTAGCCGACTATTGAATGCTAGCAAGATTCGCACAGGCAAGAGTGGCGGTGCTACAAGAACAGATGAAGTAATTTGCCCTGAAATCCTACCAAGTGCCTGCATCCCACTAATTTAAGATGGGTTCTTTGGATTGTGTCCGGATGGTCGGCAATCCGGAAGTAATTGCCGCGAGCTCAGTTTCCCGGATGGCGGTCAGCTCCAGCCCTGCTTTGAATCGTGGTCCAGAAACGGCGTTCTGGGAAGTTAGGAACGACGGTCCGACGGAACTATTTCAC
>CAZRKW010000108.1:0-12476 GCA_964600355.1 uncultured Acidobacteriaceae bacterium
CCATGGGATGCCGACTAGGCCGCCCGCGACTTTCACTTCGACAAGATCGCCGTCGGTGAAGCGGTCGAAATCGCCGCGATCGACGGGTATGCGTTCGACGCGGTGACCTTCGCGCCAGGAGTCGACCACCAGACGCCGACTTGGGGCAGGGCCGCGCATGCCAAATTTACCTACCACGCGAGCTACCTCCACCCGAGGGGGAGATGTGTCGAGGGCGCCGTTGCCCAGCAGCAGCGCGGCGAGAAGCCAGGGGAGAGGAATGAGTCCGTAATAGATGCGCTTCAGGGCTTCGACTTCCAAGTGGCGCAGGGCGCGGCGTTCCAGCCACGTGGCGAGACCGAGGGTGAGGAAGAAAAGGACTCCGATGAAGATTAGGATGCTGTCGAGCTCCAGCGCTGGATAGCGTTCGCTGGCCACGACGAATGCCAGTGCTCCTAGAAGGAACAGAGCCGTGCGGTTGAGGAGCTTCTTGCGGAGAGAGAATTCGGCCGCGGAGGAGTTGAGACCACAATAGCCGCAGACGTCGGTGTCGCGGTCGGCTCCGCAATTCAGGCAGCGTGTCATTCTTTCGTCCGCTCGTTCGTCGGCGCGTTGATCAGCATGTTGACTGGCGGTTGGCCCAGAAGCACCCGATGCTACGCAGCAGCGTGCGGCGTGTCAATTTTCGCGAACAGCCCCCCACGGGATTTAGACACCGGGTGAGAGATTTCCGGAGCGGCTACTTTTTGACTTCGCGGACGCTGCTGGGCTGAGTGTCGAGGCAGACCATGGTTTCGTCGCGGCCATTGGAGAGCATCTGGCAGTCGATCTCCTCGGCGCTGCGAATGGCTACGCTGGAAGTTGCGCCTGCGGCTGCGGCGCAATGGGAGCGGCCGCGGAAGTCCATGCAGACCTCGTACTGGGCGTTCGTCGCCTGGAGCGTGGAGTGGATCAGGATGCCAAAAAGAACGATCGCTCCGAGCGCGATAATCCACTTCACCTGGTTCGATTGCTTGGCCATGGGCCTCCCATCCGCTTCACTCTTATACCAGAGGAGCGATTCAGTGCCCATCTTCTGTTTTCTGAACTCGGCGGGATTTGAGTTCGTCTTCGATGTAGCGCGGGACATGGGGCGGAAGGTCGGCGAGGCCGGCGATTTCCTTCAAATCGTGCGGCGTGAGTTGCGGAAGGAATGCGAGCACCGCAGGGGCCGGTGTATGGGGATTACGTACGAGCGCCGTGCGCACGTTGTATTGGGCAGCCCACTTGGGATGCTGGGCGATTGCTCCGACAACGCGCTCCGGCACTCCCGTTTTTGCCAGGACCTTGAGCACCTGGCTTTCGTTTAGAAACGGATTGTTCAGGGCGATTTTGATGGCTTGCGGATGGCCTTCCGCCAGAAGCGCCCCGGCTACGCGCGCCGGTCCACGCCGGGCCAGCGTCAATTTCTGACCCACTGGAAGCTGGGGCACGCGGGCGACGAGGATTTCTTCGGCGGTGCGCTTGATGTCCGCAGGGGCGGAAGGTAGCAGGCTCAAGCGGACGAGATCGAAAACGTAGAGCTGCCGGACCACGGCGATGGCGATGCGCTTTGGCGTACGCGGATGGGCGGCGAGACGGAACCGCACGCCTTCGCTTGCAATCCATTTATTCTGCGCGGCAATCGCGCTCAGCACATTTGCGGGCAAGTCCAGGCGGTCGAGAAGAATCGTGATGTGAGGCTCTTCACAGTGCGGATTTTCGAGGATGGCGAGCAGGACTTCTTCGCTGGTCTCGTGGGCGAGGGTTTTTAATTCTTCCGAGGAGGCCGTTCGAGCACGATCGACCTGCGCGACGGGATCAGGCAGCATTACCCTTTGCACGTGAGGAACGGATCGCCATGCGCGCGGCGGCGTCTGCTGGTGACATCTCGAGCGACACCAGTTGCGCTAGCGGCGCTGCTTTCTTTAGCTCGGCTTCGATGGCCGCGTCCAGGTACTTCGAGCGGCCGTGAACGCCGCCGACCTTCGCAATTCGCACTTCCCTTTCGCGCCAGCCCAACTCCTTCACCACCCAAGCCCCCAGTTCGGCGAGCGAGCCGGCCGCGCCGTCAAGAATGCCCTGGCAAACAGCGTCGCCTTTATCCGCGAGCTGTGCCACGAGTGGGAACGTCTGGGGGAAAACGTCGTCGGGATTCTTAGCGATGCGCTCGAGGAGAGAATCCCAGCTCTGTGCTTGGTGCCAGCGAAAGAGCCTTTGAGACAAGGCGGTTTCCGGCGCGCGATGCTCTTCGGCGCGGGTGACTGCGGCAAAGGCGCGGCGGCCAATATCGAAGGCGCTGCCTTCGTCGCTGAACCAGGGGCCGCGTCCACCTACTCGCGCGGTGTGGCCATTGGCGTCGCGGCCAAAGGCGGCAGAGCCCGTGCCGGCCAGCAGTATGATCCCCTCACCGGCGCCGAAGGCGGCTTCGAGGGCGATTTCGAGATCCGTGGTTACACGAACCTGGGCGTTCGGGAAGCTGCGGTCAAAAAATGTGGTGATGCGTTTGGCAACGCCGGGGCGGCCTGCCCCTCCCAACCCCGCGCATACGCCGCTGATATCGCCCGCCTTGATTTTCTGGCGCGCCAGAACGGAGTCAGCTGCCTCGCTGAGGGAAAACCAGGCGCGCATGTAGCCGGTCCGAAGAGGATTCGAGGGCCCGGCGGTGACGCGGACCAGTATCTCGCCTTCGGAGTTGGTAAGGACGCACTCGGTCTTGGTTCCACCCCCATCGAAGCCGAGGAAATAGGAGGTGTCAGGCCCGGACGCTTTTTCTGGCATTCGTTCTCACTTTGCTTGACAGTATTTGAAGCGGGCGGTTAGCATCGCGCGACTCGCCTTCGCGGCGCCATGCAGATCAGCCCCATCGACTTCGCCATCATCGCAGTCTATCTCGCAGGGATCACCGCATTCGGCGCCCGCTTTCGCCGGGGACAACAAACCCTTCGCGACTATTTTCTCGGCGGCCGCACGGCGCCATGGTGGGCGCTAGCATGTTCGATTGTGGCCACCGAGACTTCAACGCTGACGATCATCGGCACGCCTGGGATCGCTTTCGCCGGAAATCTTGGCTTCCTACAGCTTGTGCTGGGCTACCTGGCTGCGAGGGTGGTGCTGTGCGTGGTGCTCGTCCCGCAGTATTTCCAGGGCGAATTCTACACGGCCTACCAACTGTTGGGGAAGCGATTTGGCGGGCGCATGAAATCGGCCGGGGCGGTGGTGTTTCTGGGGACGCGAACGCTGGCCGAAGGGGTGCGAATTTCGGCCATCGGCAAGGTGGTCAGCGTCGCTTTCGGGACGGGAGAGCGGGCGTCGATTGCAATCGTGACCGCTCTGACGATGTTTTACACGTTTGAGGGCGGGATGCGCGCGGTGATCTGGACGGACGTGATCCAGTTCGCGCTCTATATGACGGGAGCGATTGCGGCTTTCTTTCTCTTGCTGCACAAGATCCCGGGCGGCTGGACCGAAGTTACTCAGGCCGCCGCCGCGGCGGGAGGAAAGCTGCGGGTGTTCGACTTCGCCTTCAGCCTCACGCAGAGCTACACGTTCTGGTCCGGCCTGATCGGCGGGACGTTTCTGACGATGGCGAGCCACGGGACCGACCAGACGATGGTGCAGCGGCTGCTCGCGGCGCGAAGCGAACGCGACAGCAAGAAGGCACTGTTGGCGAGCGGCGTGATTGTCTTCGTGCAGTTCGCGCTGTTTCTGGTGATCGGCGTGATGCTTTTCGTCTACGCGCAGCATGCTTTTCTTGCGGAGAGCGGCGGAGATGCGGATCGGATATTCCCCGAATTTATCGTGCGCGACATGCCTGCGGGATTGCGCGGGATCGTGCTGGCGTCGATATTCGCGATTGCGATGTCGAACGCAAGCGGGTCGCTGAATTCGCTGGCGTCGTCGAGCGTGATCGACCTGTCGCGAAATTCAGGGTCACGCCCAGGCGCGAGCGAGGAGAGCTCGCTGCGGCGGTCGCGGAATATGACGCTTGGATGGGGACTGCTGCTGGGGCTGCTCGGACTGGTCCGCTGGGGACCGGTGCTCGTGGCCGGGCTGACCATTGCGTCGATTACCTACGGCGGGATGCTGGGAGTTTTTCTGCTTGGCACCTGGAACAGGCACGCCAACGAAACGGGGGCGCTGATTGGGTTCGCCGCGGGCATTGCTACGATGATCGGGGTCACGTTTCTGACGCGGCTGGCGTTCACGTGGTACGTTCTCGTGGGAACCGTGGTGACGTTTGCGGTTGGTTCGCTCGCAAGCCTCGCGGGCGGCGGCCCGGCGCCGGCCGCGAACACGCCGCACGCTGCCGTTAAGGCAATTCTCTAAATGGCAACGAATCGAGTGGCGCCGCTGGACCGCACGGAGACGCAGCCGGGATTGGTCCGCGGGCTTGGGAGCTGGGCGGCAGCTGCGATCGTCGTCGGCACGATGATTGGCACGGGAATTTTTCTTAAGCCGAGCGAGATGGCAGCTGAGGGCCGTTCGGTCTCCGTGGTGTTCGCGGCGTGGATTGCTGGGGGCTTGCTTTCGCTGTTTGGCGCGATCAGCTACGCCGAGCTTGGCGCGGCGATGCCGGAGGCGGGCGGCGAGTACGCCTATTTGCGGCGGGCGTTCGGGCCGGTGTGGGGATTTTTATTCGGATGGATGCACTCGATCGTGGGGCGGCCCGCATCGGCGGCGGCGATTGCCGCCGGGCTGCTGCGGTTCTGGTCATTTTTGACGCCTGCGATTGCGGCGCCGATTTACGTCTTTCACCCGCGCCTGCCCTTTTTTGCGCAGCAGCATTCGGAATTTGCTTTTACCTGGGCGCAACCCCTCGCGGTGGCCGCGTTGGTGCTGATGACGTTCATCAACTACCTCGGCGTGAGGTTCGGCGGAGGGGTGCAGGTGGCGCTCACGCTGCTGAAGGTTGCGTCGGTGCTGGCGATTATCGCGGCGGGATTCGCGCTGGCGCGTGGCAGCGCTGCGAATTTTCATCCGCTCTGGCCCGGCTCGCTCGGATGGGGCACTTTCGGCGGATTTCTCGCGGCGCTGGCGGCATCGCTGTGGGCTTACGACGGATGGGAGGACTTGAATCTCGTCGGCTCGGAGGTCCGCGATCCGGCACGCAACATCCCACGGGCACTGGTGGGGGGAGTGCTGTTCACAGCGGTGCTCTTCATGCTGTTCAACGCCGTGTGCTTCTATGCGCTTCCCTTTGACGAGGTGGCGCGATCGCAGCACGTGGCATCCGATGTGGTGGAACGTTTTGCGGGCCACGGGGCAGCGCTGTGGATCACGCTGGCGATGGTGGTTTCCGCGCTGGGGACGCTTAATTCCTCGATCCTGAGCGGGGCGCGGGTGGATTACGCGATGGCGCGCGACGGACTTTTCTTCCGGATGGCCGCCCGCGTTCATCCGAAATTCCGAACGCCCGGGAATGCGTTGATTTTTCAGTGCGCGCTGGCCAGCGTGATGGCGCTCTCGGGGACCTTCGAGGACCTCACGTCGCTGTTCGTGTTTGCAACGTGGATTTTCTACGGGCTGGCGGTGATCGCGCTGTTTCGCTTGCGACGGACGGAGCCCGATCTTGCGCGGCCCTATCGCGCGTTTGGATATCCCCTGCTGCCGGGGCTTTTCGTTGTCGGCGCGGTGGCGTTGACGACGAGCTTATGGTTGATGCGGCCGGTGCGATCGACAATTGGCCTGGCGCTGATTCTTTTCGGGCTGGTGTTCTTTCGCTACTGGCAACGGCGACCGGATGCGCGTTAGGCGGGCTTGCGCGCGGCCATCCAGAGAGAATCGCTGGTGGGCAGGCGGTCGAGAAGCGGGCGGGGGAGCGGTTCGAGGCCGGCGCGGCGAAGGATCTTCGCCAATGTTTCGGGCGTGAAATAGTTGCAGTGTGCGGGGATGTGATAGCCGCACCAGTCCGCGCCCATCACGTTGCGGTTCCAGCAGGCGTAGTTCGGTGTCTTGAGCAGGGTGACGCCACCGGGCTTGAGCACTCGATGCGCGGCGCGAAGGCCGGCCAGCGGCTGCCATTCATGCTCGATATAACCGAATTGGGTTACTACGTCGAAGTGATTTTCAGGCAGAGCGGTGCAGGCAAGCTCGGTTACGGGACCTTCGAGGATTTTATCAGCGGGCACTCGGCGGCGCGATAGATCGGCAAGCTTCGGGCTGATCTCGATGCCGAGCACATCGAAGGTGCCGTTTGCGCGGGCGAGAAACCTCCCGTCCCCACAACCGAAATCGAGGAGCTTCCCTTCCCTTTTCCAGTGCCGCGTCTGCCGCAGCAGCCGGCCTTCGGTTTCCGGACGAAGCCAGCGGGTGCGCCGCGACAGGAACAGGAGAAAAGGATGGCGTTCCTTGCGGCGCTGCATTTCCCGGGGATAGTCATCGAGCCAGTCATGATTTTCGACTTGCGCGGCGTAGTCGAGTTCGGTGCCGATGAATACCATCCGGCATTGCGCGCATTCGACGATTTGCCAGGAGTCCCGCTCGAACAACGGCCTGCGCTCCGCGGCATTGCAAAGCGGGCAGGGGCGCAGAACGCGCGAATTGGGCCGCGCAATACCGGTGGCAGCGGGGCTGACATCAAGACCGGCTTTCACAAGCGCGATTCTAGCATGGAAGAAATCTGGTTCGGGTTATGATGGATGCGCCCTCGCGTGCCTCCCGGCACTTCGCGGACACGTGCGACCACTCATTCGCTCACGCTGAAAACAATCTCAAAGGAGAAAACACATGGCGGCAGCAAAGCAGGGCCACAAAGAAACAGGGATCACCCGGGATCGTCTCGCTGAATTGCTGAACGAGGACTTGTCGCGCGAATACCAGGCCGTGATCGCATACGTGGTGTATTCGCAGGTGCTGAAAGGCGCTGCGTACATGAATATCGCGGACCAGCTTCAACTGCACGCGAAGCAGGAACTCGACCACGCGCTGACGCTCTCCCGCCAGATCGACTACCTGGGCAAAATGCCTACCGTGACGCCGAAACCCGTTAAAACCTCCGACGACCCGAAGGAAATGCTGCGCTTCGATCTGAACAACGAAAATGAGACGGTGCGAAACTATCGAGAGCGCATCCGCCAGTGCGAAGAGCTGGGGGAGTTTGCGATGGCCGAACAAATCCGGCAAATCCTCGTTCAGGAGCAGGACCACCAGATCGATCTCGCGACCGCGCTCGGGGTAGACGTGCCGGACATGAGCTCGACGGAGTCCTAAATAGCGGACCGATAAACTGCCGCAAAACCTGCCGCTCGCCGGAGGTGGTTACAATCCTGAGCGGAATTGCTACAATTTAGTTCTACGGCGATAAGGCAGCTCGGGATGAGTTTGCCCGGGGAAATTCGGCGAAGCGGGAACAATAGCGCATGGCACCTCGCACTCTTTACGAGAAAATCTGGGATTCGCACGTTGTCCACGAAGAACCAGGACAGCCGGCGCTGCTCTATATCGACCGGCACCTGATCCACGAAGCTACTTCGCCGCAGGCGTTTGCCGGGCTGAAGGCGGCGGGGCGCAAGGTGCGTCGGCCGGAACTGACCTTCGCGGTGATGGATCACTCCGTTTCGACGAAAAACCGCTCGCTCTCTCTGCTTGACCCGGACGCGGCGGCCCAATTCGAGGCACTCACCAAGAACTGCGAGGAGTTCGGCATCAACCTGTTCGACATGAACAGCCAGAACCAGGGCATCGTACACGTGATCGGACCGGAACTGGGGATTACGCAGCCGGGCTGCACGATCGTCTGCGGCGACAGCCACACTTCTACCCACGGCGCACTCGGGGCGCTTGCGTTCGGCATTGGCACCAGCGAAGTGGAACACGTGCTGGCGACGCAGTGCCTGTCGCAAAGCAAATCGAAGACGATGAAAATCGAAGTGCGCGGAAAGCGTCCGCACGGGGTGACGGCGAAGGACATCGTGCTCGCGATCATCGGGAAGATCGGAATCGGCGGCGGTACCGGGCACGTGGTGGAATTTACGGGCGAAGCCATTCGCGGGCTGTCCATGGAAGGCCGCATGACGGTGTGCAACATGTCGATTGAAGGCGGCGCGCGTGCGGGAATGGTGGCGCCGGACGACACGACATTCGCTTACATGGAAGGGCGGGCGTTCATGCCGCGGGGCAAGGATTTCCAAGAAGCCGTCGAATACTGGAGATCGCTCGCAACCGACGAGGGCGCGCAATACGACTCCACGGTGACACTGCAGGCGGAAGAACTCGCGCCGATGGTCACCTGGGGTACCAATCCCGGCATGGTGACGCAGGTGACGAGCCGCGTGCCGGAGCCTTCGTCGTTCCAGAATCCTGTCGACCGCAAGGCCGCCGAGAGTGCGCTGCTGTACATGGACCTGAAGCCCGGTACGCCGATTGAAAATATCGCGCTCGATCGCGTGTTTATCGGATCGTGCACGAATTCGCGGCTGGAGGATTTGCGCGCCGCCGCCAAGGTGGTAACAGGGCGGCATGTAGCGAAGTCGCTGAAGCAGGCGCTTGTCGTGCCGGGATCGCGCGTGGTGAAGGCCATGGCGGAGAAGGAAGGATTGGACAAAATCTTCCGCGACGCAGGATTCGAGTGGCGCGACGCGGGCTGCAGTATGTGCCTCGCGATGAATGACGATGTCCTGCCCAGCGGCGAGCGCTGCGCAAGCACGTCGAATCGCAATTTTGAAGGCCGGCAGGGCAAGGGCAGCCGCACGCATCTGGTTAGCCCGGCCATGGCCGCGGCGGCGGCCATCGAGGGCCACTTCGTGGATATCCGCAACTGGAAGAGCGCTAACGGAGCCGAGTAATGAAGCCTTTCATCAAGCACACCGGTTTGGCGGCGCCGATGGACCGCGTGAACGTGGACACCGACCAGATGGTGCCGAAGCAGTTCATCAAGTTGTGCACGCGCGAAGGCTTTGGCCGCGTGCTTTTCTATGACTGGCGCTATTTGCCCGGGGAGAAGCCTAACCCTGAGTTTATTTTGAACCAGCCACGGTATAAGGACGCCAGCGTGCTGGTTGCGCGCGCGAATTTTGGATGCGGATCTAGCCGCGAGCATGCTCCGTGGGCGATTCTCGACTACGGTTTCCGGGCGATTCTCGCGCCCAGCTACGCGGACATCTTCTACAACAACTGCTTCAAGAACGGGATTCTTCCCGTAACCCTGACGAACGAACAGATCGACGAAGTCTTCAAACGCACGGAGAAAAACGAAGGCTATCGGCTGACCGTCGACCTCGAGCAGCAGTTGGTTACGGACAGCGAGGGATTGCGCTATTCATTTGAGATCGATCCGTTCCGGAAGGAATGCCTGCTGAAGGGGCTGGACGATATTGGGCTGAGCCTGGTGCACGAAGCGGAGATTTCCGCTTTCGAGAAGAAACATATGCACGTGCCGGCGATGAATACCCCGCTGGATGTGAAGTTCCACCACAACTAGACGCCACACCCTGTCGCTTCGCCTCGCGGTATCCCCGTTCTACTTTTTCTCGGTTATTTCTACCGAAGCACGCGTGGTTTCCCAGTCGAGGCGCATCGTGCAGCCGCCCGCTGATTTGTCGAAGGCTATCGTGAAGTTTTCGAGGGGCGCGGGCAGCTTCGAGACTTTCATCGGGATGCGCGCGAAATCGAATTCTTTGCCGGGATACGGAATGCCCCACTCGCCGGTTTGCTTGCTGATGATGATCGTCCACTTGTCGGGCGTGGGGAGGGTGAAAAGCGTATAGCTGCCGGCGGGAACCGGCTTCTCCTGCACGAGCACGGGCGTGTTGACGATAAACGTGGTCGCTTCGTTCGCGCCGGCGCGCCACTCTTCGCCATAGGGGACGAGGTCGCCGAAAATCTTCCGGCCGCGCATGCGCGGACTTGAGTAATCGACACGGACTGTTTTCCCATCGGGGAAAGTACAACTCGCCTTGGCAGGCGGGCTGGGAAGCGCTTCCCCGCCCTGGCGCCCTCGGCCAGGCGAAGCAGATATCGCGAGCAATAGAATTCCGCTGAAGACGGCTACCAGAGAGTTCCGCATATACACCTCTTGCCGGTAGTGTGAAGGATTCCGGGCCGGGCCGCCAGACGATTCTTGCCGAGGCGTGGCGCGCCTGGGCCTGACTATTCTTTCGATTCGTGCCTTGTGAAATCCGCGACGCCGTAGAAGGACACCTTCCCGCAGTGCGTGCAGTGGATAGGTTTGGTAGGGCGCACACGGCCCCAGTAGTCAAAAACCTTTCGGCATCGTTCGTTCTTGCATCGAAGCAGCCAAAGGCTGTCCTCGGATTTTATCGCCTCCACGGTCCCTCCGTTGGGAGTGACGGTAGCACCTTTGCGAGGCAAGAAACGTTAACAGGTTATAAAATTCACGCCGTGGAACGAAAGCGGCAACACGCTGTCTGCCGTGGCTGCGAACGCACGTCAGTTTCGTAGCACGAGACAACGAGGTTGCCGCGACTCGCAAGGTAGCCTAAGATAATCAGCGCGCCGGAGTGGCGGAATGGCAGACGCGGCGGACTCAAAATCCGTTGGTCGCAAGGCCGTGTGGGTTCGACTCCCTCCTCCGGCACCATCGCTTTATCGATCCCCCTCGTTATCGCACACGATTCCGCACGCCTACGAAGCGCTCGCCTCGATATTTTCGCTCGCTAGTAACGTTCCTATATATATTACAGCTTCTAATAATTTAGCTTGACATGCCGAAACTGCTGGGACTAGACTCCGCGCCATTAGGCACCCAAGAGCGCAAGAGTGGAGGCGTTAAGGGCGTCCGGTGTGTGCCATAACCCAGTGAGCAGAGGGATCATCCTGAAAAAATCGATCCTATGAGTTGTGCCGGCTCGCGGGATAAGGGGAGCATTCCATGCGTAAATTGCTTTTCGTATTTGTGCTAGGGCTGTGTCTGTCGGCGGGGTACGCCTCAGCGCAGACTTTTGCCAGCCTCACTGGGGAAGTACGGGATTCGAGCGGCGCGGTGGTGCCCAATGTCGCGGTCACGGCCACCAATGTGGGAACAAATGCCGTGCGGTCGACCGTAACTGATGTTGCCGGAGTCTACGTCATTCCGGATTTAGTTCCGGGCTTCTATTCCGTAAAGGCGGTAATAACGGGCTTTCAAACCGTCGAACGCACCAATATCGAATTGCAAGTCCAGCAGGCGGCAAAGGTGGACTTCACGCTCGCGGTAGGCCAGACCACCCAAACCGTCGAAGTGAGCGGATCGGCGGAATTGCTCTCCACCGAAAGCGCCACTGTGGGCACCGTCATCGAGCAACAGCAGATCGTCGACCTTCCGCTGAATGGGCGCCAATATCTGAACCTGGTCGCTCTCAGCCCCAACGTGAACACGAATTTCTATCCCCCTGGCCAGGCGGTTGGCCGGGAGGGCGGCCTTCGCGCCAATACGAATATTTCTATCGCCGGGTACCGGGGCGTATGGAACAACTACACGCTGGACGGCGTTGCGAATACCGACCCCAATTTCAACCTGTATGTCCAATCTCCGTCGATTGACGCGCTGCAGGAATTTAAAGTGCAAAGTGGAGTCTACCCCGCCGAATTCGGATGGGAAGCGGGGCAGATAAACGCCTCCACCAAGCCGGGCACCAATACGTTCCACGGATCGGTTTACGAGTTCCTCCGCAACGATTTCTTCGATGCCAAGAATTACGATTTCACCGCGGTCGAGCAGCCCAAAAGCCTCTATCAACAGAATCAATACGGCTTCGTTCTCGGCGGGCCGGTGTGGATTCCCAAGCTGTTCAACGGCCGGAACAAGCTGTTCTTCATGTCGAACTTCGAGCGCCTCACGTTCAACAATACCGTCAATACGTTGTATACGATGCCGCCCGCTGCATGGTTCACCGGCGATCTCTCCAGCGCGCTAACAGGGTCCAAACCGGTTCAGCTTTATAATCCGTTCACCGATGTGCCCTTCGTGAACAATCAAATTCCGTCAAGCCTGTTCAATTCAGCCTCCGTCGCTTACATGCCATACTGGCCGAAGGCGAACCTGGCCACGGCGACGGTTGCCAATAACTTCCTGAATCCGCAGACAACCAAGGAGATTTTCGAACAGTTCAATCAGCGGATCGATTTCAATCAAAGTGCGAGTACGCAATGGTTCGGACGCTACAGCTGGACGAACGAACACACCGTCATGCCTAGCCTGCCGCTCTCCGGGACGACGATTTTCACCACTTCCCGGCAGATTGTGGTTGGCAACACGCACGTGTTCTCGGCCACCAAGGTCAATGAATTCCGGTTCGGGGAAACGACCTTTGTAAACGTCCTCGGCCAGCAACTGGCCGGGGTCACCAACGTAAATGCGCAGCTGGGTCTGAATACCCCGTTAGCTCCCGCGGTCTGGGGCATTCCGAATATTCAGCAACTCTCGGGAGGCCTGAGTGCCCCCGGAAACGGGACCAACGGGCCTTACATCGTCAACGACAAGGTCTTTCAGATCGTCGATAATTTCTCCTGGGTTCACGGCAAGCATTCGATGCGCTTCG
>CAZRKW010000109.1:0-12424 GCA_964600355.1 uncultured Acidobacteriaceae bacterium
TGATTGTATTCCTTGCCCTCGCGCAGGATGAACACGCGCATCACCTCGCCCGGCAGCACCACCGGCTTCAGCGCGTTCGCCAGCTGGTTCACGTTCATGATCTCGATGCCCTGCAGCGTGGCCACTTTGTTCAGGTTGAAATCGTTGGTCACGATTTTTGCGTCGTACCGCTTGGCCAGCTCGATCAGCTTCAGGTCCACTTCGGCGATGTGCGCGAAGTCGTCGTCCGCGATCTGCACCTCCAAATGCGGCATCTTCTGGACGCGCTGCAGCACCTCCAGCCCGCGCCGCCCGCGCTGGCGCTTCAGCGGGTCCGCCGAATCGGCCACGAGCTGCAGTTCGTGCAAAACAAATTGCGGAATAATGATGGTTCCGTCTAGAAACAATGCGTCCGCGATGTCGGCCACGCGCCCGTCGATGATGACGCTCGTGTCCAAAAGCTTCACCGAATGCTTGGCATTGCGCTCGCTGCCGAACACCCCGCCGAACGCCTGCAAATTCAGCATGTCTCCCTTGTTCGCTCCCAGCACCAGCCCGATATAGGCCATCACCAGGAAAATCGCCAGGCTGAAGAACGATCGCGTGCTCTCGGGCATGATCGTGTGCATGAGGATCAGCGAAGTCAGGTAAGCGCCAAGGATTCCCAGGATCGAACCGGTGGCCGCCCCGATCAGCCGCCGCAGGCTCGCCCGGCGCAAGCGCACCTCGAACAAAATAACGCCCATCGCGAACACGAACCCGCCGAGCGCACCCATTTCCTTCGACACGCTGAACGGCCGGAAATGGAAGCCCGCGACGGCGCAGCAGACCAGGAAGATCAGGCGGAAGCCCAGCATGTCCCAGAACGATCCGACGCGATCCTGGGACGCGCGTGAGTACGAATGCGCTTTCGAAGACGGGTGATCGGAAACAGCCGGCGCTGGCGCCCGGCCGGGAACGCTCGAAGTCCGTTGCATTGTGGCACCCTGTGAAGCTTATAAAACGTATGAGCCTATCAGCGATTATGAGTCGATGGCCCCTATGATCTTTGACCTGTCTTCCGGCGCTATGAAGAAGTATGCGAAGCCGGCATGAATGGAGTCGGCGATGAACGCCCGCCTGCAATGATGAGCGTAGTATAGCACCGAGCGCAAATCGCAAGTCAACGTGGCAAGTCGATACAACAGGCGTATGCGTGTGGTGAAAGTTCCAGACGCGATCCTTCGCGTGTCTTGTCTCAGAGGTAATAGCGGGGAACGCGCCGGCCGAGCGCGCAAAGAAGGTCGGACGTTACCGTACCGATTTCGCGGGCGATGTCGGAGACCACCATCGCGTCATTGCCATCCTTGCCGTAGATCGTCACGACATCCCCCAGCTTCACATCGGGAAGGTCGGTCACATCCAGCGTCGTAAGGTCCATTGAAATCGCGCCTACCAGAGGAACGCGCCGCCCGCGCACCAGAGCGCAGCCACGGTTGGTGCGCTGGCGCGAAATGCCGTCCGCGTAGCCCGCGTTGATCACCGCGATGCGCGAAGGCCGCGCGGTAACGAACCGCGCCGAATATCCCACGCCCTGCCCCGCCGGAAGATCGCGCAGCGTGATGATCCGCGCGCGCAGTGAAAGACTCGGCTCGATCGGAAGCCGCTCCCGCACTTCCTCGCCCTTCTGCGGCGGGTCGAAAGACTGGTAGTAGCCGTAGAGAATCGCTCCCGGCCGGATCATGTCCGCATAAGTGCTCGGCCGCGCGCAGATCGCCCCGCTATTGGCGAGATGCACGATCCCCGGCGACACGCCCAGCTCGCGCATCCGCGCCAGGCACTTTGTAAACAAGTCCTCCTGATCGTCGGTTTGCCGCGCGCTGAAATCCTCCGCCGAGGCAAAATGCGTAAAAGTGCCTTCGAGCCGAATATGGCGGCAATCCGCGAGCGCACTCGCGAAAGCGTCGATTTCAGACGGCGAGATTCCCAGCCGGTTCATGCCCGAATTGATTTTCAAGTGAAACGGCACGCGAGCCGTCTTCGCACGCGCCGATTTCGCCGCGCGTTCCAGATGCCGCACGTCTTCCAGACGCGTCACCGTCGGCGTCAGCCCATGCGCGATCAGCCGCTTCTCTTCGCCCGGCCAGAATCCGGTGAGCACCAGAATCCGCTTGCGGATGCCGGCTTCGCGAAGTTCCACGCCCTCATTCCCGCACGTGACTCCGAACCACTCGACTCCCGCCTTCTGCAGCGCCTTCGAAATCGGCACGGCGCCTAAGCCGTAGGCGTTCGACTTCACCACCGCCAGAATTTTTGGCTTCGGCCCCACGTGGCGGCGAATCACCCGCAGATTCTTGATGATCGCCTTGAGGGAAATCTCGGCCCACACGGGCCGGCCCCCGGCATGAATTGCTTTGGACATGTTCATTTAGAATGCCAGACAATTCCCCGCGCACGCGATCAAAATTCAAAAAGGTATTTAACTTCGCACCGTGTGGGTAAACATTCGCAGGAATTAGTGAGGATACGGCCTGTTCTCGGCGCTGCACTGAAACGCCTACTCTTCGCCCCCCGAGTTCCACGCATCCGGCGCCGCTTCCTCAAACCGCGTATGGCGGCCCAGGAACACGAAATTCAGCGTGCCGGTGGGCCCGTTGCGCTGTTTGGCGATGATGAGTTCGGCTTTGGCGCGGTCTTCTTCCGGGAGGTCTGTCTTGTAAAAGTTCGGCCGGTTGATGAACATCACCACGTCCGCATCCTGCTCGATGGCTCCCGACTCCCGCAAGTCGGAAAGCTGCGGCTTGCGATCCTCGCGTTCCGGTGCGCGGGTGAGCTGGCTGAGCACGATGACGGGAATCTTCAGTTCCTTCGCCAGCCCCTTGAGCGCCCGCGACATTCCCGCAACCTCTTCCTGCCGGTTGGTGCCGCGCCCCGAACCCGCCGGGACAACCAGCTGCAGGTAGTCGACGATCATCACGGAAAGTCCGCCGTCGCGCACCAGGCGGCGCGCTTTCGCCCCCATTTCCAGCACGGTGGAGGAGGCGGAATCGTCGATCCAGATCGGCGCTTCGCCAAGCGTCGCGAGCGTGCCGGTAATCTTCCCCCAGTCGTCGCGGTTCATGTGCCCCGTGCGGAACTTGTGCGCGTCCACGCGCGCCTCGGCGGCCAGCATGCGCAGAAGCAGCGATTC
Organism: uncultured Acidobacteriaceae bacterium; assembly: GCA_964600355.1. Taxonomy (GTDB): domain Bacteria; phylum Acidobacteriota; class Terriglobia; order Acidiferrales; family UBA7541; genus Palsa-295. Next base: position 3,149 of record CAZRKW010000109.1, read on the forward strand.
CTTCGACATTTCGAGGCTGAAAATGGCCACAGGCAATTTGTGCCGCAGCGCGATATTGCTCGCGATGTTCAACGCCAGCGCTGTCTTGCCCATCGAGGGCCGCGCCGCCAGGATAATAAGCTCGGATGGCTGCAGGCCCGCCGTTTCATTGTCGAGCCCGGCGTATCCGGTGGCGAGGCCGGTGATGCGCCGCCCCTCGCTGAAGATTTTCTCGAGGCGTTCGAAGCCGTCCCGGACCACTTCCTTGATGCCGATCAGGCCGGTGCGCACGCGATCCTCGGCCAGCTGAAAAATCGCGTTTTCGGCGCGGTCGAGGATGGTGTCCGCTTCGTCCCCCGCGGCGAGCGCCTGCTCTTGAATGGCCGCCGCGGAATGAATCAGGCTGCGCAGAACGGCCTTTTCCTTCACGATGCGCGCGTAATGCTCCACGTTGGTGACGCGCGGCAGGCCGTCGGCCAGCTGCGAAATGTACGCGACGCCGCCCGACGCTTCGAGCACCCCGTGGCTGCTGAGGTCCTCCATCAGCGTGACCGTGTCGATCGCGTGGCGCTTTTCCGCGAGCTGGATCATGCGCTCGAAGATGTGCCGGTGCTGGGAAAGGAAGAAATCCTCGGAGCGCAAGCGCTCCACGGCGGTATTCAGCACGTGATTATCGAGCAGCACCGCGCCCAGGATACAGCGCTCCGCTTCGATATTGCTGGGAAGCGGTCTTTCGAGGGTTACGTCAGCCGAAGTCGCCATTTCGCTTTAGTTTCGCCTATCCAATCGGGACGTGCAAGCCCCATCTCTTAGTTGTGCTTTTTGCGTTTGCGTTCGTTTCAGTCGGAGATTTTTGTTTCCGGTTTAAGAGCGCATCGCATTGTGGGGAACATTGGCGGGCGCGTCAAGGATGGACTTCGCGTAGTGAATGTGGAAATCACCTGGAATGTGCAAAAACTCAAAATCAACGAACGCCGCCCATGCACGCAATAAAAATGCTCAATAAAAAGGGGCGCCGCAAGGGCGCCCCGGTGACAGCCAATAATTCTATTAAAAGCGAGCCCTCTTACTCTTCCTTGCGAACCACGATCTTCACGCTGCCGGTCACTTCGCGGTAGAGCTTCACGGGAATGTCGTACTCCCCGACGGCCTTAATCGGCTCGGCCAGCACGATCTTCCGCTTGTCGATGTTGTATCCCTTCGCTTCGAGCGCCTCGGCGACGTCGCCGGAGGTGACGGAACCGAAAAGCTGGTCGTTTTCCCCTGACTTGCGCGCGAATTCAAGCGACACACTCGCAAGCAGCCCCGCCAGCGTGGTCGCTGATTCCTTCTCGGACGCTTCCTTCTTCGCGAAGGCGGCACGCATCTTCTCGATCCTCTTCTTGTTGCCCGCGGTAGCTTCGAGCGCCAGCTTCCGCGGAAGCAGAAAGTTCCGCGCGTAGCCTTCGGCTACTTCCACCAGTTCGCCGCGGTTGCCCAGCTTTTCGACATCTTCTTGAAGAATGATCTGCATGGTTCAGTCCTCTGCTTTTCTGCGATTTCGTTTAGTAAATCTTGTGGCTGCGCCTTCCGGCACGGCCTTCGGATCGTGCCCCCTCAGGAACCGCAACTCCTGAATTTCCAGGGTGCTCTAAAGCTCCGCCGCGAAGGGCAGCAGCGCGATATTCTGCGCTCGCTTGATCGCGACGCCCAGCCAGCGCTGGTGCCGTGCGCAGGTCCCGGTCATCCGGCGGGGAAGAATTTTCCCGCGCTCCTGAATGAACGACATCAGCACGTCGGCCTTCTTGTAGTCGATATAGTCCACCTTATCGACGCAGAACCGGCACACCTTCTTTTTGCGGACAAAATTCCGCTTGCCCCGCTTCATCGGGCCGCCCGGCGGCCGGGGACCTCCCTGGGGACGCGGGCCTCCCGGTCCGCCGGGGCCTGCCGGGTGTCCCGAAGACGACGGCGGTCCCGCGTGATGCTGCTGTACTGCGTGTTCGTCTGCCATTTAATCTCTCCCAGATAAAAACGGATGAAAGTTGGTTAAAGTGCTGCGGCGCTCTGCTCGCTGGCCGGAGCCGGAGCCGCCGGCGCGGATGCCGGTACCGTCTTGCGGGGGCGGCGCGCAGCCCGGCGCTCACGGTGGCGCTTCAATTTCTCCTGCCGCTTCAATTCTTCGTCGACGCGAATGGTCATGTATTTGATGACCGGGTCCGCCACCTTGAGCCGCCGTTCGAGTTCCTTGACCACCTCGCCATTGGCCGAACGCACGTCCATGTACACGTAGAATCCCTCGCGCAGCCGGCTCACGCGGTAAGCCATGCGCTTGCGGCCCCACTTGTCGGTCTTCTCGATGCGCGCGCCCTTTTCGGTGGCGGTGTGCTCGAGTGTCGCGATCACCTTGTCGATATCGGCTTCCGGCGTGTCCGGCCGGCAAATGAAAATCAGATCGTACTGGCGCTCTTCCATGTCTCCTCGATTCCTCGCCGCGTTCCGGCGAGCGCTCATTCCTTCGAATTTTCTTCCGAGGGCGTCGCTTTGCGATTGAACCGCGACATCGCCTTGCTCACGCCTTCGGTACAAATCACCCGGATTGCCTCGATCGCGTCGGCCACCAGTTGCGTGGCCGTCTCGCGTTCAGCGCGCCCCATCGGGTTCAGAACGTAATCCCGAAGCTCGCCCCAGACTTTCTCCGGTCCCACTCCCAGGCGGATGCGGAGAAATTCCTGCCCCACCGCTCCGACGATTGACTTCAGCCCGTTGTGCGTTCCGGCCGAGCCGTGTTCCCTGATCCGCAGGTTGCCCCAGGGCAAGTCCACATCGTCCACCAGCACGATCATCTGCGCCGGGTCCAGCCCGTACTTCTCAAGCAGCATTCGCGCGGACACGCCGCTCAGGTTCATGAACGTCTGCGGCTTCGCGAGAACGACTTCCTCTCCCGCGAACTCGCCGCGCCCCACCAGAGCCTTCGCTTCCGGCCGCGTGACGCGTATACGAGCCTGCTCCGCCAGCGCATCCACCGCAAGAAAGCCCAGATTATGCGGCGTCCACTCGTACTCAGGGCCGGGATTGCCGAGCCCGACGATCAATCTCATATCTTCGGCTCAAAAACTCCGGCTGCACGGCCTCGCACCCGAATCGCCAGCACCACTGGCAATGCGGAGCCCTACTTCTTCTTCTCGCTCTTTTCGGCCTTGGGAGCCGCCGCCTCGCCCTCTGCTCCCTCTTCTTCCTTCTTGCCCTTCTTGATGACTTCCGGCTCGGCTGCCGCGGTTTCCGTCGCCACCGCCGCTTCCGGCGCAGGCTCTTCTTCCTTCTTGAGCGTAACCACGTGGGCGATCACGCGCAGCGGATCGGTCAGCAGCTTCATCTTCTCCGGATCGAGGGGAATCTCGCCCGCGCGCAACTGCTTGCCGATCATCAGGCCGGTCACGTCCATCTTGAACTCTTCCGGAATGTCGCCGGGCAAGCACTCGATTTCGATTTCGCGCGTCACCACTTCGAATACGCCACCCTGCATCTTCACGCCCTGCGGCTCGCCGAACGTGTGTACCGGCACGCGCACGCGCATCCGGACGTCCATGGCAATGCGCAGCAGGTCGACGTGCAGGAGCGCCCCGGAGAGCGGATCCACCTGCCAATCCTTCATCATGGCCTTTTCTTCCGCGCCATCGGCCACGCGCACCGTGAAAATCGTGTTGTGCCCCGTCTCCGACCGCAGAATCTTTGCCACCTGTTTCGCGTTCACCGCAAGCGACACGGAGTCCTTGCGTCCGCCGTACAGAACCGCCGGAACCATGCCCGTCAGCCGGGTACGCCGCGCGGGCCCCTTGCCGCGTTCCTCTCGAACTTTGCCTTCTACCGTAAATGTTTCCATACGTCCCTTCCTCGCCCTAGGCCTTCACGTAATTGGTATTCCCGTCGCACCCAATTTGGATGCGTCAAATAAAGAGTTCGCTGATCGACGTTTCTTCGTGAATCGACTGGATTCCCCGCGCCAGAAGCTCCGCCACGCTCAGCACCGTGATTTTCGGCAGCTTCTTGGCATTCCCGTTCAGCGGCACCGAATCGGTCACCACCACTTCCTCGATCTCCGACTCCATGATGCGATCCGCCGCCGGCCCCGAGAACACCGGATGCGTGCAAGCGGCAAACACCTTCGTGGCCCCGTGCTTGATCAGCGCCTCGGCGGTTTTTACCAGCGTCCCGGCCGTGTCGATGATGTCGTCGATCACCAGCGCCGGCCGCCCCGACACATCGCCGATCAGGTGCATCACTTCGCTCACGTTCACGTCGATGCGCCGCTTATCGACGATTGCCAGCGGCGCGTCGATCCTCTTCGCAAAAAGCCGCGCCCGCTCCACGCCGCCCGCATCGGGCGAAACCACCGTGATCGGCCCCAGCTTCTTCCTCTGAAAATACTCCACCAGCACCGGCGCGGCGTACAGATGGTCCACCGGGATGTTGAAATATCCCTGAATCTGCGGCGCGTGCAGGTCGAGCGACAGCACCCGGCTCGATCCCGCCGTCTCCAGCAAATCCGCCACCAGCTTCGCCGAGATCGCCACGCGAGGCCGGTCCTTGCGGTCCTGCCGCGCGTACGGGTAATACGGAATCACCGGCGTAATCCGCCACGCCGACGCGCGCTTGAACGCGTCGATCATCAGCAGCAGTTGCATCAGGTGAAAATCCACCGGATTGCAGCACGGCTGCACCACGAAAACGTCCGCGCCGCGCACGTTCTCGAGAATCTGATACCGCGTCTCGCCATCGGAAAATTTGCCGTGCTCGGCCCGGCCGCGCGTCACTCCAAGGTACGAACAAATAGCGTCCGCCAAGGCGGGATTCGCAGTCCCGCAGAAAACCTTGAATTTGCCGTCGTTCAAAATGATCCCTCAGCTGGTGACACGCCACCCTAATGCGCGGCCATATTTTTCCCTGGAAAGGGTCTCCACGACGAAAACCGAATCTTCCGGGAACGCCCGAGCGGCTCGGCGCGCCTGCGCTGGGTTTCGGAATACTCCGAACACCGCCGACCCGCTACCCGCCAGCGCGGCATCTGCGGCTCCTCGCTTGAGCAACCCCGCCCGGATTTCTCCAAGGCGCGGATGACGGCTGAAAACGGGTCCCTCGAAGTCGTTCGAGACCGCTCCCGGCCGGCTCCAGCACAGAGCGCAGAACCCCCAGATGTTAGGGGGTTTGGAGCGATTTGTCAATTCCTGAGAGACCAACCCGTAGGCATCCTTCGTGCTCACGCTGATCCCCTTGGGCGATACCACCAGAATGCTCCGCTTCGGCGCGTCGGTAAGCGGATAAATCTCGTCTCCGCGATTGGTTGCCAGCGCCCGCCCGCCAAAGAGAAAAAACGGCACGTCGGCCCCCAGACTCGCCCCAATCTCCATCAACCGCGCGAGCGGCACCTTTTTCTTCGTGAGCCGCAGCATGCCAATCAATGCCGCCGCCGCATCGCTCGATCCTCCCCCAAGCCCGCGCGCCACCGGGATGCGCTTTGCAAGCTTGGCGTGTACACCGCCCCGCAATCCGATCTCTCCGCGGATCGCTTCAATCGCGCGGCAGACAAGATTCTCCCGCCCCACGGGCAAACCGGCGTCGTCGGTCTCCAGCGTAATGCCCGCCGCAGACGGCGCCAGCGACAATTCCAGCGTGTCGTGCAGCGAAATCGCCTGAAAAATCGTGCGCAGCTCGTGATATCCGTCCGGGCGCCGCCCCAGAACGTGCAGGCAGAGATTCACTTTCGCAAATGCGGGCAATCGTAACGTTTTTTTCATGCCGGAAACTTACTGCGGTTTCACCAAGTCCGGGGAAGATTTTTGCGCGAGGCGTTTCTTGAGGGTTTTCAGCTGCGCGTCGATCTCGCTCACCCTGTCCGCTTCGTAATCCGCGGGGGTCGCCTTCTGCCATTCCGCCAGGGAACGTTCCAGCAGCTCGGCGGCGCGCTCATTCTGTCCCAGCTTGATGTACACATCCGCCAGATGGCTGAGGATCGTCGGATCGTGTCCCTCGCGGTCCACCGCCTTCTGAAGATACTGCTCCGCTTCGGTCAGCTTGTTCTGCTTGTAATAGGCCCAGCCCAGGCTATCGAGATAAGCCCCGTTGTTCGGGTCCTGCTGCACGGCCTGCTGAATCAGCGTGGTGGCCTCGTCGAGCCGGATTCCGCGGTTGGCCAGCATGTATCCGTAATAATTCAGCACCGCCGCATTGTTAGGACTCGCATCGAGCACCCGGCGGAACTGCTGCTCGGCCAGATCGAATTTCTTCTGCCGCTCGTAGATCGCGCCCAGCATGTACCACGCCGTCTCCCGGCCATCCTGGTCGCGCGCCATCTGTTCGGCCTTCTGCGCGGACTGTTCCGCATCGGCGTAAAGCTTCCCGCGCTCCTGCACCTGCGCGATATCGATATAAATTTCCTGGTCGCTGTCGTTCCCTTGCAGCAATCCCTGCAGGATCTTGGTTCCCTGGGCAGCGTCCGACTTCTCGCCATAAAGCATCGCCAGCGACACTGTGATCCCCGGGTCTTTCGGAGAGGCATCCAGCGCCTTCTTCGCCTCGGTAATGGCGGAATCGATCTGGTGGCTGTCCCGGTACGTCTCGATCAACAGCAGTTCGGCCCGCTTCTGCGCATCAGGCCCAAGCTTTTCCATCTCCTGGAAGGTCTGCACCGCCTCGGGATATTTCCGGGCCTCGCGGTAGGCATGCCCCAGCTGCTCGTACAGAATCGAAAGAGCGTTCGAGTTGTCCTCGTTGCCGGCCTGGTTCTTCACGCCGGCGATCGCGTCCGTCAGGACCTTCACGGCATCGTCATAACGGTTCTCGTCCTCGTACAGTAGCGCCTCGTTATAGAGAACCTCGATGCTTCCCGGAGAAAGCTGCTTGGCCCTCAGCAGGCTCGCTTCCGCCTCATCGATCTTTCCCAGTCGCCGGTCGAGCTGCGCCATGCGCAGATAATTTTCCGCGGTGCCCGGCTCCAGCTGCGAGAGCTTCGTGTACTGCTCCAGAGCCTCGGCGTATTTATCCTGAGACAACAAAGCCTGCGCCAATCCGTGCCGGTGTCCCGGATCGTCCGGATCCTCGTCCACGGCTTTGCGGTACGCCCCTTCGGCCTTCGCGTAATTCTTCTGCTGCGTGTAGGCGTCGCCGAGCAGGTCGTAGGCGTCCGGCGAGGAAGTATCTCCGGCCGCCTTCTCCAGCAGGTCGATCGCATCCTGCGACCTGCCTTCATCGACGAGCAGCTGGCTCAGTTGTTCGAGCGCCTGATCGTTATCCGCGTCGTGATTCAGGACCCCGCGCAGAACCTTCTCCGCGTCGTCGTGCTTATTCTCGAAGCGATACAGCCGCGCCAGCCACAGCGCGGAAAAAGCGTCGTCCGGCTGGATCTTCAAAATCGCCTGGAACTGCTCGACAGCCCTCGCCAGGTTTTCTTCCTGCGCCGGCCCCCCGCTCATATCCCCCAGGTTCCGCACGTAGATGCGGGCCAGCAGGCGGTGCGCGTCCACATTGTCGGCGTCGGACTTCAGCGCCAGTTGCGCCTCTGCGACCGCCTCGCGTATCCGCTGGGACTTCGCGTAAATCTCGGCCAGCCGCTCCATGATCACCGGAGAATTCGGCTGCAACTCGAGCGCCTTCTTGTACGAGTCAATCGAGGCCGACGCCGCATCGGCGCTGTTTGAGACTTCGTACTGCTGCTCCTGCAAATGCCCCATCGTAAAGTAGTAGTAAACGTCGCCCTGCGACGCGTCCGGCGATTGCGTGCCGGCAGCCGCAGGGGATGGTGCCGCGCCCTGCGCGAATGTGTGGCTGGTTGCAGCAGCAATGCTTGCTGCGATGAGAAGGGCCCACCCGGCAATCTTAAGAGTGATTTTCATGAATGCTTCTTCACTCCATTATGGTCTACGCGACGGGGAGCGTCAAAGCTTTCCCAAGGGCTGGGTCTCCGCCTTCTAAATATGACGCACAAGCGCTCGCTTTAGGTGCATCTACCAAACCATCGGTAGCGGGCCCGTTTCCGGTAACGCGACTTGCCGGGAGTTACGAATGTAAGATTGACCATCGTCAATCTGCGCGGTATCTGCCGTCAAGAAGCCGTAGACGCATCGTTCCGCTGATATCGGCAACTTTGCCAGACTCGTTAAAGTCTGTGCCGGACGTCGTGACGACAAGGTCATACTATTGCGAATCGCGTCCGGGAACGAATTTCAGTTCGCGGTGATAGGAGTAGCAAGACCGCAGGCGATAGTCTCTGTCTGGTTCATCCCCTAACGACGTGCATTCCGCGCTCTCATCCTCCGTGTTGTTCGCCAGGGTCTCTGTGCGCAAAGCCATTCGAAATCTGCCATTCCAGGGCAAAAGCAACGCTACCGTAGTGAAGATATTGCCCTGGTGAGCGCCGCTTGACTCAAGTTGGATTCCGTAACGATGCGGTCCGTACTGGACTAACTTAGCATCGGGATGGTGGCCGAACCCGCCGAAATCGAGGAACGGCGGTTCGGAAGCTTCGCGCGTCCAGCCTCCGGTGAACCTTTTGAACAGCGCAGCGCCGATAGACGGTGCACAGGCGTCGCAATCGAAGTTACCGCTGTCGGGAACTCCAAATGTTGCTAGAAGGACTTCCTTGTTGCCCGAACCGGGAACCGTAGACAGAAAAAAAGCTCGCACATCCAGTTTCTGATCCGGTGGGTGCGTCTCGGAAGTGTCCTCGATGATTGCACCGGTGATCATGTTCCATGGAGTCACCGGGGGCGGCACGAAAATAGAAAGACCGGCAGCAGAATCATAATTGCCGTAGAGATCGGTCATTTCAGCGGGTAGATCAAAGTCTACGGGAGCTTTCAAGTCAGGCGTCGGATTTTGTGGGCTAGCCGTTAGAGCCGCAAGGAGCAACCCCCCGCCAGTAGCAGCCAGAGCACACAAGAATCGCGACCCGAACACGTGGACCTCCTAACTGGGGACTGTATACGACCGGACACGTCGAGGCAATGCAAAGACCTAGGTAGGTCCTGAGTCACGCCCTAACCAGAAGCTGAGCCGCTACCAAACAATCCCCTGATCGTGTCTAATGATCATGTCCGACAGGCAGTTGCAGGAAAGCCGTTTGGCCCCCAAACGCGAGGCAAGAATAAGAAGATGACCTTCGGCAGGCATTTCAGTTTGTTCTGGCTCGCCGCCATTCTTTTGCTGGCTGCGGCCCCATCGGGCGTTCTGGGCGGGCAAGCCTCAGCGTCCAATCAAGCTCGCTCGGCAGCCCCGCCTGAGACCAGGCCTCCTGACGGAAAACCAACGCTTTCCGATTTTGCC
>CAZRKW010000110.1:0-12331 GCA_964600355.1 uncultured Acidobacteriaceae bacterium
AGATCGCCGATGAAAGAGGCAGGATTAAGGACGGCAAGATTGAGGAGTTCCAGGTCAGGCTGCGAATCGGCTTTAAGATCGAGCGGTAAATTCTCACAATCAGCGGACAACTTTGCGATGCACGAGGCACAGTTGAGTTGAAGCAATCGACACGGGCAGATTCTCTTTAGGTGAGTTCTGGTACTAACATTACGTGATTTTGCGCGATTTTCATGGAAAATTGCTTTGACTCCATGAAGCAACGCCCGCACAATCCGTTCTCAATAATGAGACACCAAACAAAGTCCGAGCGTTTTGCCAGGGAGAAGATGATGCGAAGATCATTGTGGATCATCGCCGTCGTATTTGTCGCAAGCCTCGCGCCCACAGTGCGGGCCGACGCCATCACCTACACGATTAATACAAATATTGCGGGCGACATCCTCACGGGCACAATAACGACCGACGGACACCTCGGTCAATTAACAGCCGGAGATATCACCGCCTACAGCCTTTCGGACTCATTAAACCTATTGGGAACCACAAGGACGCTAAGCAATTCAACTTTCATCAGTCCGCCATCCACTATCATAGACCTAGTGGGAACATCTACCCAACTCTTAGCGCAGAATAATTTCACCCCATTTCAATTCACCGCTGGCGGCGGAGTGGGATTGACAATCGAGCCGCAAGGGCTGGGGGGATCGATCATACAGAATTCGAGCGTGGCGGTCAGCGCCGGTATCCTCTCGCCTGTGATAGGGGTCGCTGTTCCTGAAATCAATTCCGCAACCGCCCCTTCAGCGCTGGCACTTGTGGCTGGTGCTGTGCTGATTATTCGTGGCCGCCGCAAAGTTCCGACGCCTTTAGCCTAGTAAGCCGTAGGATTCCCTGCGGTGGCGCATTTGCATTTTCCCCTGCAAATTCCACTTGGACGTATAGTCGGATTTCCGGAAACTGACCCACCACCAACCTGAAGCCTTCCTGTGATTTTGCCGGGTAATAATTTAGAAATACCGACCGAATGGATACCCAGCGGAATAAGAAGGTTATCGCCATTTATCCGCCGCCCCCCTGGGAACGCCAATCTCCCGATTGGCGGGGTTAAGCAGCCTGCCCTCTTCAGAATTCCACGGAAACCATGAAAACGAGGCGCTATTTCGAGCGGCGCAAATCCCGGCATCGCCGAAAATATGAGTCGATCTTAGCGGAACAGCGCAGTGCCATGCCACGAAGAAGACGATGAAAAAATCAGTTTATCGGGAGTGAGCGGTCCGCCCCCCGATGCTCTTATTGGCCTTTGACCTTGTTAGGCGTAAGCTCGTGAGCTTCGCGGAGGCCGCGAAGGCCGCTGTCGCCGAAGCGGCCAAGACGGTACGCAACATGGAATGGTTTGAGATCGCCGATGAAAGAGGCAGGATTAAGGACGGCAAGATTGAGGAGTTCCAGGTTAGGCTGCGAATCGGGTTTAAGATCGAGCGGTAAATCCTGACAGGATATTCAGGCCGCAGCGCCGAGTTAGTCGGACATATTCCGAGCCCGGCTGACAGGAGCTAAAACGACATGGAGTATTCCAAAATGAGCAATACGCCTCCGGAAATACGGATCTTGCCAATGAATCTCACCGATGAATTTCCAGGGTTAGCGAGCGTAGAAGAGCTCCAACAGCAGTTCTTTCTTGATAGGCTACCGCTCAGACACGGATACTACCACTACCGAAGGAAGGGATTAAGAGCAGAGCGCGGCGCGGTGGTGCTATTTCAGTGCAAAGGTAGCATCGTTGCCACTGCCTTATTCGATGGGGCAACTCAATTCGAGAAGGCGGACGACGACGGTTACAAAGGGTATTTCAATTTTAAATCCATCAGGGTCTTCGATCCGGTCGGTTCGGACGTAATTAGCGCTATTTGGCCGGAGTTTACTGGATTTGGCCACGTGAAGCAGAAGCTAGATCCGAAGGGCTACGCTGCATTCGAGCAGAAATTGACAGGGATAAGGACACCAAAGGCTCGCGATTTCGCCCTGGCCGATGAGATCATCGAGCCAGTGGAAATGATTGAAGGCGCTGTCTGCGCGATTACGGTCAATGCCTACGAGCGTAATCCGGAGGCCCGCACGAGGTGCATCGAGCGGCATGGTACCAGTTGCTGCATCTGCGGGTTCAACTTCTCGTCGGTATACGGGGAGGTGGTTAGGGACTATATCCACGTCCACCACCTTCGCCCGCTGTCGGAGATCGGCGACAAATACGTCGTCGATCCGGTCGGCGATCTGAGACCGATCTGCCCCAACTGCCATGCCGTCGTGCATCACCGGAGACCTGCGTACAGCATTGAGGAGGTTCGAGATTTCCTTCGGTCGGCCACGTTAAAGCCTTAGCAAGGCGTAGCTCTCGCGTAGTCGGCTTACCGGAAACTGACCAACTACCAACCTGAAGCCATCCTGTGAATTTGCCGGGTAATGATTTAGAATTACCGACCGAATGGATACCCAGCGGAATAAGAAGGTTATCGCCATTTATCCGGGGTCGTTTGACCCGGTCACCAACGGGCACCTCGACCTGATCGCGCGCGCCGCCATGATCTTCGACAAGGTGGTGGTGGCGGTAACACGCAACCCCGACAAAGACGCGCTCTTCGAGGTGAAGGAACGCGTCGAAATGCTCGAGGCGGTCACCTTCGACTGGAAAAATGTCGAGGTGGACGTCTTCGACGGCCTGCTGGTGGACTTCGCCCGATCGCGCAGCGCCGGGGTAATCCTGCGCGGCATCCGCGCGGTCTCCGATTACGAATACGAACTCCAGATGGCCATGATGAACCGCAAGCTCGAATCCCAGATTGAAACCGTGTTCATGCTGCCCGCCGAAGCCTACAGCTTCGTGAGTTCGCGGCTGGTGAAGGAACTGGCGCGGCTGCGCGGCCCCATCAAAGGGTTCGTGCCGGCGCTGGTGGAGCAGCGGCTGCGCGATAAGCTGAAGTAGATTTGCACGAGCGGACGAGGCGCCGGATGGAACGCGGCACGGGACTCAAAATCACGGAACTGAAAATCACGGAACCGAAAATCGACGACGTTATCCGGCTGACCGACCGCGTGAACCGCATCGGCGTGTCGCCCACCATGGCGGTGCTGCAGGAGGCGGAGAAGTACAAGGCGCAGGGCGTCGACGTGGTCGATTTCGGCCCTGGCGAGCCGGACTTCCCTACCCCGGAGCACATCAAGCGCGCGGCAATCCAGGCGCTCGAAGAGAACCGTACGAAATACACGCCGGGGGCGGGGATTCTCCCGCTGCGGCAGGCCATTTGCGATTGGCACGCGGTGCAGCTGGGGTCGTCGCCCGCGTATCGAGCGTCGGAGTGCGTGGTTACTACCGGCGGCAAGCATGCAATCTTCAATGCCGTCTGCGCGCTGGTGAGCGCGGGCGACGAGGTGCTCATTCCCGCTCCCTACTGGGTGAGCTATCCGGACATCGTGAAATATGCCGGGGGAAAGCCGGTGTTTGTGCCGACGCGCGCCGAGGACGATTTTCGCCTGCGCGCCGCCGATGTCGAGCGGGCCGTCACCTCGCGCACGCGCATGGTGATCGTCAACTCGCCGTGCAATCCCACCGGAGCCGTGATTCCGCCGGACGAATTCGCGCGGATTTACGATGTCTGCCGGCGGCACGGTGTCTGGCTGCTTTCCGATGAATGCTATTCGCACTTTACCTACGGCGGCGCCAGGCCGTTTACGGTGGCGAGCCTGCCGGGTTCGCGCGAGCGGCTGATCATTGCCGGATCGTTCTCCAAGACTTTTGCCATGACCGGCTGGCGCATGGGCTACCTTCTCGCGCCGCAGCCGCTGATCGCGGCGGTGACCAAGCTGCAGAGCCAGTCCACCTCGAACGCTACGTCGATTGTGCAGTATGCCGCGCTGGAAGCTGCGCGCGGGCCGATGGATTCGGTATACGCGATGCTGGCCGAGTACTCGCGGCGCCGCGAATGCATTCTCGCGGGCTTGCGCGCGATTCCCGGAATCGCCTGCGCGGCGCCCGCAGGCGCGTTCTACGTGTTCCCCAATATTTCCGCGCATCTCAACGCGGACCTTCCCAGCGACGCGGCCGCCGCTAAAAAACTGCTCGAACGCGAGCACGTCGCGGTGGTGCCCGGAGAAGCGTTCGGCGCGCCGGGATATGTCCGTATGTCGTATGCCACGTCGATCGAGCGGATCGAAGAAGGGCTGCGCCGGCTCGCTCACTTTTTTGGCGGCTCCTCCGGCCCGGCACAGTGATTCTTTCCCCCGCGCGACTGGAGCCTGTGTTCAGCGCCCGCCCGTGGGGCGCGCTTTCTCTCGCTCCGTTTTTTCCTGAAAAGTCCGGCCTTGCAGAGCCCATCGGCGAGGCCTGGATGACCGGCAACGAATGCCGGTTTGAGACCGGACCATTTTCGGGCCGTAAGCTTCGCGAGGCCTGGCCCGAAATGCCGGTGGAATGGACTGGAACTCTTGTGAAGCGCGGCGGCGATTTTCCGCTCCTGGTGAAATTCCTTTTCCCGGAAGACAAATTATCCGTGCAGGTGCATCCCGGCGACGAATTCGCCGCGCAGCACGAAGCAGCCGCCGGAGGCCGCGGGAAGACGGAGATGTGGTACGCGGTGCGCGCGCGCCCCGGGGCGGAAGTGCTGGTGGGGCTGAAGCCGCACATCACCGCCAGGGAGTTCGAGCGCGCCATCGCCGACGGAACCGCCGAGGACTGCCTGGCGCACGTTCCGGTGAATACCGGAGATGCTATTTTCGTTCCTGCCGGCACGGCGCACACGATTGGGCCGGGGCTCCTGCTCTGCGAAATCCAGCAGCATTCCGATCTCACCTATCGCGTGTTCGATTACAATCGTCCAGACACGCAGGGGAAGATGCGCCCGTTGCATATCGAGCGTGCTTTGCAGGTGATGCGCTTCGGTGCGCAGTTTGGCGGGAAAGTCGATCCCGTGCACGTGAAGCAGGGCGCGTTGACGGAAACCTATCTCGCCAAGTGCCCTTATTTCGCCACGGAAAAGTGGGACTCGAGCGAGCGCATCGACGCCGGCACGTCCGGCACTCACTTCGACCTGCTGATTTTTCTGGAAGGCCACGGACATATTCGCCACGGCCGCGAGCTGACACCTTATCGCCCGACGCAGGTGTGGATGATGGCGGCGGCCCTGGGCGGGTATCAGCTGCTGCCCGAGGCGCCGACATCCCTGCTAAGAACCTACGTTCCCGCCGATCCCGGCGAATTCGCCCGCCGCATGGCCGCGCGCGGCGTGCAGCCGGAAGCGATCGCAAGGGTGGTTCATTCATGAAGAAAAGCGCCAAGAGCAAGTCGATGCCGGTCTGCGCCGTGTTGCTCGCCGGAGGGCGCGGCACGCGCTTCTGGCCGCGCAGCCGGATTCGCACGCCAAAGCAGCTCCTGAATATCACCGGTGACGCAACGATGCTGCGCCAGACAGTAAAGCGCCTAGAGTCCGTGGTGCCCTCGGGGAACATGTGGGTGGTGACAAACATCGAGCAGGCCGCGGCCGTGAAGAGGGAAATGCGCGGGTCGCCAGCCTCACAAGTGCTGGCCGAACCTGTCGGACGAAATACAGCCGCCGCGATCGGTCTCGCAGCCATGCACCTCGCCCACAAACACGGAGACGCATTGATGGCCGTGCTCCCCTCCGACAGCTACATTGCCGACGTGCCCGGCTATCGCAAGCTCGTTCGCGCGGCTCTCGCGCTCGCCCAAACGCCCGGGAATCTGGTAGTGATGGGCGTTCCGCCCACCCGCCCCGAGACCGGTTACGGCTACATCGAAAGCGGCGCGGCCGCCGCACTGCCGAACGGCGTGACGGCGTACGAGGTGCGCCGCTTCACCGAAAAGCCGGAACTGAAAGTAGCGCAGGAATATGCGGCGTCGGGAAAGTATTTCTGGAACGCCGGCATGTTTTTCTGGCGCGTCTCCACCTTTCTGGAAACTCTGAAGAAGTTCCTTCCCGTAACGCACACCGCGCTGCTAGAACTGGCCAAGTCGATCGGCGCCAAACGATACGAGTCCGCCCTGCGCCGCATTTACCCGAAGATCGAAAGCATCTCCGTGGATTACGCCATCATGGAGCCCGCCACCCGCACCGAGGGAATCGCCCGCGTCTCCGTAATTCCCGCAAAAATCGGCTGGAGCGACATCGGCTCCTGGGCCGCCGTCTACGAATTGCTAGCGGCGCAAGACGGCGCCAACGTATCGGCGGGCGCTCACTTCACGCTCGACGCCGAAGGCAATTATTTCTGGAGCCCCAAAAAGTTCGTAGCCGCCATCGGCGTGCGCGACGTCGTGCTCGTGGAAACCCCCGACGCCCTGCTGCTCTGTTCCCGCGAGCGCTCGCAGGACGTGGGCAAGATCGTAAAATGGCTAGAGGAAAAAAAGCAGCGCAAGCTAATCTAGCAACCGACTATGACGACGATTAAATTCGGAACTGACGGCTGGCGCGGCGTGATCGCCGAGGATTACACATACGAAAATGTGCGCACGGTGGCGCACGCAATCGCGCGCTACGTGGTGCGCGGCGCCAATCCCGAGCGCGGGATTCTAGTCGGCTACGACACGCGCTTCGGCTCCGAAAACTTCGCGCGAGTAGCCGCCGAGGCCATTTCCGCAACGGGAACCCCAGTATGGCTAGCCGCACACGCCGCGCCCACACCCGCACTCTCGCTGATGGTGCGCTCGCGCGGAGCCTCCGGCGGCATCCAGATCACAGCAAGCCACAATCCCTATCGCTGGAACGGGATCAAGTTCAAGGCAAGCTATGGCAGTTCGGCGTCGCCCGCCATAGTGGCCCAGATCGAAGTGGAACTCGCACAGGTGCTCCGCGAAGGAGTGCCGCCGCTCCCGCCGCGCAAAGAACTGATCAAATCCCTAGAGATCCATGAGCCCTACCTCGACACAATCGAAAAGCTAGTCGATTGGGATCGCCTGCGCGCCTCCAAATTCCGCTATGTGATCGACCCGATGCACGGCGCCGGACGCGGCCTGCTGCGCGAGATCTTCCGCCGCCACGGAATCGAAACGGACGAAATTCGCGGCACGCGCGATCCTCTTTTCGGCGGCGTAAATCCCGAACCCATCGAGCCGCACGTGGAAGCGCTGCGCCAGGCGGTTCGCAAGGGGCACTACGACGCGGGCTTCGCGCTCGACGGCGACGCCGACCGCATCGGCGCCATCGACCGCGACGGCAACTTCGTAACGCCGCACCAGATTTTTTCGATTTTGCTGTGGCATCTAGCCGGAACCCGCCGCCTCACGGGCGAAGTGGCCAAAACATTTTCCACCACGAAGATGATCGACAAAATCGCCGCCAAATTCGGCCGCAAAGTGTGGGAGACGCCCATCGGCTTCAAGTACATCTGCGACCGCATGCTCGAAGGAGACATCCTGCTCGGCGGCGAGGAGAGCGGCGGAATCGGCACGAAGCTCTATCTCCCCGAGCGCGACGCCACCGTCAACGCGCTGCTGCTAGCCGAAGTGATGGCATGGCACGGGAAGCATCTCGGCGAACTGGTGGCCATGCTGCAAGGCGAGTTCGGCCAACATCATTACGGCCGCGTCGACCTCACGCTCAAGAGCGGCCAAGCCGAACGCGCGCTACCGCACTTCGCCGCGCCCAAGCTGAACCATTTTCTGGACTGGCCGGTAGCCCGCCGCGAAAATCTGGACGGCATCAAGATTTTCCTCGGCGATATCGGCTGGGTGATGGTGCGCGCGTCGGGCACCGAACACATGCTCCGCGTGTATTCCGAAACCACCCGCCCCGAGACCACGCGCCGAGTGCTCGAAGAAGTAGCCAAGCTCGTCCGCGCCATCTGAGCAGGCAAACAATTCAGCGGCGCGACTGGCCCGGCGCAGCGGCCCTCACTTGGATGTCTGCACGAAGCAGACTTTTCGGCGCCGGGGCGGCGGTGGTGCACGCCCTCAAAATGTGATGCGCGCCGGTTCGCTGGAGAACTCCCTCCGCGCGGTCGGCCAGAACGGCCGTGATCGACCGCACCGTCAGCAGCAGTTCCCCCCGGCGGAGACATTTCTCGTATCCCGGCGCGATGAAACTAGAAATCCCAAAGCCAGCCAACGCTTCCAGGAGTGCGCCGTCTTCGCAATCGTTGACGTAGGTAAGCCAGCCGATGGCTCCGCCGATCAGAGGCTCGATCACCGGCTCAATCCGCCGGACCAAATCGCTGCTTTGACTGTTCTTCTTTAATTGGTTGTCGAAGGAGAACGTGCTGGCGACGGCGCGTTCCGGAAACAGAACGCCGATTTCCTCATTGCGGAAACCGAAGGATTTCAGCACATCCACGCTCGTTCGCAACGCGCGGAAATGGGGATAGACGCCAAAAACACTCATGGGCTCGGAGACGGCCATCCGCCCTCCCTGACTCTCGATTGCTTGCTGAGTACCCCCAACTTAGGGGAGGCCGTCGTGAAGGCGGAATACAGGAAAGACTGCATTTTCGGAAACAGCTATACCCGAGGATCCACGAGGCCGCCGAGCGCCTGACTTCGCTAGACAACGAAAACGAATAGTGACAAAGTTGGCACAAGGGCAAGCCTTCGGGCGTAATCTGCCAGCCCGTCATACTGAACTCATGTTCCCACATCCCACCGCGCTGCAACTGGCTTTACTTTCAGCCACCGTGCTCGGCTTCCGGCACGGCTTCGATTACGACCACATCGCAGCAATTTCCGACATAACCAGTGTTGAACCGTCGCGCACCAAGGGCATGCGCATGGGGCTGGTCTACGTGCTGGGCCACGCCTCAACCGTGGCGGCGCTGGGCGGCGCGGTAATCGTGTTTCAACGCTCCCTGCCGCCCCGTATCGACACCTGGGCGGAACGAGCGGTGGGATTGACGCTGGTACTGCTCGGCGTCTACGTTCTAAGCACGCTGCTGAGGCAAGGCACAGCCTTTGTGCCCCGGTCGCGAGCCTCCCTTCTCCTCGATGGCTTTCAATGGCTTTCGTGGCAAGTCAAGAGAGTCTTCAACCCCGACGCCGGTAAACCGGGGAATGCGCGGGAAAACTACAATCGAAAGTCCGTCTTCCTGATCGGAGTTATACACGGGCTGGGGGCCGAAACGCCCAGCCAACTGCTGCTCTTTCTGCTGGCCGCAAATCTCGGCGGACTCACGCGCGGATTTCTGGGCCTGGCGATGTTTTTGGCCGGGCTCCTTCTGATGAACACCCTGATGACCGCTTCGGCGGTGGGGGTTTTCGGAGCAAGCGCCGCGAAACCGCGCCTGATGCGATTTGTGGTGGCGTTAACAGCAAGCTATAGCTTGATCGTAGGCGCGATTTTTCTCTTCGGCGCCGCCGGCAGACTTCCCTCCCTCGGCGGCTGAGCAAGACACTCGAACCCAGCTGAGCCGCCGCGTTTCATTTTTCAGATTGATCCATGAACGCGCTGATATTGGCCTTGAGCTGAGCGAGGCTGTCGTCGCGAAGATACATCATGTGCCCCGCGTCGTAATACTCCAGCGAAATGTTCGAACGAAGATTCGCAGGCAATTCGAGATGGTCCATGGTGTATTCGGTGGCGAAGAACGGAGTTGCGAGATCGAACAGGCCGTTTTCGGCCTGCACGTGCAAATGGGGATTCGCTACGAGAGCCCGGAGCAAATCGCCTTCAACGTTGGGTGAGCCGGGGAAGCCATAATTTTCACCGGAGTGATGCTTCCAATCCCACTCGCGATTGGCATCTTCGTTTAGCACTTCGTATTTCCGGTCCTGGGAAAATTTCAGCTCATCGCGCACGTAACTATAGGCGGCCGCGGTGAAGGGCCCGGTTATGGCCGTTTCCTGGGGATCGTAGGCCGCATATTCCGCCAGCTGGTCTATTTGCGCCCCGGAGAAGCGCGCATCGAGACGGCCCGTCGTCAAGCCGCGAGTGCGCTGAAGTTCGGCCCTGAACTGCGGCAGGTTGACGCGCAGGTTCGCTTTGCGAATGTAGTCCTCGCTGAGTCCCGTAAAGCGGGCCAGCTTCTTCACGACCGCTGTTTTCTCCTCTTCGGGCAGCTTGTAGCCTTTCATCAGAGCGGATGCGTATTCGGTCGAGGCGAAGTGGCGGGCATCGGCCAGAAAGGCATTGAGGTCCGTAGGCCGGTCTTCCAGAACTTTGTGATACCAGGCGGTCGCCGCGTAGCTCGGTAGGTAGAAAATGTAAGGCATGTCGTCGCCGGGGTTGAACGAAAGCGTGCCGAGGTCGAGAACCGTCGACATGAGCACGATTCCATTCAGGTACATGCCGTTGTTCGACTGCAGGTAGTTGCTGAGCGCGGCCGAGCGAAACGTCCCGTAGCTTTCTCCGATGAGGAACTTCGGCGAATTCCAGCGGCTGTTGCGCGTCACATAGGTGTTGATGAACTGCGCGAACGATTTCACATCCGAGTCGATGCCCCAGAAATCCTTGTCCTGCGCTTTTCCCACTGCGTGGCTGTAGCCCGTGCCCACCGGATCGATGAACACAAGGTCCGTCTTGTCGAGCAGGGAGTTGGCATTGTCTTCCACTTTATAGGGCGGGGGCGGCGCAGCCTCGGCGTTCGGAGTGCTCACACGGCGCGGACCAAACGCGCCCATGTGCAGCCACGCGGAGGACGATCCAGGCCCTCCATTGTAAACAAACGCGATGGGGCGCTGGCTGAGATCCTTAACGTCGCTCTTCGTATAAGCGACAGAAAAAATAATCGCAGTAGGCTCGTCCTTCTCGTTCTTCAGCAGCGTAGTGAATGCGGTTGCCTTGTAGGCTATGGTCTGCCCGCCGATGCGAAGAGTGTGGTCGGTTACGGAGGATTCCTCTTTGGGAACGGAGGCGTCCGCAGGCTTCTGATCCGTGGATTTCTGATCGGAGGACTTGGCCTCCGCAGCCTTCGAATCCTTGGAAGCTTCCTGCGCCGCAAGCAGCGGCGGCAGCCCGAGGAGCAACAGCCCCCCCAACACCGTAAGTTTCCAAATTCCACAAGTTCGAACGATCATCGCGCACCCGCCTTAAGGTCCCAGCCAGATTAGCTCCGCGACCGCGGATTGCAAAGGGGGCATTCCGCGCCTGCGGCTCGCGCTTCAAATATCGGTTGACAGGGTTACACTTCTCGTAACATTGTTATAAATAATCTATGCGCATTCAATACTCCGTTAGTCTCGTGGTCGGTGTCCTTTTCTGCACTCTCGCCTTGCTTGAGTTGCCCCAGCCTCTGAATTTCAGCGATGACACATCGAACGATTCCTCGCTGACGATTTCCCAGGGCGCGACGGACGGCGTGGCGAGAGAACAGACGGACTTGCCGGTGACTGTCAAGACCGGCGGGAAACGCATAAAAAGCGAATCGCCGCGGCTTCTCCGGCAAAGCGAGGTTCGATCGCACCCAGGTGACGATCTTCTGCGCTTGCTTTGCATTGAGCGAACCTAGGCATTTCAGCACCCTTCCGTGTTGATTGGTGAGGCTAAAAGCAGAATCTGTACAAGTAGCACATTTTTGGCATGTCAGGTGCAGCGATGCCTGGACCGGGCTTAGGGGTAAGCCGGTAAAGACCTCGCGGATTTACCATGTTTCAAATCTGATCACTGAACTGATCATTGAAAGGGGGAAGACGCCAATGGAAATCGGGCGTAAATTGCGTAAACTGCGGGAGGAGAGGAATTTGTCGCAGGGGGATCTCGAGGAAAGAACGGGATTGCTGCGGTGCTATACGTCGCGCGTGGAGAACGGCTATACCGTTCCGTCGGTAGGCACGCTTGTGAAGTACGCTCGGGCGCTGGATGTCCCGCTCTACCGTTTCTTCACCGACGGGCAATCCGTAAAGGCTCCCGCGCTGCCCAAGAACGGCAGCATGGCTGAATGGGGCGAGAACGGCAAGGATCACCGGGAGCTTCAACTTTTTGCGAAAGCATTGTCCCGGATGAACCCGCGCAGCCAAAAACTGCTGCTCGCGATGGCGCAGCGCATGGCCAACATGGCCCCGAACGCGTAGGGCGCGGCGATAATCGCGACGCCTGTGTGCCGTAAGGCGTGGGATGGGGCCGCAACCCCTCCTGGCTATGTGCCGTAGGACTCTGCGGGTGCCCCACCCTTGCAATCTGTAAGGGTGGGTCTTGTTTTTCGTTGTCTGCATCGTAGTCTCTCACCGTTGATCGGGAGACCACGGGTCCAAAGAAGACCAGGTCTAAAAACAAAAGGGCTATCGGAGGACGTAACCTCCGATAGCCCTCTTTTTTGCGGGCCCGGAATATCAGGAATATTCCGGGCCTGAGCCGAGCTAGATGCTCGGCTTCGTGCCCGTGTAGTAGAACAGGACGTACGTTTTGATTGCGCCGCTCGCCTG
>CAZRKW010000111.1:0-12151 GCA_964600355.1 uncultured Acidobacteriaceae bacterium
GTGGAGAATCGCTGGCCGTTTCGCTTACACGCTACCTACAACGAGACCATCGAGCGGGCACTAAATGTCTATGAAGAGGTGAACAGGGAAATCCCTTTCGATGGCCTGCACTGGTTTTTCGATCACTGTGAAACAATTTCCGACCGCAACATCGAACGCGTGAAGGCCCTCGGCGGTGGCATCGCCGTGCAGAACCGCATGGCCTTTCAGGGAGAATACTTCGTCGAACGGTATGGTGCGCAACAGGCCAAGCGCACACCGCCCATTCGACGCATGCTGGAACTGGGTGTGCCGGTCGGCGCCGGGACGGACGCGACGCGAGTCTCCAGCTACAACCCGTTCCTCTCGCTCTACTGGCTGATCACAGGGAACACTGTTGGCGGATTGCGCTTATATCCTGAGGAGAATCGTCTCGATCGCGCAGAAGCACTCAGACTCTACACCGTGGGAAGCAGCTGGTTCTCAACCGAAGACGGAAAGAAGGGCGCGCTGATTCCCGGACAATTGGCGGACCTGTCCGTTCTCTCCTCGGACTACTTTTCGATTTCCGAGGAAGACATCAAGAGACTCGAATCGCACCTGACGATCGTCGGCGGCAAGGTGGTTTACGCGAGCGACGCTTTCGCGAAACTTGCACCTCCCGAGCTGCCGGTGAGTCCCGGCTGGTCGCCAGTGGCGAGGTACGGTGGCTACGCAAAAAGCTCGAATCAAGCCCTCGGGGCAGTCCATTCGGCTTCCTGCTCGCATGTTGATGCGTCGGCCGACGACGGTATTCATTCCCATCTCAAGGTTCTAGGTGATCTCGGGCTATGGCAGCTCGGGTGCGACTGCTTTGCTTTTTGACTTGATGTATGGCTGGGGGGAATAGCGGCCCGCACAGGACTTGTTTTCGACTGATGGGGCGATCGTCAATTTAGGAGAGACAAAATGCACTTGAGGAAGACTCTGGCCAGAACCTTTATTGCGATAATTCTGACGGCCGGTATTTCAACCGAGTCGCAGCACTCGACTACCCTCGCTCACAGTGCGCGGGCGACCGGAACAAGTAGCGTAGCTGTCGGGCCCCAGTACGACACGACCCACGTCTACGTGGCACCCCAAGACTTTGACGGTTTCGTCGCAAGCTTGATTGCTACATTTGGGGGCACAACGACTAAGCAGGGCGTCTTCACAGTAACCCCGACCCCGAGCAGCACAATGTCACAATTGGTGCTGACTCCTGTCGGCAGTATATCTGTCTTTGGTTTCAAGACGCCCATCCCGTATCCGTTTGGCCTCGAGCGAACGGGCTATCTGGTAAAGGATATGGACGCGGCTGTCCGCGAAGCTCGCTCAACCGGCGCGGACGTCCTCGTCGCTCCCTTTAACGACCCTATTGGGAGAGACGCTGTCATCCAGTGGCCGGGCGGCGTCAACACACAGCTCTACTGGCATACCACCGCGCCATCTTACGCGGCCCTCCAGTCGATTCCTGAAAATCGGGTCTATGTCTCCACTGATAAAGCAGACGAGTTCGTCCATAGTTTTCTAGCTTTCTCTCGCGGCAAAGTCGCTTCCGACGATGCGCACGCTCCTGGCGTAGAAATCGGACGTTCGGGAGATACGTATCGGCGAGTAAGGATTGAATCGCAGTTTGGCAAGCTCACAGTGTTCGTCACAAACGGGCACCTTCCGTATCCTTACGGCCGGGAAATGACCGGATATGAAGTGGCGAATCTGGCGGACACTCTTACCAAGGCCAACGCTGCACGCGTGGAGGTCATCGTGCCTCCGTACAAGGCTGAGGAACGCGATGCGGTTGTCGTGCAGTTTCCGGGAGGGTACATCGCCGAGATTCATTCGGTCGGCAAAAAATAGAACGCGCAATCAAGCGTTGAAGATAGCGGTCAAATGAAGCGCTGCGACCAGTATGGAAGGTATTGATGCGGGCCTTGCCGATCTTGGTAGTTCTGTCTTTTGCGAGTCCGCTATTGTTGCGGGCCCAATCGGTTCCGGCAACCGCTGAATCGCCGGCTCCCGTGCGGACATATCACCTGCTTCGTGAAGACGACGATTGGAGCTTTCTTGCCGATCCGGCCCAGCGGCAGGAGTTTTGGGATCCCATCAAATACGTTCAACTACGACCGGGTCGGGATGACTGGTTCCTGTCGATAGGGGGCGAAGCTCGCGAAGTTTGGGAACAGATTGGAAACGATAATTGGGGACAGCAGCCGTTTTGGAACGCCTATCTCAACGAGAGGTACATGCTCGATTTTGATATGCATTACGGCCGACATGTGCGGACGTTCGTGGAACTGAAGAGCGGCATCAATTCTTTCCGGATCGGCGGCCCGCGGCCAATCGATGAAAAGAAACTCGACTTCCAAGCGGCTTTCCTCGAGATCGGCAATGCTTGGGGGCAGAACTCCGTTACGGTGCGCGCGGGCAGGCTTGAACTGGAATACGGTTCTGGGCGCCTGGTGGATGTGCGAGAAGGCCCCAATGTTCGTCTCAGCTTCGATGGTTTCCTGCTCAGGAGTAAGGCCCATTCGTGGCAAATCGACGCGTTCGCCGTCCGCCCAGATTTGGATAAGCCTGGGTTCTTCGACAATGCGCCTAACCATGCAGTGGGATTCTGGGGTATCTACGCAACGCGTTCTCTATCTCCCCAAAATTGGCTGGACGTCTACTATCTGGGCTTGAATCGAAAAGAGGCCACCTTCCAGCGTGGCACGGCCCAGGAAGTGCGCCACTCCTTGGGGGCGAGATTCTGGCGCCCAATTGCCACCGAAAAACCCGGATGGGATTTCGACTACGAAGGCCTTTGGCAATTCGGCACCTTCGGCTCGGCGAACATTGAGGCCTGGACTGTCGCATCGGAAACTGGTTACCGCCTCCCAACAACGCCTCTGAAACCTCGCTTCAGCGCGAAGGCGGATATTTCGAGCGGCGATAACCCAAATTCGAAAACTTTAGGTACGTTCAATCCGTTGTTTCCGAAGGGCAATTATTTTGGCGTTCTGGCGACGACGGGACCAGGGCCCATTAACTTCATAGACGTTCACCCACGCATCGAAACGGCCCTTGCCCACGGCGTGAGCGTGTCGTTCGATTGGATAGTTCAGTGGCGGGAAAACATAAGTGACGGTGTGTATGCCGTGCCCGGCTTCCTCATCCGCGCTGCCGATGGCAGTGGCGCCCGGTTCGTTGGACACCGGCCCGGGGCGGAGGTCCGGTGGCAGGCGAATCGCCATCTGTGGCTTCAAGCGGATTACGGAATTTTCTATGCTGGCCGTTTCCTGAAAGAGACGGAGCCGGGCCGCAACCTAAACTATTGGGCGCTTTGGGCTGGTTACAAATTCTAGGAGGGGTAGAAATAGAACCATCGCGGCTAATGTGTTTGGAGCCACATCAACAACGGAAGAGGTTTTTGTCGGGCGTGAATCGCCTGATCGATTCGGCTACGAAGACAAGGAGCGCCGGAGCATGAAACTCAACGAGCGAGAAAGGGCAGCAACGTGACGGAGAGCAACCGGGTGGTCAACCCGGCGAACGGCCATCGCGTGGGAATCGGTCTTCGGCTCGCCGCCATGGTTTTTCTGCTCCAGCTGCCCTGGTTTTTGGTCTTTGGCCGGCAAGAGTCTGGGACGCAAAGTGCTGAGCCCGACAAATTCTATCGCGAATACGTCGGGCTCACCGGCGATCAGATCGCCTCGATCCGTAGCGGCAAGGCCATCGCCAAGATAATTGACTCTCCCACTGCGGACGAAGTCTTCGTCTTCGGTTCCGTCTACATAAATTCCACTCCGGAGAGTTACCTAAAGTTTGCTTCGGATATCGACCAGCTCCGCAAGCTACCTGGTTATCTCGCGATCCGCAAATTCAGCGATCCGCCACAAATCTCCGATCTCGAGAGCTTCACGCTCGATGACGACGACGTCAAGGAACTGAAGAACTGCAAGGCGGGTAGCTGCAAGGTGCAGCTTCCGGCCGAGTCGATGGATGAATTTGAGAAGCAGGTGAATTGGTCCGCTCACGATGCTGCGGACCAGGTAAACCGTCTCGGTCAGAAAATGGCCCTCGAAGCTCTTCAGCAATACATCGACGGCGGAAATGAAGCCCTCGGCACCTATCGCGATAAGAAACATCCCGCGGCCGTCGCCGAGGCGTTCGCGTCCTTGCTCGGCCGGTCCAAGGCCCTCCCGGTATACCTGCCGGAGCTGGATCGCTACCTGCTCGAATACCCTGCCGCGTCCTCGGGCCAAATTGAATCCCAGTTTTATTGGGAAAAGGTCGATTTTGGCTTGAAGCCCACGCTGCGGATCGTACAAGCCATCGTTTTTCGTGGCGTGGGCCCCACGGAGCCTGCCTACGCGGTCGCGGTCAAGCAGCTCTACGCGAGCCATTATTTTGAAACCGCCCTGGACCTCACGGTCTGCGTCCTGGGTCCGGACAATTCAAGACGCCCCGGCTTCTATCTGATCACTCTTAAGGGATCGCAGCAGGCGGGCCTCACAGGATTGAAAGGAGGCATCGTGCGCAAGGTCGCTGTCGACAAAACCCGCTCCTCTCTCGAGCGGGCGCTGGCGTCGATCAAGCAGAAACTGGAGAGCCAAACGCAGTAGCGTCGGAGCCGTCACTTCGTTCGGGAGGCACATGGCATTTCCTGATCGCCGCACCGTCAACGTACTCTGCACAATCTTGCTCTTCGCCGCCGTGCTCGCGATTATCTATGTCGCACGTGGCGTGCTCGTAATTTTCGCTTTCTCGATTCTCTTCGCATATCTGATCGATCCCGTCGTCCGGTTTTTGCAGCGCCATTCCTTGATTTTCAGAGACCTCAGGGGCCCTCACGTCGTGGAAGCCTATCTCTGCCTTCTCATCCTCATCCCCCTGGTCATCCATCTCGTGGCGCCCGGCTCGCTTGGAAAGACGACGAAACTCGCGAAGCAAATGCCCGCGTTCGTTGCCGGCATTTCGACCGGCGAAATCGCCACGCAAATCGGCGCGGAATACGGCTGGAGCGAACCCCAGCAGCAACGCCTCAAGTCGCTTCTCGTTCAGCAGCAGGCGAGCATCGAGGGCGTGGCTAGAGGATTGGAGGGGTCTGCTTTTTCCGCCCTGGCCGGCTTGGTCGTGATACCCATACTCGCCATCTTCTTCCTCAGCGATGGCGCAAATATGGTTGACTCGCTCATCCGCGTGGTTGCCACGAACGACAATCTCGAGGAGCTCCGATCTCTCGCCCGCGAATTGAACTCGATGCTTCATCACTACATCCGGGCGAAGGTGACCCTGGCGGGACTCTCGCTAGCCTTCTTCTCCTTAGCTACTCTCTTGCTGCGCTTTCCTCATTTTCTTGCCCTCGGCCTCTTCGCTGGGGTTCTGGAGTTTATCCCCGTCGCCGGCTGGATGATTTCGGCCGTGGCGATAATCAGCATCGGCGCGATGACGCACGCGCACTGGATTTGGATGGCCGCTCTCATCGGTCTTTGGCGAATGCTCATGGACTATTGGATTTCGCCCCGCGTAATGGGCCACGAACTCGAAATCCATCCGATGATGGCCATCTTTGCGGTGATGGTGGGCGGAGCGATCGGCGGAATCGTGGGCATCTACCTCTCAGTGCCCTTCCTTGCCGTGCTTCGAGTATTGTGGCGTAGTGAGGTCGTGGAGCGGGCAGAGCACGTTTCTTGACTAGGGAATGCTCTAAAAAAGTGTGACAGCCTGTGTGACAAGCGCAGGAAGTCCTGCAGTTTGAATGGTTGGCGGAGAGGGGGGGATTCGAACTGCAACACCCCATTGATTCCGCGCAACTTATTCAAAATAAGCCGCGCACAAAACGCTCCTTTCTCAGAAAACTCGGGGGTAATGTACAAAACGATGTACAAAACTCCCATCACTTTACGCTGCGTTCCGATTCCGCATAGGTGCACGCCCTCCCTGAAAAATTTAGGCGATTCACCTCAATCAAAGTATCACAGCGAAGCGACTGACTGCGTAAAATAAGGACGCCTTATAGACATCCGGTCCGCTACCGCTTCTTAATCGACATTACTTCCAGATTCCCGACGATACGCCCGGAATCTGATCATTCACTTCCCACAACGCCGTTTCTGGATAACTTCCGTGTAGCCGACCAACCTGAAGTTATCGGCTCAAACCACGTAAAAAGGCCTGTTTTATTGGAGATTTACAGGATAAAGTGCGATTGCAGTTACTTGCCGATTGGAACCTTGCGGCGCAGTTCGTCGGAGAAGTTTTCAATGAAGATGCCACGGCTCTTGCGACTGCCAATACAAAACAGCTTGAAGAATGCGGGATCGCTTATGTTTTTCAGGGCTGCAAGTTCATGCGGCGCAGCAGGTCTGCAAAGCGCGGGTCGGAGCGCAGTTGCTCATTGCAACTTGGCGTATTCCGCTTTGGCTTGCTTCAAGATGGGGATGTCGGGGTCGGCCTCTTTCCAGAGAGTGAGGAAGTCCTGGTAGGCAGTCTTTGCCTTGGCCTTATCTCCGGCGAGAGCGAATGTTCTACCTAATTGTAGGTGTGCCAGTGCGCCTATGGGATCCGCACCGACAATACCGCGATGATCGAGGATTTTTTGAAATTCGGCGGTCGCTTCCGGATACCGGTGCGCGGCCAGCAAAGCCTCACCGCGTACATAGGCCGAGTGCAGACCGCCAAGATAAAAATGATTGAAGTTGAGGCCATTCACCGCCAGCTCATATCGAAGAGCGATTTGCAGGTGCTCCGCGCTCTCTGCAGGCTTGCCCCGCCCCAATGCGGCTAACGCGCGAAGAACCGGGGCGTAGGTAAATTTCACAAAAGTATCTTCCGCGAAACGCTTTTCTAAATCGCCGGCCAGCTCCTCGGATCGATAAAAGTCTCCCGAAAGAGCCAAGGCAAGGCCGGCGGTGTATTGGACATCCCGGCCCCTTGATAGCTCCAGCGCGGCTTGGGCGTTCCTCTTCCCTTCGGCAGCATTCCCGCAAAGAGCTTCCCACACCCCTCGCGCGGCCTGGTAACTGGCTGCCGCTTCGCGTTGCCCTTCTTGCAGGGCCAAGTCCATGGCCCGGCTAGACGACCGCTGGGCAGCCTCTAAGTGGCCCGACCGGGCTAGAGCGAGAGCCTCCGCATGAGCAATCGCGTGTTCCGCGACATGCTTACCCTTGGCCAGAGCCACGATTCGATCCATCTGTTCGCGGTCACCCTTCATCAACGCGATGTTGTATCGGATCACCAGAAGATAAGGGTCCTCCAGCTTGCGTTCGGAAGCCTGTTGAATTGCCTTCTCCGCTTCTTCGAAGCGATCCAGGAAATAGTCACTGGAGGCAAGATTGTAGTACCCAAACATAAAGTTGGGATCGGCCGCGATTCCTTCCTGGGATGCTTCAATCGCCCTTTCAAATCGGCCTGTCCCGTGAGTGGCAAGGCCCGCCAACAAATCCTGGGGATTTGGATTCCCCCGGCGGGGATAAGTTTGACTCCACAATTCGAGGGTTTGGTAAGTCTTTTCCAGATTTCCCGTCACCTGGCGTTCGTAAGTAAAGTCGATGAAAAATCTCTCGCGATCGCTGACGCGATCCCGTAATTGCCACGCTCTGGTCGTGCTCTGGGCCGACAGCACCGACTCTCCAACCGAGCTGTACGACAGCCCTAAGTGCGCGTGCGCCACCGCGAATTGTGGATCGATGTCGACGGCGCGCCGGAAAAAAGGTATGGCCGCGGCGTTCCCGTCGGATACGTTCACCTTCATTCCAGCACTGTAAGCCTTGAGGGCTTCGAGTGAAGATGTTGTAGCCTCGGCGAGCGGCGTCGAGTGCTTTTCCACGGTGACAAGCGATTCGCCAACCCCGGTTCGGAATTTACGGGCGATCTGACTGAGAGAGTTGAGGACTTCCTCTCGCCTTGCCGCCTGGATCTGCTCTTGATCCAGAATACTGCCTGTATTGCAGTTCCTCGCGCGCAAGCCGAGCACATATTCGCTTCCAATATTTGCAATTGAGCCATCCAGGATCGCGGCACTGGCAGTCCGCTCGCAGATTTGCCGCGCGATTTCGGGGGTCAGCCGCGCATCTTTCGGTTGACCCATCAGACCCAGCGTCTGCTGGACCTGCTGGTCCGAAATCAGGCTGAGGAACGGCGATTGTTGAAGCTCGACGGACAGGCCTTGGCGCAGCGTGTCGTCAAACACCGGATCGCCGGTCTTATTCTCAAAGTCAGCGAGGACAATCGTGTCTTTGTTAGTCAGCGCGTGGGCCTTGCGTGAGAAGAAGAACCAACCGCCCGCCGCTAGCCCAATGACCAGCATTGCTTCGCCCGTGACCGTCACCCATCGAAACCGAGCGGATTTCGCAGCTCGCTTCAGCTCGGCCTCGGCTGCTATGGTTGCATGGCCTGAATCTGAATCTCGCTTCAGCTGCTGCAAGTCCGTCCGAATATCGGCGGCGCTCTGGTAGCGCAGCTTCCGGTCTTTCTCCAGCGCCTTGTTGATGACCTGTCCGAGCTTTGGAGAAACGCCGGGATTCAGCTGCACGGGCGCGACCGGCGCGCGGTTCAGAATCGCTTCCGCAATCACGCCAGGGGTCGCGCCCCCGAAGGGCAGAACCCCGGTCACCATCTCGTACAGCACCACACCGAATGAAAACAAATCCGTGCGTGCATCCAGCTCTTCGCCCCGCACTTGCTCGGGCGACATGTGGGTGAGCGTGCCCATCGCTGCGCCGAGCCCGGTGAGTTGATCTATCTCGCTCGCGGTGGGCATCGCCGAAAGATTCGCGGCACCTCTTGCCGGAGCCAGCTTGGCCAGCCCAAAATCCAAAATCTTGGCGTTCCCGCGCCCGGTGACAAATATGTTGGCGGTCTTGATGTCTCGGTGGACGATTCCTTTCGCGTGCGCCGCATCCAACGCGTCCGCAATCTGGGTTCCGAGATCGGTCGCCTCATTCTGGGATAGTGGCTTGCCTGCGATACGGTGCCGAAGCGTCTGCCCTTCCATCAACTCCATGGCAATAAACACACGCTCCCCATCTTCCGCAATTTCGTAGACGGTGCAAATGTTCGGATGATTCAGAGCGGAAGCTGCGCGCGCCTCACGCCGGAAGCGTTCGAGCGCCTGGGGGGCCTTAGCCATGTCTTCCGGCAGAAACTTGAGTGCAACGTGCCTCCCAAGAGTGAGGTCCTCGGCTTCATACACGACGCCCATTCCGCCACTGCCCAACTTCTCGACGATGCGGTAGTGCGAGAAGGTCTTGCCGATGAGGGAGTCAGTTCCTGCCATGCGCGGCACACCGGCAGGCTGGACCAGGAAGGCTGTTTCGGCTTGTTCGTGTGCGACGATGAGGGATTCCACCTCGCGCCGCAGATCTGGTTCGGGACAAGCTTGATCGAGATAAGCCGGCCTCTCGCCGGGACTTCGTTCAAGGGCTGCGGCGAGCACCTTCTTGACTTCCTGCCAGCGCTCGGGCATCACGCTCCTGCACCCCTCTTCAATTCGCGGAGCAGCCATGCGCGGGCCACTGCCCATTCGCGCTTAACGGTGGCGGGCGAGACACCCAAGACGACAGCGGTCTCCTCGATGGAGAGCCCTCCAAAGAATCTCAGTTCGATCAGGCGGCCCTGCTGTGGGTCTAACGCGGAGAGTTTGCCGAGGGCATCGTCGAGCGCGACGACATCGACTTCAGACTTCTGAATCGGGACAAGCCGCTCATCGAGAGCGAGCCGGGGAGCTCCCGCGCCGCGCTTAGCGGCGAGGCGGTTGCGCGCATGATCCACCAGGATGTGCCGCATGAGTTGCGCAGCTACACCAAAAAAATGAGCGCGGTTTTGCCACTGCGGCGCTTCCTGGCGAACCAGGCGCAGATACGCTTCGTTGACCAAGGCGGCGCTCTGGAGGGTGTGGTCGGGGCGTTCGCGCCGCAGATGGCGGCGCGCTATGCGGCGCAACTCCTCGTAAACAACGGGTATCAGCTCTTCCCATGCTTCTTCGTCGCCGTGGCCCCAATCGACGAGTAGCCTATTGATTCGCGTGGACGAATCCGGGCACACGTTTCATCTCCCGCCGCTGACAAGTTATTACACGGTGACCAGAAAGGTAGCTCCCCAGGCAGACAAAGTCAATTTGCCCACGATGCGAAGTGAAGCAGCTCGAGCGCGGGGCGTGTCACGTCCCAGAAATTATTCGCATTCAGGTGAGCCGATTTGCCGCTGGTTCTCGCTTTATAGAGTGAAGGCACGATGCGGGCTCCAGAACCTTCATAGCCGCACCGGCCAATCACAACGAGGAGAATGAGCATGAACTTCAAGCTTAGGGCAAATACAAAACGGAGAATAATCATGAACAAATTCGGCAAGATTCCCGCGATAGGTTTCGGTTTCGGAGTACTCGCTATGGCCTTGAGCCTTATCCCTAATCACCAAGCCAGAGGAGCGACTCATCCCCCATCCCTCCCCGATCAGGAACAGTGGGGCACGGTTAAAGCATGCTCAAACGCTACCCTACGGGGCAGCTTCGGATTCACCAGTACAGGAACTCTTCTCGCTCTCCCGCCCCCTTTTGCGGGCCCTTTCGCTGAGGTCGGTAGGCAGACCTTCGACGGGAAAGGCAACACTGACGCAACCGCAACCACGAGCTCAAACGGCAACATCGTCAAGGTCACGATTGTCGGCAAGTATACGGTAAATCAGGACTGTACAGGCTCCATGACACTCTACGTATCTCCCTTCGATGCTACGGTACACGTGGACTTTGTGATCAGCGACGACGGGGCGGGGCTTCGAGCGATCGTCACGGACTCAGGATCTGTTGAGAGCCGTGTTTACAGTAAGCAGTTCCGCAACGCATAGAAGAGGATCTTGCCGATATACCTAAGCTCAGGGTTTCGAGAGCCATGCTTGCGAAGCCCTGGGCGTTCCTCAGCACATCAGTGAGGCGGCGGCCGTCTCGGATGCCGCGTGGCATGCGACGCTCTCGTTCCTGGGGACGCAGATAGACTGGGCGAAGACGGGGCGCGTGGTGTCGTGTCTTCCTCGGTGCTCTCGCTGCTCGCCACGGCGCT
This sequence comes from uncultured Acidobacteriaceae bacterium, assembly GCA_964600355.1. Classification (GTDB taxonomy): domain Bacteria; phylum Acidobacteriota; class Terriglobia; order Acidiferrales; family UBA7541; genus Palsa-295. Next base: position 11,037 of record CAZRKW010000111.1, read on the forward strand.
TTGTAGTGGTGCCCTAAAACGCCCACCGCTTCCAGCGCCAAACGTATTGTGACATGTGCGCAGCCGTTCCGAGTATCACGCCGATGAATTGATCGGATCGCTCGTCTCTGTATCATCCGCGAACACCTTTGCCAATCCGAAGTCCAGCACTTTGACTTTTCCTTCCGGTGTGACTTTCACGTTGGCCGGCTTCAGGTCGCGGTGAATGATGCCTTTCTCGTGTGCGGCTTCGAGGGCCTCGGCGATCTGTTTCGCAATGGCGAGAGACTCTTCGACTGGAACCGCCCTGTCGCGTCTGATGCGTTCTTGCGGCGTATCGCCGGACACCAACTCCATCACCAGGTAGCTCGTGCCGTTTGACTGCTCTAATCCATGAATCGTGGCAATGTTGGGGTGGTTCAAGGAAGCCAGCATCTTCGCTTCATGCTGAAATCGTGAGAGTCGATCAGCGTCATGTGCAAAGGCTTCTGGAAGGACCTTGATCGCCACGTCACGCCCGAGCTTGGTGTCGTGCGCCTGATAGACCTCGCCCATTCCGCCTGCGCCGATTTGGGAGGTGGCTTGGTAGGAGCCGAGTTTTGTACCAGTCTGAAAGAGGCATTGGAGCGAGTCGGCTGAGTTTGCTCGATCAAAGACCCTCAAAGTAACGGATCACGGCGTAATTCGGAAGTTATCTAGGAAGCCGACCCAAGTCCCGAGAAACGGGCTAACCGTAAGTTATCCCTGGGCCAGAAGTCCGCTTCGAGGAAGTGTAGAGCGGCTGAATGTGCTCTTGAGCCGATCTCCTCGAACGAGCCGCACTATCCCAAGGCAGGCAATGCCTGCACGTACTGGAAGGCTACCAATTAGGTCTTTTGTTCCAGTGGATGGCGAAGGTATAAGGTGTCAAGCAGCAGGAAACGCAAGAATCTGTTTGATTGGCGGAGAGGGAGGGATTCGAACTACAACACCCCATTGATTCCACGCAACTTATTCAAAATAGGCCGCGCACAAATCGCTCCTTTCTCAGAAAACTCGGGGGTAATGTACAAAACGATGTACAGAATTCCCCAAAGAATTACACGTGCACAGGGTGTAATTCATAATACTCCGAAATTGCAGCATTAACGTACACC
>CAZRKW010000112.1:0-12149 GCA_964600355.1 uncultured Acidobacteriaceae bacterium
AAATTCCGCTTGCCCGTATAGTCGGATTACCAGAAACTGACCCACCACCCAAAACCTCGCGTCCGGATTTGACACGAGTGCGGGCTATCGTTAACCTTGAGCTCCTATGAAAATTATTGTCGCCGACAAAATAAGTGAACGTGGGATTGCGCTGCTTCGTGAAACGGGCTGGGAAATTCTCACTCCGGCGGCCGCCGATGTTGCCGCCCAGATCATCGATGCCGACGGCCTGGTGGTTCGCAGCGCCACGAAAGTGACGCCTGCGCTGCTCAAGCAAGCCGTGAAGCTTCGCGTCGTGGGCCGCGCCGGCGTGGGTGTGGACAACGTGGACATGGACGCGGCTACGCATCACGGCGTCCTCGTAATGAATACGCCGGGCGGAAACTCCGTCAGCGTTGCCGAGCATACGTTTGCGCTGATGCTCGCCGTCGCGCGTTCCGTGCCTCAGGCCAACGTCTCCATCCAGGCGGGCAAATGGGAAAAGTCGGCTTTTTCGGGAACGGAACTCCGCGGGAAAACTCTCGGTCTCGTGGGACTGGGCCGGATCGGCACCGAAGTGGCGCGCCGCGCTCACGCGTTTGGAATGAAGGTCTTTGCGTACGATCCGTACGTGGCTCCCGCTATCGCGCGGGAAGTAGACGTCGATCTGGTGACGCTGAACGAATTGCTGGAAAGGTCCGACGTGGTCTCGTTGCACACGGCCTTGAGCCCTTCCACGGAAAAAATAATCAACGCCGAGGCGATCGCGCACATGAAGAAGGGCGCGATTCTCGTCAATTGCGCGCGCGGTGAATTGATTGACGAAGCGGCCCTCGCGGAGGCGCTGCGTTCCGGCAAACTCGCCGGCGCCGGCGTAGATACCTTCGCCAAGGAGCCTCCCAAGGACTCTCCGCTGGTGGGCCTGCCGAATCTGATCGCCACGCCGCACATCGCCGGCTCCACGCGCGAGGCCCAGGAGGAAGTGGGCACGGCCGTCGCGCAGCAGATTCGCGATTATTTGGCGGATGGATTAATCCGCAACGCCGTCAACATGCCCGCCGTTTCCGCGGAGCAATACAGGCGCTTGCGCCCGTATCTCGAACTCGGCGAGCGCATTGGTATGCTAGTCGCCCAGGCCGCGCCCTCACCGAGTTTTAACCACATCCGGATTCGCTACGCGGGCGAGCCCTCCGAAATTGGCTCGCACCTGATTCGCAGCGCCGTCCTGATCGGCATCCTGAATCCCATCCTCGATGAGAAAGTGAATCTCGTGAACGCCTCGGAAGCCGCCGCCACCCGCGGGTTGGTGGTGGAAGAAACGACGCGCCGGCGCGAGCGCGGATTCCCCAACACGGTGGAAGTGGTAGCCAGCGATGGCAAACGTGAACTCACGGTAGAAGGCACAGTGGGGCAGGACGGTTCCCCGCGCATTCTCGCCCTGGACGGAATCGGCCTCGAAGCGGCCCTCGAAGGAACGCTGCTGCTGATCCGCAACAAAGATGTTCCCGGCGTGATCGGAAAAATGGGCACCGCTCTCGGCGACCTTGGCGTGAACATCGCCACCTTCGCTCTCGGACGCCGCGCGCCCGTCCATGGTGCGGAGGCGCTTGCTCTCCTTGGGCTGGACGGCGAAATCGACGCGTCCGTCGTTCAAAAGATCCTGGCCGTTCCTTCGGTCACCGACGCGCGGCTGATCCGTCTTCCCGCGTCCGCCAAGCAGGAAGTGCTCAACTAGCCCGTAGCTGCGTCGGCGACTCACTGTTTCAGCGGCGCCGCGTAAGGGCGGGGCTCCGGCGAGCTGCTGTCCGGCTCGACGACCCACGCGCGGCGGTCGCGGTAATAAGCCAGCAGCGGGGCAAGCTCGACGCCCGGTATATCGCGCGCCCACGCGACCTTCGAAGCGTCAATGTCCGCGCGGTTGTAAACCCATTCCCCGTTCGCATCGTGTTTCGCAGAATAGCGCACGATCACGAGTTGCTTGCCAGGCATTTTTCCCAATTCAGTTGCGAAGCGCGCCCTGTTGGTCATTCCGGGCTTCGGATAGTCCAATAGATGGAATGGCGCCAGAAGGACCGCGGCAATCACGACCGCGCGCGAAACGCCGACGCCGAAGGGCCGGCCTCGCCACGTTACCTTCCTGAGATGGCGAAATCCCTGCATCGTGAGCGCAAACACCGTCGCGACCAGCGGCGCCGCGTAATGCGGAAAGAACCACGCCACCAGCAGAAAGCCGCAAAAGCAAATCCCCGTCTGCGCCACGAGAAAACGCACCCGGCGATCCCGCACGATCCAGAACAACAGAAGAAACGGCACGCAGAGTTCAGGCCAAAGAAGGAACCGCACAAATCTTCCGGCATCCCGTCCCAGCAGACGGATGGCTTCGCCGATGCTGTCGGGCCTGCCCTCTCGCCAGGTGTCGTGATTCCACCCGTTATAGAAAGCGTCGAATTGTGCGTTCGGGTAATGGATAGGAGCCGTCGCCTTTTGCCACAGCAATGCGGGAGCGCTGCTCTCGTAGACGCGTTCGTTAGCCGTGTAGGGAAAAAGCAGCGGATTTCCTGTGCCGCGCCAGTTGTAGTAGGCCATAAACGCGCCGCACAACAGAATCACGGCACAAAAGGGCGCGACAACGCGGGGCAGCGTCTGTCGCCAGGGCGGGCTTTGCTTCCGAAATAGCGAAAAGGCAAGCATGCCGAGCACCGGCGCGGAGAAAATCAATCCCTCGAATGGCCGGCTGTTGGCAAGAATCGCCACGCCCAGACCCAGAATCACCGCATCGTGCGGGCGCCAACCCCGCATGATCCGCGGCAGAGCCCCTATTACTAATGCTCCGCCGAGAGCCGCCATGGCCCCGCCCCAATAGCTGTTGATCCAGTAACCGAAAATGCCGACGCGCAGAACCAGCAGCACGCCCCCCAGCAGCGCCCACGGCGGTGGCAGCCACCCTTGCAATGCCCACACAGTGGCGCCAATCATGGCGGCGACGCTCAACAAAACGCCGATCCAAGGGTGGCCGAGAACTTGGCCCAGGGCGAGCGCCGCTCCCTGCGCCGGCGGATATTTCGACATATACGTAGGGAGTTGGTTCACATGCATAGTATCGAGATAAATCCGCATGGGATGCGGCGGGTTAGTCAGCCGGCCATGGGCGAAAGTATCGGCCGCCAGCAGATAGCTGAACTCGTCGTGAAACTCGGGGTTAGGGACAGGAACCTGAGGCAGCATCGCAACGCGCAGAAAGATTCCCGCGGCGGTTATCCAGATAATCGCGAGAGCTTTCCTCTTCGCCAGGCGAGAGCCAAAGCTTTCAATGGCCGCGAAAAAGCGCCCTCCGGCCTGCGGCGCACAGATGGCGGCAACGAGCAATAGGGCCACGACTGCCACTGGTAGGTCTGAAGTTATCCGTTCCACTTTAGGAGGGAGTCATTTGAGAAGGGAGTTGCGCCGGATTTCCTCTCTTCAGCACGAGACCCGGCAGATTTTAGCAACTTTGCATGAAAACATCATCGCCCACCCTCAGGGAAGCCGCGGGGGAGCTGGCAATGGTGTGAAGGTGGGCCCCGTCTCGGTGGGGTAGTAGGGGGCATCGAGACGGGGCCCTGGTAGGTCGGAGGCCAGCATATTATCGAAAGCGATATAGATATTCAAGAGATAATAACTGGCGTTGTGGAAAACCAGGCCAGCCTCGAAAATCTCCCCCGGAGCGCCCTTTACCGCAGCGGTTTCAGTTCAGGCTGCTGCCCGTCCGGCAGGGGGTAGCGGTCGACGTTCAGCACCATGGAAACGAAGCAGTAATAGCCCATCACCGACGTCAGGTCGACGGCGCCGCGCTCTCCGAATTTATCCACCACCGCCTTGAATGACGCATCGCTCACCTCCCGCGTCTTCAGAAGCTCGTCGCCGAAGTTGTAGATCGCCGCCTCGTCCGCCTGCATGGGAGCCGGCCGCTTGCCCACGGCAATTGCGTCAATCACGGCGGGACTCAGCCCGGCGTCCAGCGCCATCTGGCGGTGCGACCACCAGTCGTACTGGGAATTCCAGAAGCGCGCGGTCATCAGGATCGCCATTTCGTTCAGCCGGTGCGGCAGCGTCGAGTGGAACCGCACCTGCGCGCCGAACTTTTGCGCCGCGTCTCCCATCTCCGGGCTGCGCAGCAGCACATTGAAGGGCCCGTTCATCACGCCCTTGCGTTCGCCGTTCAGCATGTCGTCGACCATGGCCTTCTGCCCGGGCGTGAGTTCCGTGTAGGTCAGCGGCTTGAAGCGGTCTCCGCGAAGATGCAGGTCCGGAGCCGTGGGCGTCTGGGCGAGAGCAATCGATGAGAGTAAAAGGATGCCGGCACCGGCAAATTTGAGGCGCATATTTTCTCCATTTCCGCACGAACAGCTGCAACCCGCGCAGAGGCTAGCTTAGCGGTTTCTCTCTGTCAAATTTTTGTCTCAATTTGGTCAGCTCGTACCAAGGTTGGGCGAGGGCTCTCGACCCCGCACCAATCCGGCTGCTACGATAGACTCATTCGCTGGAACACGTGCAGCACATGAAGACCACCAAATCACGGCTCGAACAGCAGGTTCTCAAAGCAATCCGCCAGTCAGGGATGGCGGTTCCCGGAGATCGTATTGCCGTGGCTGTCTCGGGCGGGGCGGATTCGGTTGCACTTCTGCGGCTTCTTGACGGTCTTCGCGATGCGCTTGGCATCACGCTGCTCGTCGCCCATTTCAACCACGCGTTGCGCGGGGCGGATTCCGAAGCCGACGCGCAATTTGTCGCCGACCTGGCGCGGGAGCTCCGCCTCGAATGTATCTGCGAGCGGGAAAACGTTGCGGCCGAGGCCGAGCGCCAGCATCTGAATCTCGAAGACGCCGCGAGACGCCTGCGTTACGCATTCGTTGGCCGCATTGTCGAACAGGGCCTAGCCACACGCGTCGCCGTCGCTCACACCGCGGACGACCAAGCGGAGACGGTGCTGGCGCGGCTGTTCCGCGGCACTGGTCCAGCCGGGCTCGCCGGGATCCATCCCGTGCTGGGACCGATCGTCCGGCCGCTTCTAGCCGTCCGCCGCGAAGATCTTCGCCAATATCTGCGCGGCTGCAGCCAGCCCTGGCGCGAAGACCTCACCAATTTCGACCTGAGCCGCCAGCGAGCGCAGATTCGCGCGCAGCTCTTGCCGGTGCTTCAACGCGATTTCTCGCCCCGGATCGTCGATCATTTGGGCGACCTAGCCCGGCTGTCCCGGGAAGAGCAGCACTTCTGGAGCGCGCTGGTCGAAGACCGCTTCGGCAAGCTAGTCCGCGAAGAGAGTGGCCGCTTCGTCGTTCAAGTCCGCGACCTGATTTCGCCCCTGGGTTCAGTCGTGAGCGATCCTGCCAACCCGTCAGGGCCATCCGGCGCGCCTTACCGCGCGCTTACCGAGCGCCTCATCCGCCGTCTATATGAAGGAGTGCGCGGAAATTGCAGGGACTTGACCGCGGAACACGTCGAGCAGGTGATCCATCTCGCCAGCGCGTGCACCAGCGGAAGCAGGATTGAATTGCCAGGCGGCGTGGTAGCCGAGCGAATCTTTGGCGAACTCGTCTTTTCGAAGGCAGCCCGCGAAGCGTGTGCCAGGAGCCGCGCCGAAACCGGCATCATCCCGCTCGCGTATAACTATGTTGTAAGCCTTCCGAGTGAAGGGATGGCCGCTATTTCCGTCCCGGAACTGGGCGCCCGGTTCCTCCTGAAAATGATTGACTGGTCTTCCACAGAGCGCGACACTAATCTGGAAGACATCCTAGACGCTGACCTGCTCAAGAGCACGTTGACCTTACGTAACTGGCAGCCCGGGGACGCGTACAGGCCTCGCGGACATCGCCAGGCGCGAAAGTTGAAGCAACTGTTTCTGGCGAGGCGTGTTCCCAGAGGTGAGCGGGCCCATTGGCCGGTGATCGAATGCGGCGGCAGAATTGTCTGGTCGCGAGGGATGCCTGCGGCAGAAGATTTCTGCGCGGGTGACCGGACGAAGACGGGGCTCCGAATCGAAATCGAAGAGGGGTGCCGGTAGGGTTTGCAAGGGCTCTTCAAACGGGATGCCGGGAAAAATCTGAATACGCTTGCTTCCCGATTGCATCTAAGAAATATCGCTGAGATATCGTTGCCGGGCTGGGTTGCATCTATTCAGGGGTGAGGTAAGACGTGAACTCTACCGTACGCACAGTGTTATTTTGGCTTTTGATGATCCTGCTGGCCGTCGTCCTGTGGAAGATGGCTTCGACGGGCGGCCCGACGGCTCACGAAGATGAGCCCAGCTACACCAATTTCCTCGCGAAGGTGCAGAGCGGGAACGTCAAGGATGTGACGATCTACCTCTCGCCCAACAGCGCCGAACTGCAGGGCGAATACCGCGACGGCAGCAAGTTCCGCGGCGTTACCCTGGCCAACACCGCCATTCCCGACGTAACCAAGGCGTTTCAGGATCAGCACGTTCTCTACAACTATAAGGAAGTGAAGGACGCCAACTGGGTCAGCCTGCTCTTCAACTTCGGCCCGCTCATCCTGCTCGTTTTCTTCTGGATTTTCATGATGAAGCAGATGCAGGCAGGCGGCAACAAAGCCCTCAGCTTCGGAAAATCCCGCGCGCGTCTGCTCACCGCGCAGCAGAAGAAAGCCACTTTTAAGGACGTTGCCGGGATCGACGAAGCTAAGGAAGAGTTGTACGAAATCATCGACTTCCTAAAGGATCCCCAGAAATTCCAGAAGCTCGGCGGACGCATTCCCAAGGGCGTCCTGCTCGTCGGACCTCCGGGAACGGGCAAGACCCTGCTGGCTCGCGCGATTGCCGGCGAAGCGAACGTACCGTTCTTCTCCATTTCCGGTTCGGATTTCGTCGAAATGTTCGTCGGCGTGGGCGCGAGCCGTGTCCGCGACCTTTTCGAGCAGGGCAAAAAGAATGCTCCCTGCATCATCTTCATTGACGAAATTGACGCTGTTGGCCGCCACCGCGGCGCAGGCTTGGGCGGCGGTCACGACGAGCGCGAACAGACCTTGAACGCCCTGCTCGTCGAAATGGACGGCTTCGAGTCCAACGAAGGCGTCATCCTGATTGCGGCCACCAACCGCCCGGACGTTCTCGATCCGGCGCTTCTGCGTCCCGGCCGTTTTGACCGGCGCGTGGTCGTGCCGCGTCCTGACGTGCGAGGCCGCGAGGAAATCCTTCGCGTCCACACCCGCAAGGTTCCCGTCTCGGACGATGTCGATCTCTCGGTGATTGCGCGCGGCACCCCCGGTTTTTCCGGCGCGGATGTCGCCAATCTCGTGAACGAAGCCGCTCTCTGGGCTGCCCGCCAGAACCGTAAGGTCGTAATGATGGCGGATTTCGAGATGTCCAAGGACAAGGTCCTCATGGGCGTCGAGCGCCGGTCCATGATCCTGTCTGATGAGGAAAAGAAGAACACCGCTTATCACGAGGCTGGCCACGCTCTGGTTGCAACGATGACCCCTGGCGCGGACCCGCTGCACAAAGTGACGATCATTCCCCGCGGCATGGCGCTGGGCGTCACCATGCAGTTGCCCATCGACGACAAGCACACCTACACCAAGGAATTCCTCGAGTCACAGCTCGCCGTTCTGATGGGTGGGCGCGCCGCCGAGGAGATTTTCCTCAACCACATCACCACCGGTGCAGGAAACGACATCGAACGCGCCACCGAAATCGCCCGCCAGATGGTCTGCGAATGGGGCATGAGCCCGCTCGGTCCGCTCACCTTCGGCAAGAAGGAAGAGCAGATTTTCCTGGGCCGTGAGATCGCGCAGCATCGCGATTATTCCGAAGACACGGCTATCAAGATCGATGGCGAAGTCCGCAGCATCATCAACACCGGCTACACCCGCGCGCGGAACATCCTCGAGACGTATCGCGACGCCCTCGAGCGCGTGGCCCGTGGGCTTCTTGATCGCGAAGTTCTGGACGCTGTCGAATTGAAGCTCCTGATCGAGAACAAGCCGCTGCCGGACAAGATTCCGCCTCCGCCTCCCGCGGCGCCTCCTGTCCCCACGAAGGAGCCGCAACTGACGTTGCGCCCCGAGCCGCGGCCGATCCCCGGCATGGCCAAGGGCGAAAAACCTGCTCCGGCCTGATTGACGCAGCTGGGTTAGCGTAAAGAAATGTAAGGGCGCTTCGAAAGAAGCGCCTTTTCTTTGCGGTGCGCCTCACTCTCCGCGCGGTACTCCCCGAGAACAAATTTGGCGTAGAATAGGCCTATGGCGAAGAAACTCCCGGAGACATTCGCAACCGAGTGCCCCTGCTGCCGCGCCAACCTCACCGTGGATCGGGAGCTGGGCGTCGTCTTGTCCCACGTGGCGCCGGTAAGGCCCCCCTCGATCGATCTGGACGACACGGCGCGGCTTCTTCGCGAGCACGACGAATCCGTCGAAGCAAAATTCCGCGCCTCCATCGAGGCCGAAAGAACCAAAGAAGACGTCCTCTCGCGCAAATTTTCCGAAGGCCTGAAGAAAGCCAAGGACGCCCCGATAGAAAAGCCGCTCCGCGATTTCGACCTGGATTGAAGCCGCCCACCGTTCGGGTGCCCGCTGCCGTTTGGGTGATTCTTCTTGTTTGGCCGCCAAATTCTTTAAGCAGTCATTCTTGAAGGCGGCTCTGCCCCTGAACCCTGCATGGCGGGATTTGTCGGAGTATTTCTTTCCGCGATCCACCTCGTTGGATTCTGATCTGGATAAACAGAAATAAGAGGGATCCTTCGCTGCGCTCAAGGATGACTGCCTAAGGCCAAGGGCAACGGCAAGACGAAGCATGGCACGAATGCTGCGATTTCACATGCCTTCGTAGTTGGGGCCTCCGCCGCCTTCGGGGGGGACCCAGTTGATGATCTGGTAGGGGTCTGCGATGTCGCACGTTTTGCAGTGGACGCAATTTGTGAAATTGATTTTCAGTTTGAGCGCGTCTTTTTCTGTGATGATTTCGTAGACTGCGGCGGGGCAGAAATACTGGCATGGGTTGCCGTACTCGCGAACGCAGCGGTCGCTGCAGATGCTGGGGTCTAGGACGTGGAGATGGCAGGGCTGGTCTTCGTCGTGGCGCGTGCCGGAGTGATAGACGTCGGTGAGGCGGTCGAAGGTGAGCTTTCCGTCGCCCTTGAAGCGCGTTGCCTGATCGACGGGCACACGGTCTCGGTTTAATTGGGCGTATTCCTGGTAGCCGGGCTTTGAGCGCATCGGGTCGATTAGGCCGCGGCCGCCGGTTACGAATTGCAGGCCCGCGTGGACGAGACCTTTCCACAGTCCGCCGTGAAACGCCTGGTGGAAATTGCGGACCGCCCACAATTCCTGCTTCAGCCAGCTTTTTTCTATTTTCTCCGGATACGCGGCGAGTGTTTTCGCGGACGTGTCGCCGGCACAAAGCGCTTCGTAGATGGTTTCCGCGGCGAGCATGCCGCTTTTGATCGCGGTGTGGATGCCCTTGAGGCGCTGCGAATTGAGGAGGCTGGCCGAGTCGCCGACGATCAGGCCGCCGTCGACATAGCTGCGCGGCATCGAATACCAGCCGCCGTAGGGAACCGCCTTCGCACCATAGCGGACGAGCTTGCCGCCTTCGAGGATGCGCCGGACGAACGGATGCGTTTTGAATTTTTGAAACGCTTCGTGGGGATCGAAGAGTGGATTGGCGTATTCGAGCGCTACTACCATGCCGAGCGAGACGCGATTGTCGCGCAGGCCGTAGATCCAGCCGCCGCCGTAAATATCGGTGCTGAGCGGCCAACCGAGCGTGTGCGCTACGTAGCCGGTGTCGATGCGGCCGGGCTGAACGTCCCAGAGTTCCTTGACGCCCAGGCCGTAAATCTGCGGGTTCAAGCCATCGAGCTTCAAGCGGCTGACGAGATCTTTGGTGAGCGACCCGCGCGGGCCTTCGGCCAGCACGGTGACTTTGGCGCGGAGTTCGTAGCCGGGAGTGAAGTTGTCCTTCGGCTTGCCGTTTTTGTCGACGCCCTTATCGCCTGTGAGCACGCCGGCGATGCCGTTCTTGTCGTAGAGCAGTTCCTGTCCCGCGAATTGCGTGAATACGTTCACGCCCTTTTGTTCCACCAGGCCGCCCAGCCATTTTACGAGCTTGTTGAGCGACACCACATAGTTGCCGTGATTCTGGAGGGGAGGCGGCGTAATGGGGAGCTTCCACGAATTTGCTTCGGTGAAAAAATAGGCGGCGTCACCGGTGACGGGCGTATCGAGCGGCGCGGTTTTTTCAAAGTCGGGAACCAATTCCCGGAGGGCTCGAGGGTCCATGATGGCGCCGGAAAGCTGGTGCGCACCGATCTCGCGGGCCTTTTCGAGGACGTAAACATTTTCGGCAGAGAGCGCTGGCGCTTTGCCGGCTTTGGTGTGCTGCTCGATCAGATTGGCCAGATGGAGAGCGCAGGACAGACCAGCGGGACCGCCGCCGATGATGAGTACGTCCGCTTCGAGTTGTTCGCGTTCGACGGCCATACAAAGCAACAGCATAGCAGGTGAAGGGGACTAACGGAGCGGGCCGGAGAGCAAATCGCCGGAACTGAAATCGATGGACCAGAAACGGGGCGAGGGGCGCAGGAACTCAAAACCCACGAGGATCGATCCTTTTTGTGTTATGGCCAGCCGCGCTACGCGGCAGGCGAGGTCTTCATTGGTCCGCAGATTGGTGATCAGGATGGGCTGGGAGCGCTCGATCTCGGCGGAGAGGATGACCGCTCCGCCTTGCGCGCTGATGTCGCTGGTTTCGGCGTACTCCGAGAAGGTCTCGCCGCGCACGCGTCCATAGATGAAGACGGGCATCGCTGCCGGCACGCGTTCGGATCGGCGTTTCTCGATGATGAGCTTCGCGCGCGAGTGCTTCGCCCCGCGTTCGAAGAATCTCCAACGCCAGAAGAGTAGTTTGTCCCAATTCATGGATCGCGAAAGAACAGCCGAGGTCCTCGGAACGCATTCGAGCCGGGAGCTTCGTTTATACATTTGTTTGATACAGCTTTGAGAATGAGTTTCGTGAATGTTTCGGAAGCAGCAAGGGCGCCGGGCCGGCTGGCCTCGGTTGCGGAGGAATTATTGAGACTTTTCGAGTTGCTCGATGAGGGCGGGAACGATTTCGAAGAGGTCGCCGACGACGCCGTAATCGGCGACTTCGAAGATGGGCGCGTTCGCGTCCTTGTTGATGGCGGCGATGGTGCGGGAGGCCTTCATGCCTACCACGTGCTGGATGGCGCCGCTGATGCCCAGGGCGAGATAGAGCTTGGGCGCCACGGTTTGCCCGGAACTGCCGATCTGGCGATCCATGGGAAGCCAGCCCTCGTCGCAGATGGGGCGCGATGCGGAGACTTCGCCGCCCATGAGTTTGGCGAGTTTTTCGGCGAGGGCGATGTTTTCGGGCGCTTTGATGCCGCGACCAACTGAGACGAGGATGGCCGCCTGTGTGAGGTCGACGGCTTGTTTGGCTTCGCGGAAAAGCTCGAGTGGCTTGGTGCGGATCTGTTCGGGTTTGAGTTCTACCGCCATCTTGCTTACAGGGGCTTTGCCTCCGGCGCGCTTCGCGGCGAGATCGGCGCGGAAGGCTCCGGCCTGGAAAGAGGCGATCCGCGGGGCGTCGCCGGTGAAGACTACATCCGCCGCGGTGCGGCCCTGGAACATCTGGCGGACGAAAATCAGCTTGCCGTTTTCGTAGCGGTAGCCGATGCAATCGCCGATCATTCCTTTTTGCAGGGAAGCCGCGAGTTTGGGAGCGAAGTCGCGCACCTGGTAGGTGTGTGGAAGAAGAACGAGGTCGGGCTTGGCGGCTTCGATTGCCTGGCGAAGGGCTAGCGAGAAACTGTCCGGCGTGTACTTTTCGAGCAGATCGTGTTCGGCGAGCAGTACTTCGTCGAGCTGAAAACCGGCGAGATCATCGGCGAGTGGCGCGACGCCTTTGCCGATTACGATGGCGGCGAGTGTGCCGCTGGTCTGTTGGACAATTTGCTGGGCGGCGGCGAGCGTCTCGAAGCTGACGTTATTCCATTTGCCTTCGCGCTGCTCGGTGATGAGGAGGATTTTCAAAGAACGCGCGCCTCGTGTTTGAGCTTTTCGATGAGCTTAGCGGCAATTTCTTTGGGCTGGCCGGTGATGAATTCGGTTTTCTTGGTTTTTTGCGGGACGTAGATGCGCTCGATGTGCTGCGTCGG
>CAZRKW010000113.1:0-12072 GCA_964600355.1 uncultured Acidobacteriaceae bacterium
GCCCTTTTGATTGGCAACCGATAGGACGCAGGTCAAACCCTTGCCTCTCGCTCCCTGTATCACAGCCGGGCCAACATCTTGTATGGTAGACCCGTGCTCGTACTACAAGTACGCATACTGTACTGAGACTCCCGCCTTTACTGCAAGCAAAAAGTGACCGGATCGCTGTGAACCGAATCAAGCTTGTGTTGGTGAGATGAGATCGCCGGCTAGTTTTGTGGCTGAAGTTCCGATTTGAACCGGAAGGAGATGGTTTTCGATTCGCGCGGTCCGATGCTTATGGACTGATCCTGCTTGCCGTACTTCTCGTGCCAGGCCTCGATCGTATATGTGCCGGGCGGCAGGTTCCGCAATTCGAACTTCCCCGCCTTTGTGGTGACTGCGTAATAAGGATTCGCGAATACGAAGACGAACGCGCGCATCCACGGATGGACGTTGCACATGAAAGGAATGGCCAGTTCCGGCGTGGGGAACGAAACCCGCAACGGAGGGCTGCCCGCGCGCTGCGCCTTGTTCCATTCGCTGTTCGCTTTCGGCGTCGCGTGGACGTTGTGGATGGTGGCGTCGTCGTTGTGAATTTCGAGAGGCTGGTTGACCATCAGCGCCACGATGCGAGGGTCGTACGTGCAACCCTGCTGGTCGAGAACGACCGCCTCTTTCGGGGGATCGAAGCGGTAGTTTTCCAGCCCGCTTTTCACGAAGACTACGACGTTTGCCAGGGCGCCGTTCTCGCCCGTGACCACTGCGCGTGAGTCCGGCGGAGAAGAATTTGCCTTCGCGCACGCCGGTTCCGAGCTCATGTCGATGGATTGCGGCGCGGGAGGCGGACTATCGAGGAAAGCCCCGCCGGTGATTACTCCTGCTATGGTCGAATCGACGGCGGCGCCTTGAGCTACATGGGTGAAGCTGGCGGGTTCAGTGGGCTGGGCTTTGCTGCAACCGGTCATTGCGACGCACGCGGCCAGCGCCACCGCATAAGCGGGAAATCTTCTCAGAATACGGTTCCTCTTCGGCGAAACGCCGGCAGGTATTACCACCCGACGTGATGACCCGTGTTCTGCTCGTCGAGCCACGTCTTGAGCGGCGCAAAGTATTCGAGCATGGCCGTGGCATCCATCTCGGTCTCTCCGGTAAGCGCTTCGAGCGCTTCGGGCCAGGGACGGCTCTGGCCCATTTCGAGCATGCGGTTCAATTCGGCGCCGACGGCCTTGTTGTTGTAAATCGAGCCGCGATGCAGCGGCCCGCGATATCCGGCGGCGCGGCACAGCGCCCGGTGAAACTGAAATTGCAGCACGGCTGCCAGGAAATAGCGGGCATAGGGTACGTTCCCCGCTACGTGATATTTCGCGCCGGGATCGAAGTCTGCCTCGGTGCGCTCGACGGGCGGTTCAACGCCCTGATATTCGCGACGCAGGTCCCACCAGGCTTTGTTATAGCTCGCCGGAGGAATCGCGCCGGAGAAAACTCCCCAGCGCCATTTGTCGATCAGCAGTCCGAAGGGCAGAAACGCCACTTTATCGAGAGCGCGGATGAGCAGCAGGCCGATATCCGCGGCGGCCGGCGGCACGGATTCGAGCAGGCCGATCTGATTGAGGTATTCCGGCGTGACGGAGAGGGCGATGGTGTCGCCGATGGCCTCGTGGAAGCCGTCGTTCGCGCTGTTGCGGAAGAGCGGAGTGAGATGGTCGTAAGCGCGCTGGTAAAAGCTGTGGCCCAGCTCGTGGTGGATCGTGGAGAAATCCTCGGCGGTGGGCTCGATGCACATTTTAATGCGCAGGTCGCCAAGGTAATCGATGTCCCAGGCGCTGGCGTGGCAGACCACCTCGCGGTCGCGCGGACGCGTGAACATCGAGCGCTCCCAGAACGTTTGCGGGAGCGGCGCGAATCCGAGAGACAGGAAGAACCGTTCGCCGTACCGCACCATGCCCACCGGATCGATGTTGCGCGTCTTGAGGATTTCGGTAAGGTCGTAGCCAGGGTCGGCGTTCTTCGGAGCGGCAAGCGGATACACGTTGCCCCAGCTCTGCGCCCACATGTTGCCCAGCAGGTGTGCCGGGATCGGCGCATCCTCGCGCACGATCGACGCGCCGTACTTGGCGGCGAGATTCCATCGCATGTAGGCGTGCAGCGATTCATAGAGCGGGCGCACCTGCTGCCATAAGCGGTCCACTTCCGCGGCGAACGCCTCGGGGGGCATGTCGTAGTTCGAGCGCCACATGGCGCCCACGTCGGCAAAGCCTGTTTCGCGCGCGCCCTGGTTGGCGAGCTCGACCATGCGCTCGTAACGAGCGCGCATCGGGCGGGCGAGCGCGTGCCAGCCTTCCCACAGGGCCAGCAGTTGGCGCGGATCGCGGCTCGTGGCAAGGATATTCTCCATGTCGTTCAGGGAGAGGCATTCGCCGGAAGCGCCGTTGGGGCACCACTTGGCCCTGCCGCAGTCGCTCTGGAGCGACGCGGCAATTTGCGAGAGCTCGGCGCCGAGAGCGGGATCGCGCGGCGCGGGGATAGTGACCGAAAGTTTGATCAGCTGGAGCTTGCGCTCCACGTCTTCGGCGAGATTATTGAGACCCTCGAAGCGGTGCGCCTGCGCGGCGAGTTCGGACGTGGCGGCTTTCACGGCTTCGTCCGCTTCGGCCGCCATTTCCTCGGTGTCCGGAGTGATGAAGGTTTCCTGCACCCACTGGGCGCGTTGCAGCTTGGTCCAGAGATCGAGCAGCCGGTTCTCGGCAGCCTCCACAAACTCGCGGGCTTCCGCGGGTGTGGCGCGGGCGGAAGGAATCTGCGCGACGGATCCGCTGGAGTGTCTTGCGTTCATGCGGCGCAGACCTCAGTAGCGGCCGCGAGGGCGCGGTCGATTCCCTCGCGGTTCACGTCGTGATGCGTAACCATGCGCACGGAGAATTTCGCGGTGGGGTTGCAAAGAACCTGGCGCTGGGCCAGCCCGGCGCAGAAATCGGCGGCGGTGCGGCCTGTGTCGCGCACGTCAAAGATCAAAATGTTGGTGATCACTTTCTGAGAATCGATCGCGATCCCTTTGATGCGCGCCAATCCCATGGCGAGACTCCGCGCATTCGCGTGGTCGCACGCTAGAAGCCTGGGCATCTCTTCGAGACCAACCAGACCCGCCGCCGCAAGCACGCCCGCCTGCCGCATACCCCCGCCAAGCATCTTGCGCGCGATGCGCGCCTTCTCGATAAAATCGCGCGAGCCCATCAGCATCGAACCCACCGGAGCGCACAATCCTTTCGACAGGCAGAACATTACGGAATCGAATTTGCGCGTAATTTCGGCGACGCTTCTGCCAAGCGCGGTGGCGGCGTTGAAGATGCGCGCGCCGTCCAGGTGGACGGGAATTCCCGCGGCATGGGCCCGATCGCAGATTTCATCTGAAACTTCAGGCGGATAAACGCTGCCGCCGTGCATGTTGTGAGTGCTTTCGAGTTCGATCAGGCCAGTTTGCGAGCGGTAGTAGATTTTGGGCCGGATCAGCGGCTCGATCAATTCCCATGTGAGAATTCCATCCGGGGCCGGCGTGGTGCACGGCAGGCACCCCGCAATCGCGGACATCGCTGCCATCTCATATTGATAGATGTGGGCGCGCTGCTCGCAGATCACTTCCATGCCCGGCCGCGCCCAAGTCTTGATCGCGATCAGGTTGCCCATGGAGCCTGACGGCACGAACAGCGCCGCTTCGCGCTCGAAAATCTCCGCGGCGCGCTCCTGCAGGCGATTGATCGTCGGATCCTCGCCGTAAACATCGTCGCCCACCTCGGCTTCGGCCATGGCCTTTCGCATGGTGGGAGTGGGGCGCGTGACGGTGTCACTGCGGAGATCGACAACGGGCAGTTTGGACGGATCGGACGCCATGAGCCTATTTTATCCCGCGTCCTGGGGAGAAAAAACAAAGCATTCTCGGCGCGCGCCCAACGTTATCGCGCGACCGGAGCGATTTCCGGCCGCCGGCTTACGAGTCATGCGCCGCCTTTTTCTCCTGTAACTCGCATTGCTTTTCGACAGCGGCGAGCAGGATGCAGAGCGCGACCACCTCGGATGCCGCGCGCACGTCACCGAGCGACGGGTAGGTAGGGGCCAGGCGCAGGGTGCGATCGTAGGGATCGCGCCCATGAGGCCACGTGGCTCCGGCAGGGGTAATCGCCACGCCGGCTTCCTTCGCAAGCTCCACAACCCTACGCGCCGTGTCGTCCACAACATCGACGCTGATGAAGTAGCCGCCTTCCGGCTTGGTCCATTTGGCGACGCCGGTTCCGCCGAGACGTGCTTCCAGGGCGGCGATGGTGGCGTCGAATTTTGGCGCGATCAAGGCGCGATGCGCGTCCATGTGACGCAGCAGCCCGTCTTCGTTCTTGAGGAAGCGGACGTGCCGGAGTTGGTTCACCTTGTCGGGACCGATGGTCCGTTTTCCCGCCAGTCCGAGATACCAGCGCACGTTGGCGGCGGACGAAGCGAAGAATGCCAGGCCCGCTCCAGCGAAAGTGACTTTCGACGTGGAGGCAAAGACGAATGCCCTGTCAGGATTGTTCGCCTTCTCGCAGAGCTCGAGGATATTGGAGACCTCGTGGCGTCGCGCGGTGAGATGGTGAACGGTATAGGCGTTGTCCCAGAAGATGCGGAAATCGGGGACGCCGGTTCGCATGGCGGCGAGGCGCTGCGAGGTTTCCGGGGAATAGATCTCGCCGGTCGGATTCGAGTACTTCGGAATGCACCAGATGCCTTTCACGGCGGGGTCGGCGGCGAGTTCCTCGACCTTGTCCATGTCAGGCCCGTGGCCGGTGAGCGGAACCGGGATGAGCCGGAAGCCGTACTCCTCGGTGATCATGAAATGACGGTCGTAGCCGGGTACGGGGCAGAGGAACGCGGGCTGCGGCGTCTGCGACCAGGGGGCCGTTCCACCGGGGACTCCTTTGAGCAGCGCCCACACGATGCAATCGTTCATCATGGCCAGGCTGGCGTTGTTGCCGATCACGATGCGGTCGGGCGCGGCGCCGAGCATTGGCGCGAAGAGCGCCCGCGCTTCGGCCAATCCCTGCAAGCCGCCATAGTTGCGCACGTCCTCTTTGGCCTGGCTGAAAAAGTCGCGCTCGCCGGGGAGCGACAAAAGCGCGTTGGCGAGATCAAGCTGCTCGGGGGAAGGCTTGCCGCGGGTCATGTCCAGCGCGAGCTTGCGCGCCCGAAAGCCTTCGTACTCGGCGCGGATTTGGCTTCGCAGCGCCTGGAGATCTTCTGTCTTGCTGTCGATGATGCGAGTCACGGTGACCATGCTCTCCTCTTCTCGATTGGGTGCGGACGTAGCGCTGCTTCGCAGTCGGACGCGGTCTCAGCACATTCCCATGAAACGTATCCAGTATAAGCCATTCGGGATTTCACTTCGATGTGAAGGGCGGATCGGGACACAGGCGAGGACGCAAACGCGGGGCATAAAACAAGAACGGTTCAGGATTCGCAGGCGACAGCTTCGGGCCATTCGTGGCGCACGATCGGCAGGAGAAACTGCTCCAGGCGGGCGCTCTCGGAACTGGCAAGCTTATCGAGCTGGACGCCCATCTGATTCTTGCCGACCGTCCGCATGATCGAGCCCGACCCGACGACCGGCCGGACTCCGGGCGTCAGGAACAAGCTCACCTGCGCGCGTGTTCCGGGCTGCAGGAGGCTGTCGGCTCTGACCAGCAAGCCGTTCAGGCTTACATCGATCGTTTCGCCCTCCACATCGTCGTGGCCGGAGGTGAGCCGGACCTTGGAGCGAAGCGGAACGCGCCGGAAACGCCGCCTCTCGTGCTCGACTACTCCTTGCGCTACCAGAATGAGTTTTGCCAGGCGCGCCGGATCGATGGGCTTGTACAGGAAGAAGTTTGCGCCGGCCTCAAAGCCTTCCGACAGGGCCGCGGGATCTTCATCGTCACTCAAAATGACAATGGGGGTTTTTTGATTGATGCCCGAAACGCGGATGCGCCGGGTGAGTTCGACCCCATCGGGAGAGGGTATGCGCAGGTCCAGCAGGACGATGCTGAATTTTTCCGCCCAGAGATGAGCGGCGGCAGAGGCGCTTCGCGTCAGGATCAGCGCCTCCATTCCGTGGGCGTGGAGGACGCTGCGGATCAGCTCGCAGGCTTCCGATTCGTCGTCTACGATGAGCGCTCGGTTTTTGCTTTTCTTGTCCATGTTAGCGATGTGTTAGGAAGCCTTGGAGACCTCGTAAGATTGGATTTCTACGCCGATACCCGTCCTGCCGGATGACCCGTTTTCCGCATCGGTGCGCACCACGCGTCCCTTGCAAATCCACTCCCGAGGGGCTTCCCCAGTGACTTCCTCGGGCATGCGGAAGGTGACCTCGAGAGCTGTACCGACCTGGAACGGAAGGTCGCTGGAGAAGTAGATGCCCCGAGAGGACACATTTGTGGACTCCGCGAGCCGTACCGGAGCCCTGGGCAGGCCCACAGGTTGGACCCGGAGGGGAATCTTCAGGTTGTGCCGCGGCGTGAGACGGCGCTCATCTGCTTTCATGATTGCTGCTCGTCGTCCTGGCAAAATCCGGTCGCTGCACTTCCAGCAAGGGAATGCAGTCTCGCTAATCTATCGGCGGGCTGGGAGTGATTCTTTAGATCGCGAGACGAGGGCGCAGCGGTTGTCAGGCGGCCCGGCGGGCGGTGTGGAGGATTACGCTGCCAAAATTCCACGAGACGATGCGGACATCGGCGAAGCCCGTTTTCTCCATCAGGGCGGCGAGCTCGCGGGGCGCCGGGAATTTCGCGACGGAGCCGGGAAGGTACGCGTAGGCTTCGCTGTTGCCGGAGATGGCTCCGCCGATTCGCGGGAGGATGTGGCGAAAGTAGAAGCGGAAAATTCCGGCCAGCGGGCCGCTGCCGGGCTCGGTGAATTCGAGGATGCCGACTTCCCCGCCCTGCTTCAGCACGCGGGCGATTTCCCGCAGGCCGTGTTCGTAATTGGCGAGGTTGCGAAAGCCGAAGGCTGTGGTGACGAGATCGAAGCTTGCATCTGGGAATGGGAGATTCAGCGCGTCGGCCGCGGCGAAGATCGCCGCTCTGCTTCCGTTGGCCGCTTTTTCGCGGGCGCGTTCGAGCATCGGCTCGACGAAGTCACTGCCGACTACGGGTGAGCGCTGCGCTGCTTGCGGCGGGCCGAGCGCGGAGCGTCGCGCGCGGTCGAGCGCAAAAGCGAGATCGCCAGTGCCGCAGCAGATGTCGAGGATTCGCGCGTCTGCGCGGCCCAGAATCGGGAGGAACCGCTTCGCGGTGCGCCAGCGCCAGACGTGGTCGAGCGAGAACGAGAGTAAATGATTGAGAAAATCGTAGCGCGGCGCGATGCGGCTGAACATCTGCCGCACGCGCGCGGCGGCTTCGCGCTCGTCGCGGGCACCCTCCGGGCGTGTGCCGGGGACCTTCTCGACTCGCGGGTTGATGCGGGGCTCGATTTTTGGTTCCAGCTTTGGCGCGGGCATCGGGATCAAAAATTTCAGTTCCGCTCTAGAGTCCGGCGTCCGCGGCGATTACCGGTAGTTCGGCGAATGCGCGGGAGACGATTTGCCACGGAACGTCGATGCCCCATTCCGTTTTGCCGATGCGGCGGGGCAGCACCCAGCGGACGCGCCCCGCACGGGTCTTTTTGTCCCCAGCCAGAATGGGGCGCAACTCCGACGCCTTGATTTTTCCGAGGCTGGGCAGCGGGCCGATGCTTGCGACCAGCCGAATGATGCGAATCGCGTCCGCGTCGCTCAGCTTGCCGGTGGCGACGGCCATCAGGGTCGCCGCAATCATCCCCCAGCCGATCGCTTCGCCATGCAGGAAGCGTTTATAACCCGTGACGGCTTCGAGCGCGTGGCCGATGGTGTGGCCGAAATTCAGGATTTGCCGCAAGCCGCCTTCGCGCTCGTCTTTAGTAACAACGCGAGCCTTGATGGCGGCGCAACGGGGAATGATCCAGCCGAGCGCGGCGGAATCGCGCCGCAGCACCGCGTTCATGCGGCGTTCGAGGAACCGGAAGAGTTCCGCGTCCGCGATTACGCCGTATTTCACCACCTCGTACAGCCCCGAACGAAATTCGCGGTGAGGAAGGGTGTCCAGCATGTCCGGGTCGGCGAGGATGAGCTTCGGCGGGTAGAAAGAGCCGACCAGATTCTTCCCTTCCGGCAGATTCACGCCCGTTTTGCCGCCGATGGCGCTGTCCACCTGGGCGACGAGCGTCGTCGGGATATGAACGAGGCGCACTCCGCGGAGATAACTGGAGGCGGCGAAGCCTGCCACGTCGCCGACCACGCCTCCGCCGACCGCAACCAGCACCGCGTGGCGGTCCGCGCCCGCGAGAATGAGATTGCGGGAGATTGCTTCCACCGCGGCGAGCCGCTTCGAAGACTCCTTATCGTCGAAAAGGATCGGCTGCCTGGCGCCGGGAAGCGTCCGGGCGAGCACGCCGCCCCAGTGGCGCCACACGCGCGGCGAGGAAAGAACGAATACGCCGGTTGCGTCGCCCAGGCGTTTGATCAACTTGGGAGCCTGTGTGATGGCACCGCGAGAACACTGGAAGGTGTAAGAACCCCCTGAGCTTTTAATTTGGATCGTTGGCATTTGTCGCGAAGAAATGTAACACAATTCATTGCGCGCTTTCGGGGCGCTCGCGACTCGCAACTAGCGGAATTTCTGCTGCAACTCGGCCACAGAGGCGAGGATCACGTGTCCTACGATGGCGATGCTGCGCGGGCTTACTTTGTCGAGCGTGTCCTTGGATGTGTGCCAGTAGCCTAGTTTCACGTAACCTCCGTATTCGATGATGTCGGCGGAGGGGACGCCGCGGCTGAGGAACGGGCCGTGGTCGTCGTCGACACCTTCTTCCTGGGAGACAAAGACATTTGCGTAACCGAGCCGCGCCGCGGTGTTCCAGATGAGGTCGTTCAGCCACTTTGTTGACTGCGATTCGCGCGGGATCTGCAGGTTGTACTGCCCGACCATGTCGGCAAGGATCAGCGCGCGGATGCGCTTCAGCTCTCCCGCGACGGCCATGCGCGCGGCGAGTTCGCGGCTTCCGTAGACGCTGTCGGAAGCGCTCCAGGTGACCTGCGCTTCTTCTCCATCGAGGAAAGCAATCCACACCGCATTGGAGCCTTGCTTTTCCTTGCACAGGAGCCGCGCGATTTCGAGCATCACACCGGTGGAGGAGCCCGCGTCGTCGGCTCCCACAAAATTATCGATATTGCGCGCCGTGTCGTAGTGCGTGAGCAGCAGAATGATTCCCGGGCCGGTGCCGGGAATCTTCACGACAAGGTTGCGCATCTCCACGTCGCCGATGGGCGTCTGGGAATGGAACGCGTCTTCCTCGACGGGGCAGCCGAAGCTCTTCAACTGCGTGCGAATGTAATCCTGCGTGCGATGGATGGCGTCGGTTGCGGGAGGATGCGGCCCGAAGCTGACGAGTTTCGCGACGTAGTCGTAGGCCTGCGCGCCATCGAAGCCGCCGGTCTGCGATGCGGGCGGCGCCTTGTCGCTCGCCGGAATCTGAGGTGCAGCTTCGGGAGCAGCGGCGCTGGCGGTGGCCGTGATCGCGGGCACAGAACTCGCTCCCGTTGCTCCGCCGTGCCCGCAGGAAATCAGTACAGCTGCACAGGCGCACGCGAAGGTTATACGCAGCAGATTTGCAACAAGCCGCACGTTAGTGGACCCCGCCTTCCGCCAGTTCCCTGGCGCGCTTCTTTCGAACCACCGCATAGGACACGAAAACGCCGACAAAATAAAGCACGATCATCGGCGCCATGAAGATCAGCATGGTGGTGGCGTCCGGGGTGGGAGTGATGATCGCAGCCGCCACCGTGATGATCAGCATCGCGTAGCGAAAATTCTTCAGCAGAAACTTCGGTGTGACGATGCCGAAGATCGACAGGATGAAAATCAGCACCGGCAGCTCGAAGATGAGGCCCAGACCGATCAGCACGATCAGGATCAGGCTGAAATATTCGTTGATGCTGATGAGGGGCTTTACGGGGCCGTCGTAGGCAAAGCCGATCAGGAAGTGCAGCATTTGCGGCAGCAGGATGAAATAGGCGAACGCAATACCGCACAGGAAGAGGAACATCGACGACACGATGAACCCGGCCGCTGCCCGCCGCTCGTGCTTGTACAATCCGGGCGCTACGAACAGCCATACCTGGTAGAGCACCCAGGGCATCGCAATCACGATCCCGAGATAAACGCCCAGGTTGATGACCAGGCTGATGTAGCCGGCGGGACTCGTATAGTAAAGCTTGTCGTCGAGATGATTGGCGCGAAGCGCGGACTGCATCGGCTCGACGATCAGGCCGATGAAGCGCTTCGAGACGAGCAGGCCGACGATGATGCCCGCGCCGACGCCAATCAGCGCGGCAACGATGCGCTTTCGGAGTTCGACCAGGTGGTCGAAAAACGACATGCGACCGCCGGCTTCCTCCTCGGCGACCTGGCGCTCGGTGCGCTCAGGCTGGATGGATTCCGGCATCGGTCAGTGTCTCGGGATTGTGTTCCGTTTCCAGTGAAGGGGCCTGCTGCGGCGGCTCTGCCGTCGCCCCGCCGATCCGATTCTCCCCGAAAGGATTGTCCGTCACCGCAGTATGCTCGGGGGAATCAGTCACAGGAGAAGGCACTGCAGCTTCCGTGGAAGCTCCAGCAACATTTTCAGTAACATTGTCAGCGACATTGGCAGCAACACCGGAAATATGCGGCGGCGTGGTAGGAACGCTGCCAGGCAGCGGCGGAACAGGTGACTCAAATTCCGGAGGAAGCGCGGCCGCGGCGGGGGGCACCGGAGTCGCGGCGCTCGCTACTTCGTTGCGCAGGCGGCGCTGATCGGCCTCGCGTTCGAGGTCTCGAAGATGTCCTTCGAAGGTAGAGCGGAGGTCGCCTGTGGCGCGTTTGAACTCGCCCATGATTTTGCCGAGGTTCCGCGCCAGCTCGGGCAACTTTTCCGGCCCGAAGACAACCAACGCCACGATAAACACGATGATAAGGTGGGGGATACTCAGCATGTCGAAGCCACGGCGACGCTTTCCCGTGCCGTTTTTGCATCATAGAAGAGGGCTGGAAGCGTGTCAAACGGGCTCTATGCTATACTCCGAAAAGCCCGGCGAAGCCCAGGAAAAGCGAGGTCGCATGCAATCATCGCAAGCATCGAAATCTACGGGGCGTGGACTGTTCCTCTTAGTTCTGGTGCTGGGAGCCTCGGCGCTGCTGGGCGGCCTCTACGGGCCGTCGGTACGAGCGACGGCTGCCGGCTCGGATGACCTGCAAGACTCCGTTAAGAGCTTCACCCGCGTGCTTTCCGTTGTAGAGCGCAATTACGCCGATCCAGTGGATGTGGACAAGTCCATCTACGATGGCGCGATTCCCGGCATGCTTCACGTGCTCGATCCGCACTCGAACTTCTTCGATCCGCAGCAGTACGCGCTGTTCCGCGAAGAGCAGGAAGGAAAATACTACGGCGTCGGCATGACGGTGGCGCCGCGCGAGAATCAGACGGTGGTGCTGGCGCCGTTCATGGCGTCCCCCGCCGCCAAAGCGGGAATCCGCCCCGGCGATACGATCCTGCAGGTGGATGGCAAGAACTGCACCGGCCTTACCACCACGCAAGTGGCCGATATGCTGAAGGGCGCCAAGGGAACCACGGTGCACATTTCGCTGGGCCGCGAGGGTTGGGAAAAGCCCATCGAAGTGACAGTGGTGCGCGATGAGATTCCCCGCCCCGGCGTCGAATTTTCGGAGATGGTCAAGCCAGGCATCGGGTACGTCCGCGTGTCGACGTTCAACGAGACCACCGACAGCGATCTGGCGGAAGCCCTCAAGCAGCTAAATTTCTCGAAGCTCGATGGTTTGATTATCGACCTGCGGAACAATGGCGGCGGCCTTCTGAACCAGGCCGTGGGCATGGCCGACATGTTCCTCGACAAGAACGAGATTGTGGTTTCCCACCGAGGCCGGTCGTCCCCGGAGCGCCGGTATTATGCGGTCCGCGGAAATCAGGGAATCGAAGTGCCGCTGATCGTGCTGGTGAACGGGCAGAGCGCGTCGGCATCGGAAATCG
>CAZRKW010000114.1:0-12058 GCA_964600355.1 uncultured Acidobacteriaceae bacterium
TTCCTGGTGCCGTCGTGTACGGTCGATCTCACGCGCAATCACCCGCGCCCCTGCCTGCAGTATTACATTCACCGCTGCCTGGGGCCGTGCGTCGATTCGCTGGTAAGCGACGAGCGCTACGCCGAAGCCGCGCGCGACGTAAAGCTCTTTCTCGAAGGCCGCCGCAGCGATCTCACGCGCAGCCTGAAGGAGCGCATGCAGCGCGCGTCCGACGAGCAGCATTACGAAGAAGCCGGAAGCTACCGCGATCTGCTGCGCACCATCGAGGAGATGGAAGAGCGGCAGAAGATCGCCGCGGCCGAGGGCGACGACACCGACGTGCTGGCGTGGTACGCCGAGCCGCCGCAGGTAGCCGTGAACCTGTTCCATCTGCGCGGCGGGCGCGTGGTCGACCGGCGCGATTTCTACTGGGAGGATCTCGAGGAATTCAATCCCGCGGAATTTCTGCCGTCCCTGCTGAAGCAGTTGTACCTGGAGGCGGCCTACCTGCCGCGCTACATCCACGTGCCCACGGGCTTCGAGGATTGCGACTTGCTGCAGGACGTCTTTAGCGAACAGGCCGGGCATCGCGTGGAAGTCATGCACCCGCAGCGCGGGCAGAAGTACGCGTTTCTCGAGCTGGTCGAAAAGAACGCGAAACAATCGTTCATGCAGCGCTTCCGCGTGCTGCGTCCCAGCGCGAAGACGATTGCCGAATCGCTCGAAGCGGCGCTCGGCCTGCCCGAACCGCCCAAACGCATCGAGTGCTTCGACATTTCGCACATCCAGGGATCCGACACGGTGGCGTCCATGGTGGTGTGGGAAGACGGGCGGATGAAAAAGTCGGATTACCGCAAGTTCATCATTCGCGGCGAGGCCATGGCGGAAGGCGCGGAAAAGTCCGCCGGGCTGATGCGCGACGATTTCGCCAGCATGCGCGAGACCATCGAGCGGCGCTACAAGCGCGTCCTCGAAGATGGCAAGCCGATGCCCAGCCTCATCCTGATCGATGGCGGCATCGGGCAGCTGCACGCGGCCGCGCAGGCGCTCGACAAGCTCGAAATCATCAACCAGCCGATGGCCAGCATCGCGAAAAAAGAAGAGATTCTCTACATTTTGGGACGAGAGGACGAGCCGGTCGTGCTCGACCACCATTCGCCGGTGCTGCACCTGATCCAGCAGATCCGCGACGAAACGCACCGCTTCGCGGTGACATTTCACCGCCAGCGCCGCTCCAGCCAGCGCCTGCGCACATCGCTCACGGAAATTCCCGGCGTGGGCGCGCGCACCGCGGTGCGCCTGCTGCGTCGCTACGGCAGCGTAGCCCGCCTGCGGCAGCTCAGCGTCGAGGAACTCGCCGCCGAACTGCCCCGCAACCGCGCCCAGCGCGTCTACGACGTGCTGCACGGCGTGAGCGCGCCCGAGGCGAATCCGCCCGAATCCCCCGGATAAGACGGAAGCAGATGAGGCAGAGGAAGCACAGGAGGCCCTTGGCGCGCAGGGGGCTCAGGATGGCCCGGGAACGCCAATCTCCCGATTGGAGGGTTCAAAAGCGCCATTCAGGAGAATGGCGCTCCCAAGGATGACAACCGAAAGCGAACGGCATGGGGGAGAAAGCCAGATTAACCTTCGGACCTGCGCTCCCAGGGCGGGGGGACCTTTACCGAGGGCATGCCGGCGGCGGTGGCGGCCTGGATGCCCATGTTGGTGTCTTCGAAGACGAGGCAGGATTTCGGCGGGACTCTGAGGCGCGCGGCGGCCAGCAGGTAGGCTTCGGGATCGGGTTTGGCCCTGCTGTAATCTTCCGAGCAAACCAGCGTGTTGAAGCGGTCCAGAAGATTGAGCGACGTCAGCGAGGCCGTCACCGATTCCCTCGTGCTACCGGACACAACGGCGAACGGGATGCGGCCGTGCTGGTCCTCGATATGCTCGAGGACTTCGGGAATCGCCTTGAGCTGCGGCAGCAGATCGAAAAACGCTTCTTCCTTCTCGCGCGCCACGGCTTCCACCGGCATGCGCAGTCCCTGCTCCTCATTCAGCATCTCGACGATTACCGCTGTGGGGACGCCTCCCCAGGCGTAGAAGCTCTCCCCGTCAAATTTGCAATTCCATTCTCCGAGCACCTTTTGCCAGGCGATGAAGTGGAGCGGCATGGAGTCGGCGATGGTGCCGTCGCAGTCGAAGAGATAGGCGCGAAAGGAGCCTTCGGGCAATTTGAGTTTCATGGGGCGGAGCTGGGCCTTTCGCTATTTTGGGTGGTGTGCCAGTAGCCCAGCCACTCCTGACTGTGTCTTTCTCCAAGCTACACAGGCAGTAGTGTGCCTGTTCCACCAAAGCGTTCCTACATAGTTTACCTGAATCGCGCCCGGCGTTGGCCGCCATGCAGAGTGCGTCTTGGAACGCGCGATCCCCGCGCCAATCTTCCAAACTCCGCTTCTCCGGCACCGCAGGGCGTTACAGGAATTTATTTTGCAGAGTGTCTCTTTCGAGACAGTCTCCCTCCCTGAGGAAGCCCTAAGGTCGTCACAGGGACGGTGAATTCGTTGTGCACGGTTCCTGCTGGCGACGCTTTTTACTCAAAACCAGCCAGGACAGTCGCGAGCCTTTTCTGTCTACAGGAATCACGGCATCAAGAATAGGGATCATGCTGATTTTAACTTTTCACACTGCAAAGTAGTGTTCAACGTGAGGGAGCCACAACCATGACCGCAAGGCGTACAGCAGTGGCAGCAAGTCTCTTCTGCATTCTTTCCTTTTTTGGCGTAACAGCCGCGCAAGCGGATACGATCATATCGCTGGCGAGCCTGGGCACGTCCGCTGATTCGGGCGAGTCCAATTCCATGGGAGCGACGCTCGCGATCTCCCCCAACACCGGCTGGGCGACGGCGCTCACGGGTTCGTCGTGGGTGTCCTTTGCGAACACCGGAAACACATCGGCGCCGGGTTTCGTGACCGTAGCGAACGGCACAGTCGTTTCTTTCCTCGACACTTTCAACATCGCCGGCACTCCGACGGGCGGAACGATCACCGTAATGGCCGACGACTCCGCGACGGTGCTGCTCAACGGCGTCAACCTGATGAGCGAGGCATCGTCGATTGGAAACACGTATACGACATGCTCGAACTTCGGCATCGGCTGCGTGTCGCCAACAACAATCACGATTCCGGCTTCCGACCTCAAAACAGGCTCGAACACGCTGGAATTCGATGTGGCGCAGCGCGCGGGATTCTCCTTTGGTCTCGACTACATTGCTTCGATCACCGACCCGAACAGCATGACGGAGCCTGCTTCCGGACTTCTTCTGATATTCGGGCTTATCGGATTGGGCGCGATGGCGATCCGCCGGAAGGGCTGGCAGGTCTGACATGAACGCTACATATAACATCTACCGGCAAACGATCGGGAACTCCGTCGCTTGGGTGGACAGGGTTCAAGGGCTTCGGCAGGCCGAGGAGCGCGTTCTTCACCTTTCCCAGGCTTGCCCGGGAAGTTACATCATCTACGATGTGCGCGAGCGCACCGTGATCATGCCTGGCGCAGCCATCTTTGCAGGCGCTACCGCTTGACGGCCCAGTGCAGGCCGATCCCGCCGAAGATGTAGGCGCGGGTATCGACCAGCGCGTAGCCTCTGCGGTCGAGCGCGGAAGAAAACTCATCCATCGAGACGAAGTTCTGCAGCGAATCGGGGATGTAGGTGTAGGTGCGCGGGCGTCCGTGGAGAAGCGTGCCCCACAGAGCGCCTTGCGCATACAGATAGCCGAGATACAAACGACGAAAGACACGATTCGCGGGCAAAAAGAAATCCAGCGTTACGAGCAGCCCCCCGGGGCGTGTAACCCTTTCGATTTCCTTCAGCGCGCTTTCGAGGCTTGGAAAATTTCGCAGGCCGTAGCCGATGAAGACGCAGTCGAAGGACTGATCGGCGAACGGCAGGCGGGTGGCGTCCCCGCAGACGCCATTGTTGAGACCGCGCTCGCGGGCCACTTGCAACATCCCCTCCGTTAAATCAACGCCAATCGCGCAGGCGCCGGGCAGGCGCTGCGTCACCAGATGCGAGAAATCTCCCGTGCCGGACGCCAGGTCGAGCACGAGTGCGTTCTGCGGGAGCGCGGCCCGTTCGACGCCGAGGCGCTTCCAGCGGCGGTCCATACCGTAGGAGAAAATGTTGGTGACGAAATCGTAGCAGGGCGCGATGCGGCCGAACATTTCGCGCATCAGTCGGGAATCCTGGCGTTCGATGGGCGTGGGCATTGAGATGCAGATTTTAGCACTGGT
Source organism: uncultured Acidobacteriaceae bacterium (assembly GCA_964600355.1). Classification (GTDB taxonomy): domain Bacteria; phylum Acidobacteriota; class Terriglobia; order Acidiferrales; family UBA7541; genus Palsa-295. The sequence goes on from CAZRKW010000114.1 coordinate 4,256, forward strand.
GCGCGAGGCAAGACACCGGTCCTTCGAGACAAAAAAGTTGCGCCGTCAGTTTTCGAAGCTGAAGCGGGTGGAGGCGAGACGGTAGAGGCGGCGCCATACCAGGCGGTTGAACGTGACGACCATGGCAGCCATCACGATCGTGGCTCCGAGCAGCATGGCGAAATTGCCGCTGTCGGTGGCGCGGCTGATGACGGCGCCGAGGCCGGTGACGGTGAACGTCTGACCGCGGAACCGGAAATATTCGGCGACGATGCTGGCATTCCAAGCGCCGCCGGACGCGGTGACGAACCCGGTGACCACGTACGGGAAAATCGCTGGCAAGAGCAGCGTGCGCCAGCGCTCCCAGGTTGGAAAACGATACAGGCTGCACACTTCCTTTAGGTCGGTGGGGATGGCCGTGGCGCCCGCGATCACGTTGAACAGGATGTACCACTGCGTGCCGAGAAGCAGCAGGATGATCGAGCCGATGCCCAATCCGCCGCCCGCGCGAATCAGCATGAGCAGGATGATCGGAAAGAGCGCGGTGGCCGGTACCGACGCGGCGACTTGCGCCACCGGCTGGGCAATGGCGGAGAGCCGGGGGTTGAGACCGATCATTACGCCGGCCGGGATGGTCCAGAGGCCGGCGAGCACGAGGGTAAGCTCCACGCGCAGAAATGTGGCACCGGCTCCGGCGAAAATGCCGCGGACTTCGGCACCGCTGAGCGAGCTGACCAGAACGGTCATGCGAACGAAGGCGTAGGCTATTCCAAAGCATAGTCCCGCGAGGATCGCGCGCACGATCCATTTAGAGGCGCCGCTCGATGGCTGCTCGGTTTCGACGGAGGCCTGGCGGCGCGCGAAGAACAAATCGAGGCGCTCGCGCGCGGGACGAATGGAAGCTGCGGCGATCAGCGGCAGAATCTTCGAGCGCCGCAGGAGATCGAGGACCGGCGAGTGCGCTTCGTCGGTGGACTCGACCTGCTCGAATTTGAATTTCTGCGCCCAGGCGATCACCGGGCGCCAGATCAGCTGGTCGATCAGAACGATGACGCCAATCATCACCGCGATCCCCCAGAAAATCGCACGGGTGTTGCCTTCGTTCGCGGCGGTCTGGAGGTAAGAGCCGAGCCCGGGCAGGCGAAGGTCGCGATCCCCCAGCACGAACATCTCGCAGGCAATCAGGAAGAACCAACCGCCCGCGACCGACATCATCGAATTCCATATGAGTCCGATTGCGGAGTAAGGCAGCTCCATTTGAAAGAACTTCTGCCACCAGCTCCAGCGATAGACCTGCGCCGCCTCATGCATCTCGCGGGGGATCGCTTTCAGCGAGGAATAGAAACTGAACGCCATGTTCCAGACCTGGCCGGTGAATATGAGCAGAATCGAACCAAGTTCGATTCCCAACTGACGCGTCGGGAAAAGGGCGACCATCGAAATCATCACTCCTGGCAAGAAGCTCAGTACGGGGATGGACTGCAGCGTGTCGAGCAGGGGGATCATGAAGCGCTCCGCCCTGGCGTTGTAGGCGGCCACGTAGCCGTAGACCACGGCGAAGACGAGGCTGAGCGTGTAGGCCAGCGCAATGCGCAGCACGGAAAACATCGCGTATTTGGGCAAGACACGCGGCGACAGGCTGATTTCGGTCTGGCCGGTCACGGGCGCCATCCACTGGTGGGTGAGGGCAAGCAAGGCGTAGAAAAGCGCCAAACCCGCCAGCATGATCGGAAGATCCTGCAGAAACGAGGCCGCTCCCGCAGGGTGAATGCCCCACGAAGGGATATGGATCGAAAACTTTTCGCGGCGCCGCGGCATCAGTGCAGCGCCTGGGCTTCGGAGGCATTTTCAGGCGTGCCGGCGCGATGCAAATGCAAGCGGTCGGTTTCCGGATCGTAGGTGAAAATCTCACCGTAGCGTCCCCAGTTGAGCGCGGTCTCGATCTGCTTCTCGGTGTCGGCCTCGGAGAAGTGCTCGTCGAGCAGATCGTGGAAGAATTGCAGAGGCATGCTGCCGTCGGATTTGCTTTCGAGGGTTTTGCGCATCTGCTGGAGCAGATCGGCGTGGGCGAGGGCCGCCTCGCGGAAGAGATTTTTCTTGTTGTCGATATCGGCCTCCGCGAACGCCTTGCCCTGCGGAGTAATTTCGACGTCGCCTTCGCGGGCCTTGGCGAAACCAAGGAGGGTGGTGGCTTCGATGATGGGAAGAAGGTCGTCCACCTCGAGATGAAGATCGTCGGCGACGTGATACATGTCTTCCGTGCCGCCGCGATCCATCAGGAGTTCGACGAGGCCGGTAATGCCTCCCGGCCGCGCATGGGGAAGCATCTGCGCGCGGGCTTTCGCGGCAACGCCCGCGGCGGAGGGCGGAGCTAGCTCGAGTTCGGGCTGTGTCATTACCTTGTAGATGTAATCGACGTAGAGCAGGAACGAGGCAGACTTGCGGTCGCGCGGCTGCGGGAGCGCCACGCGGAAATCCGCGCGAATCCTTGCGGGATTGCGGCCCAGCACAATCACGCGGTCCGCGAGCTGGACCGCTTCTTCGATATTATGCGTCACGATAAAGATGCTGCGCGTGGGGATTTTCTTCGCGAGCCACAAATCCATCAGCTCGCCACGCAGGTTCTCGGCGGTGAGCACGTCGAGGGCGGAAAAAGGCTCGTCCATGAATAGCACTTCGGGTTCGACCGCCAGTGCGCGGGCGAATCCCACACGCTGCTTCATGCCCCCGGAAAGCTCCTTGGGATACGCATTTTCGAAGCCCTTCAAGCCCACCGTTGCGAGCGCGCGCAGGGCCTGGCGATGGCGTTCCACGTGTGAGGCGCCGCGAGCGAGGAGGGGCGCCTCCACGTTTTCGAGAACCGTGAGCCAGGGAAACAGAGCGAAGCTTTGAAACACGATGGCGACGTTGGGGCGGCACTCGGCCATCGGCTTGCCGTGCCACGTAACTTCTCCTGCCGACGGCTCCGCGAGCCCCGAAAGGATCCGCAACAGAGTGGACTTGCCCGATCCGGAAGGCCCGAGAAGCGCGGCAATTGTGCCCGCTTCCAGAGACAGATCGGTCGGGGCGATTACCTGAATCATTCTGCCTTCGGGCTGCCGAAAGCTTTTCTCGACTTGCCTGATGGCAATGATCGGCTCGCCTTTTGCTTCGGGAATCTCAGGCTGGCCGGCTGCCGGAGTCTCTTCACCGGCGGGGGCGGCTTCGTCGACTGCGGCTTTTGCCCGTAAAGCTCCTGCCGCCGCAAGCTCGTCCATCAGGAATTTCCAGGCTTCCTCCGGCAGATCGTCCAAAAAGTGGTCGCGATCGGCGGGCTTCATCGCATCGACGATGGCGCTCAGTTCCCGGGACGGGCGAGAGTGCAGAAGCACGTAGGCGTGGTAGTAAGGGAAATGCACGACCAACTCGGCGGCGAAATCGACGGGCAGTTTGCGGAAAATGGCGCGTTGCTGGTCGTAGGGCATTCTGAGAGTGAACTCGGCGGCGAGGGACGGCCCCGCCTCGCGGAGGCCGTCAATTGCGCTTTGCCACTTCCCCTTGGATACCTGGTCGAGGACGACCTTTTCTAGCGCAGGTGAATCCGTCATGGCACCGAACAGCCTACTACGCTTTTGTTACAGCCGTTAGAACGCCCAACTGATATTACTGGGCTTACCGTACTTGCCTGCCTCTGGCGGCTTATGCTAGTGTCGAAATCGGAGGTGCCGCGATGGGCGACAATGTAGGGTCCAAGGTGAGCTACTTTCTGGTTGGTCTGGGAATCGGTTCTCTGATCGGTATTCTGTTTGCGCCCAAATCGGGCGAAGAAACGCGCGATTACCTCTCCAGCAAGGCGGACGAGGGCCGCGACTACGCGCAGAAGAAAGCGCGCGAACTTCGGGAGCGCGCCGAGGACCTGCTCGAGCGCAGCAGAGAAGTGATGTCGCGCCAGAAAGACGCCTTTTCTTCCGCGGTGGAAGCCGGGAAGGAAACGTACAAGAAGGAAGCGAAGATTTCCTAGAAGCGGCGAGGGTTCCTCATGCCAGTGTGGGTCGAGCTGTTCATTGCCGTTGCGGCGATAGCCATCGTGATTCAGACGGTTATCATTGCCTCCACGCTGCTGATACTCCGTCCCACGATTGAGAATTTTCAGCGAATTGCCGCCGATTTACAGTCCAAGATCAATCCGATTCTCGCGACTACCAGCCGCATCCTGGACGATTCCGAAGAGCGCATCCGAAGCATCATGGGCGACGCCTCCGAAATTACACACCTGGCTCGCGGCGAGGCGCAAAAAGTGGACCGCGTGCTCACCGACGCGATCGAGCGGCTGCGGCTGCAGGTGATTCATGCCGATCAGATACTCACCGGCACGCTCGAAGTGATCGAAGAGACTGGCGAAAAGGTTCGGAAGAGCGTCATTACGCCAGTGAATCAGGTGTCAGCGCTGCTGAAAGGCATCAAGGTTGGATTGGATGTGATCCGCGGCCGCCGAGGCGCGGGTTCCGATGGCGTTCCCCAGGACGAAGAGCTTTTTATCTGACGTAGTCCCACCGAAGCGTCCCCGAATTCAGAATTGTGGCTTGCCTTGCAGGTCCAGCGGAAGAGAGAACCTCGTCGCTTCGCTCTGTCGGGACGGCTGCGAATGGCTAAGGCGTCTGGGAGTCTTCGATTGAAGCGATCCAACCGCCGCCCAGAACCTGGTCTCCTGAATAAAAAACGGCAGCTTGACCTGGAGTGATGGCGCGCTGGGGCTCGTAGAACGTCACCCGCGCTGTGGAAGCGCCGGTGGGCGCGATTTCGGCCATCGCCGGCTCGTGGCGGTTACGAATGCGGACCGCGGCTTCCAAGGCGCCGTCCGGAACAGCATAGGGAATCCAGTTGATTTCGCGGACTTGGCAGATGCTGCGGCGAAGTTCGCGGTCTTCGCCGACAACGAGATGGTTCTTCACCCGGTCTAACGCCACCACGTACATCGGCTGGCCGGCCGCGATTCCCAGTCCGCGCCGCTGCCCTACCGTGAATTGATGCAGACCGGTGTGGCGCCCGAGAATCGCGCCGGACGTCGAGACAATCTCGCCCTCGCCCTGCGGCAGGGAGCTTCCCTGCTCTTCCAGGTAGCCTTCGATAAACTTCACGTAATTTCCCGTGGGCACGAAGCAAATTTCCTGGCTCTCGGGCTTCTCCGCCACCGGCACGGCGAGGCTGCGGGCGATGTCGCGCACTTCCTGCTTGGTCAACTCGCCCAGCGGAAAATCGGTGCGGGCAAGCTGCTCCTGCTTCAATCCAAATAGAAAGTACGACTGATCCTTGCTTTCGTCGACGGCGCGCAGCAGTTCGTAGCGTCCGGTGGCCGTGTTGTGGCGCACGCGCGCGTAGTGTCCCGTGGCGATGCGCTCCGCTCCAATCTGCCGGGCGGTTGCCAGGAGTTGGTCGAACTTTACGTGATTGTTGCAAAGCGTGCAGGGGATCGGGGTGCGGCCTTGCAGGTAGTCGTCGACGAATGGTCGCACGACGGACTGCTCGAACTCGCGCTCGAAATTGATCACGTAGTAGGGAATGCCCAGATGCTCGGCGACGCGGCGCGCGTCGTAAACATCGTCAATCGAGCAGCAGCGATGCTGCTTCGGCCCGTCACCCTGAAGCTGCGGAAGGCGCCGCTGATTCCAAAGCTGCATGGTGAGGCCGACAATCGCGCGGCCGCGATCGTGCAGGATCGCCGCGACGGTGGAACTATCCACACCCCCGCTCATGGCCACGGCAACCGCGTTGGCAGGCGGAGCAACGGCTTCGCGCGAGCGTTCGAGTTCAGTAATGGGAGACATGGGGACTTTCAGAATTTTACCCGAACTACCATTTTACCTGGATTATCACTGCGCGGATACTTCGGTTACAGAATGAGGCGAAAGGGCGCGCAGGCGCTCGACAACACCCGGCAGCACGCGAATCGCTTCGTCGATTTCAGCGGCAGTGGTGAAGCGCCCCAGGCTGAAGCGCACGGTGGAACGCGCGTCGCTATCAGAGAGGCCGATCGCTTTCAGCACGTGCGACGGTTCGACCGCTCCCGAGGAGCACGCCGCGCCCGTGGAGCATTCGATTCCCTGCAGGTCGAGCGCAATAACGAGCGCCTCGCTTCCTGCAGCCGGGAAAGTGAGATTCGCGGTATTCCAGACCCGGCGGTTGGGGTCGCCATTCACTCTTGCCGAAGGCACCAGCCTGCACACGGCTTCCTCGAAGCGGTCCCGAAGGGCCCCAATTCGGCCCGCGTCAGCTGCCATTTTCTGAGCCGCCAACTTCGCGGCCTCCCCCAGACCGACGATGCCCGGAACATTCTCCGTGCCCGGACGGCGGTCGCGCTCGGCGTGGCCCCCGCGAAACAGAGGCTCGATCGGCGTCCCGGAGCGTACGTACAACGCGCCTACGCCCTTGGGGCCATAGATCTTGTGGGCGGAAATGGAGAGCAGATCGACGCCGCGAGACTCCACATCGAGCGGCAGCTTGCCGGCGGACTGAACCGCGTCGCAATGAAAATAAACATTCGCTTCCCTGGCGACCCGGCCAATCTCTTCGATAGGCTGCACCGTGCCCAGCTCATTGTTGGCGTGCATCACGGTGATCAGCAGCGTCTCGGGCCGCAACGCGCGGCGAATGTCCTCAGGATCGACAACGCCCGACGGATTCACCGGGACGTAGCTAACATCTACGCCTCGCCGTTCGAGCTCCTCACAGCCATTGAGAACAGCGTGGTGTTCGATGGCCGTGGTGATTATATGTTTTTTCGATGCGGCATCCTGCACGGCGCCGGCCAAGCCAAAAATCGCGAGATTATCGGCTTCGGTGCCGCCGCTCGTGAAGACAATCTCCCCCGGCTTGGCACCCAGCAGCGCCGCTACGGATTCGCGCGCGGCGTCTACCGCGCTGCGCGCCCGCTGCCCGGCCGAATGAATCGAGCCCGCGTTGCCGAAATTCGCCGTGAAATAGGGCTCCATCGCTGACAAAACAAGCGGGTCAACAGGTGTAGTGGCGTTGCAATCGAGGTAAACACGCATTTCAGAGGGTTCCAGCTATCAGAATAGCGACTGCCTCCGGAGGGGTCAAGGCCGGCGGGGTTCGACGAGGGGCGGGGGGCCGTTAACAGGGACGATACTGCGGAAACAAGCTGCTGAAGTAAGCGGTGTCCTGCCGGCCCAGGTGATCGGTGGCGACCACGCTGGAGTGCTCGCCGCAGATCTTCAGAAAATGGTCTTCATACCCGCTACGAAATGCGGACTGCGGATACGCACAGTGAAGCGAGAACGAATTGGTATGCGCTAAATCGTTCCACAAACGCTCCAGGGCCAAGGCGGCCGTTGCATTGCCCCGCTCCAGTAACAGCGCGACCATTTCCCCGAAGGCGACGACACCGGGATGTTCGCCCTCCGCCGCGACCCTGGCCTTCACGAGCACGTGCGCCATGATCTCGGAAAACAACGAGGCGTCCGGCAAATCGTTCAGCATGAATTGAGAAAGGGTTTCGGCAGCATCGAACTCGTTATATCGCCGCTTCAGCCTGGGATAATCGGTATCGAATCCCAAGGACTCCAGGCGCCGGCGAAGACCCTCGCGATGGGCTTGCGTGGCGATCACGATAGCGGAATCCCCCCGCCCCAGAGCGCCGCCCAGCGTGCGGCTCAATTCATCGAGGAACGCAGCGTCGTCGCTATAAAACTGTACGGAGTGGTCATGGCGGCCATTCCTTACGCGAACCGGGAGTTTTGGGGTGCCTGGCGAAAACATAGAACCTCTTGCAAGCCGATATTCTACGCCACAGCTGCCTGCAAACAATAGGCTAAAGGCTGTAGGGCA
>CAZRKW010000115.1:0-11998 GCA_964600355.1 uncultured Acidobacteriaceae bacterium
CCCTCCGCGTCCCGAGGCGCTGGTCTATTCCATCCTGCAGCTGCAAAAGAAGATTGACGCGACGCGCGGCAGCTTCAAAGGCTCGCTGAATTTTTCCAAGAGCTAAGTCGCAATAAGCCGCTGAACTAGGCGCCGGCCGCTACCGTGCCCACGGCTTTAACCTCCGCCGCTCCGCCTTCGAATTCCACCACACTCCCTGTCGCATTATGCTCACGCCGGAGATAGCCCATCCCGATAGCTGCGTTCGCCGCGGGTGAAAACGCCGAGCTCGTCACGAAACCGACGTCGGCTCCGCCCGCGCGCAGCTTTGTCCCAGGTTCGGGAGGCGTCGCTGTAGAAAACTTCAGCGCGACACGCTTGCGGTTCACATGCCCGCGCGAGCGCACCCTCTCGACAATTTCCTGCCCCGTGTAGCAGCCCTTGGTAAAGCTGATGTGCGTGTTTTCCAGCACGGCTTCGTGCGGAATCATCGCGTCATTGAAATCGAGCGGGAACCACGGCACGCCCGCCTCCAGGCGCAGCGCATTCAGTGCCTTCATGCCGATGGGCAAGCCATGCTGCGCGTGTGCGCTTCCCCGCAAACTCCCCCACAGAAGACCCAGATGCTCGCGGGGAGCGATGATCTGCGCGCCCAAACCGCCAAAATGGGAGCGCCGAATCAGGTGCGAGGGCACCGCATCGATTTCGACGTCCTTGGTGGCCATATCGGAAAAACCCGTCAGCGCCAGCCCGGTTGCCTCCGCAATAATCGATGCCGCGTAGGGTCCTTCGACCGCCACGCTGCCCAGCTGCAAAGTCAGATCCTCAAAGGTCACCTGCGAGCCGAGGATGTATTTCTTTAAAGTAGTGGCCGTACGTTCCCGCACCGATGCGTGCGAGAGCACCAGCAGGCTCTCTTTCAGCGCGTACACTTCGAGTTCCGCGAGGATATGCCCTTGCGGATTCAGCAGCAGCGCAAGTACGCCGTACCCTTCGCCCAGATCTTTGATGTTGTTGGAGGTGATCGCATGCAGATAGCGGACGCGATCGCGCCCCGTGAGCCGGAAAATTGCATGCCAGTTGGTATCGAAGATCGCAACGCTGTCTTTCCCCGCCCGATACTCCTGGCCGAAATCCGAAAAGGTCTCCGGCAAAACGCAGCCCGTAAATTCAGCTAGCTGCGCGCCAGCGGCGCGGTGCTGCTCAATCAGCGGCGTTTCCATAATTGCGGTCGGCATGTCCATGTGAGTATTCGATTCCTTGTCCTCGCACCAACGGCGCTTCCTTTATCATCTTAGCAGAGGCGTCCCCGGCAAATGCCTCGCGCCCTTTTGCTTTTGCTGCCGCCTTGCGGCAGTCATTCTGAGCGCCGTTCCGGCGCGAAGAATCTCTCTTACGCTTCAGCCTTTCGCTTCTTTAAGACTTTGCCTTTCGTTGTCATCCTGAGCACATACGCGCGAAGCGCGGATGGGTGAGGGACCTGCTTCTTCTTTTCCTTCTTTTTTCCTTCTTCTTTCCTTCTTCTTTCCTTCTAGCCAGTTGCCCACAAGCCCTGCTTGCTCCGAATCTCGCCCCACAAATCCCCAACGACGAATTCCCTGCTGCTATACTTTTGACCGCGATGGCCTCGAACCTCATTCACGAAGTAATCCCGGTAGGCCTCCTGCAGTGCAATTGTTCGATTCTCGGCGACACGGCTACGCACGAAGGAATCGTCGTCGACCCCGGAGACGATATCGAGCGCATACTCAGCATCCTGAAACGGCACGACCTGAAAATTCGCGCCATCGTCAGCACTCACACCCACATCGACCACGTAGGAGGACTCGCCGCGCTCCACCGCGCCACCGGCGCCCCCGTCCTGATTCACGAAGCCGACCTCGAACTCTACCGCCATCTGGACATGCAGGCCCAATGGCTGGGCGTACCTACCCCAGCGCAAACCAGCATCGAGGATTTCGTCAAGGAAGGCGACACGGTGCGCTGGGGCAGTTTCGCAGCGGGCGTTCTGCATACGCCCGGCCACACCCCAGGAAGCATCAGCCTAATCGTAAGGCCCGGAATTGCGCTGCCTGAAACCGGCTTGAAAGCGCCGCCCGCAAACGCCATCGACGATGCGCGCCTGCTCTCAGGAGACACGCTTTTCCGCGAAAGCATAGGCCGCACCGACCTCTGGGGCGGCTCCTACCCGCAGATTCTCGACTCGATTCGCGCAAAATTGCTAACCCTCCCCGACGAAGTGACCGTGTACCCAGGGCATGGCGAAATCACCACCATCGGCTTCGAACGAGCCAACAATCCCTTCCTGCAAAGCCACTGATTCGCCAAGCGCGAAGGCATTCCGTCGCAATCGCACGAGTTCGCATAAGTCACATCGCAAGTCACATATTGATTAGTGCGACTTTCGAATCACCCGCGAATTTGTCTCTCGGGGCGCCAAAGCTACTGCGGTAACCTATTCCTATATTTGTGCGACCCTGTCGGCTATGCCGTGCCCTGATACTTGATACTTGATACCAGCTCACTATGGCTCATGACGAACAATTTACAGTCCTCGTAGTCGACGATTCGCCCGTGGCCCGCAAGCTGGTGGAATTGACTCTGCCCGGCGAAGAATACCTACTCCTTTTTGCCAAAACCGGCGCCGAAGCCCTCGATTTCTTCGCCCGCTATCATCCTCCCCTGGTAATTACGGACTGGCTCATGCCCGATTTCAGCGGCGTCGAGCTTTGCGAGCGCATCCGCCAGGAGTCGCATGGTATTTATACGTACATAATTTTGCTCACCGGCATTTCCGATAAAGCCCAGGTAGTGCGCGGTCTGCAGGCCGGAGCGGACGATTACCTCACCAAGCCGTTCCACCCCGAGGAGTTGCTGGCGCGAGCCGGAGTAGGGCGCCGCACGGTTGCCCTTCATCGCGAAATTGAATCCAAGAACCGCCTGCTCGAACAGCTTGTCCTCACCGACGGCCTCACGGGCATTCCCAATCGCCGCGCCATCGAAGACTGGGCCACCCGCCAGCTGAGCGGCGCCATGCGGCACGGCTTCTCCTTCTGGGCGGTCATGGCCGACCTCGATAACTTCAAGGCCATCAATGACACTTTCGGGCACAGCGCAGGCGACGTGGTGCTCAAGAAGTTCGGCGAAATCCTCACGGACAACATACGCCGCTGCGACATGTGCGCGCGCATCGGCGGCGAGGAGTTCCTGATCATCCTTACCCACGTCGACCAGGAAGGCGTTGTGCGCGCCGTCGAACACGTTCGCCGCGTCTTCGAGTCCTATACCTTCTCCTTCGGCTCCGGCACCACGCGCGTCACGGCAAGCTTCGGCATATCCGCCCTCCCTGCCGGCATGCAGATGCGATTCGAGGATCTGGTCGCCAAAGCCGACGCCGCTCTCTACGCCGCCAAGAATCACGGCCGCAACAAATTCGAAATAGCCCAGGTCGAGGAACCCGCCGCCGGCCCCCGCCGCTAGCCCCCGCAGCGCTTCACCAGCCAGCAGTAATTTTACGGATATCGCCTGTGCTATCCTCAACCGGCCCGAGGCAGCCGGCTTCCGGACGATGAAAGTCCAGGAGTCGCAAGGGGCCTCCCGATGGATGAGCCAAACGCGTTCCCGCCCGATCCCCCTGCGCCTTCATCTGCTGAGCCTCGCACCCCTTTTTACCGAACGATTCTGATCGGCCCGCATGGCCCGCGCGCAGGATGGCGCCTGCTGATTTTTTCCGCAATCCTGTTCGCCCTGTTTACAGCTTCGGCCGGGCTTTCACGGCTCGTGCGGCACCACCGACCGGCGCGGGGTGAGGTCCTGACTCCCGAAGTCGTCCTGGTCGGCGAGGGCTTCATGTTCGCTGTGGTGCTGCTGGCCGGGGCCATCATGGCGAAGTTCGAACGCCGGACGCTGGGCGATTACGGCTTGCCTTGGCACCAAGCGTTCCGCGGGCGCTTCTGGCAGGGCGCGACGGTCGGATTCGCAGGCATCTCGGCGCTGCTGGGCGCAATGCGCGCCACAGGTGTGTTTCACGTCGATTCGATCGCGTTGCACGGCGGCGCCGTCCTGAAATACGCGATACTGTGGGGCCTCGTTTTTCTGGCCGTGGCCCTCTTCGAAGAATTCGGATTCCGGGGCTACGTAGTATTCACACTCACAACGGGTATCGGCTTCTGGCCCGCCGCCCTGGCTTCCTCGCTCGTTTTCGGATACGTCCACCATGGAAACCACGGAGAGACCTGGCTGGGCGCGTTTAACGCGGGATTCGTCGGCCTCCTTTTCTGCCTGATGCTGCGCCGAACCGGAGACCTGTGGTTCGCCATAGGCTTTCACGCCGCCTGGGATTGGGCCGAGAGCTATTTTTACGGCGTCCCGGACAGCGGCGAATTGGTGACAGGCCACCTGATGAACGTGAGCTTTTCAGGTCCGCAATGGCTGACGGGCGGCACCGTAGGACCCGAAGGAAGCTGGCTCTGCACCGCGCTGCTGGTGGTTCTTGGGCTGATCCTACTGGCTTGGCTGCGGCAGGTAAAATACCCATGTGTCAAGGCAGTAGAACCCGCGATGTCATCGACCTAATAGCACCTGGTTCTAGAACCATCTATTGCGCCCTTAGGAACACGAAACCCTTTGTTTCCCTGCTTTTCCTTTACTCTGCCAACCCCGCCAACTGATAATTTAGCCCGGTAGGCCAGCGGCGGACCTCGATTCCCTGCCAGCTCAAGAATTCCGTGGGGTGATGGAATATGAGACGTTCAGACTTGGTGCGTAATGCGGCAAAAGGCAAGACGGTGCGGACGTCGCAGATTGTCTTCGGCGAGCGGCAGCATCTCCTGCGGGTGCTCGATTCGGTGGAACGCAGCGCCCTGCCCGCGGCTCGATTGGACCAGGAACGCCGCGTCATCGAGCAATTAATCCACGCCAGAACGCAGGAGCTCAACCGCATCAATCCCAATTGGGATGAAAAGATTGGCACGGTGCTCAGCGCCGATGTAAAGCCGGACGTGCTCGACCAGCTCTCCAGGCTGGCGCCCCGGGAAGATTACTATCTCCTGCGGCTGATCAGCGAGCATCCCAAGGTAACGGCGAAAACGCTCAACAAGCTCTCGCATCACCCGTATTCGGCAATCCGCGAGAACATCGCGCGCCACCCCAACAGCGACGCCGCCACACTCACGCGCCTGAGCCGCGACCGCAGTCAGCCGCTTTGGTACCTCGTGGCGTTCAACCCCAACGCGCCGTCTCCGCTGCGCAAGAAATTGCAGGAACGCATGAGACGCCTCGGCGAGAAATCCGCCACTCAGTAGAAACACCGATAGCCAAATTGGCTCTTTTCAAGCTTCGCTCATAAGGTATATTGGCTTGTAGGAACGAGCCAATGCTACCGCTCCATTTACAACCGGAAAGCCATATCCCGTTGTACGTACAACTACGCGATCAGCTTCGCGCGCTGGTGCACTCCGGAGAACTACGTACGGGTGACCGTATTCCTGCCAGCCGGGAACTGGCCGGGCATCTGGGAGTTCACCGGACGACCGTCGCGAACGCCTACGCGGAGCTCGAATCCGAGGGCTTGATCCAGGGCCACGTCGGCCGCGGCACGTTCATCTGCAACGCCACAATCAAGCAGTTCTCCGCTCCGCCACGCAGCAATGGCAACGGAGGCGGGTTGCGCTGGGAGTCCCTTTTCGCCGACGAGCGCGGCGAGGATAGCCTGAGCCGGCTCATGCCGGTTGTTCCGGACGGCGCGATCGCGTTCACAATTGCCCGCCCGCCAGCTGAGCTGTTCCCGGTCGAGGATTTCCGCCGCTGCTGCAATTCGGTGATGCGCGAGGAAGGCCGCCGTGTGCTGCAGCTTGGTTCCACCGACGGCTATGAGCCACTCAAAACCCAGCTGATCGAAATGCTGCGAGGCGAGGGCCTCGCCGTCGCGGACAATCAACTGCTGATCACCGACGGCGGCCAGCAGGCCATCGACCTCCTTTGCAAGACCTTCCTGCGCCCCGGCGATTCGGTGGCGCTCGAGAATCCGGCTTATCCCGGCGCGATTTCGACGCTGGCGACCGCCCGAATCCGTATATTACCTGTCCGTGTAAATACGGACTCGCCCGCCGGCATGGACATCGACGCGCTAGAAGGCGTGCTGATGCAAAACCGCGTGAAATTCATTCTCATCACGCCGGACTTTCACAATCCCACCGGCACAGCGTTGCCCGTCGCCGAGCGCCGGCGGCTTCTGGATGTTGCCGCCCGCTACCAGGTTCCGGTGGTCGAGGACACGATCTACAGCCGCCTCCGGCTGCGCGGAAGTGTGACTCCGTCTCTGAGGTCGCTCGACCGCACCGGCAGCGTGATTCAAATCGACAGCTTCTCGAAAATCGCGTTTCCCGGATTGCGGGTCGGCTGGTGCATCGCGCATGAAAGTGTGATCGAGCGCCTGCGCCTCGTAAAACAATCGACCGATCTGCACACCGACCAGCTCGCGCAGGCCACGTTTGCCGATTTCATCCGCCGGGGATACCTGGCGCGGCACGTCGCCAAGATGAGGAAGGCCTACCGCAGCCGCCTTGAAACCATCGAGGAATGCCTCGAAAAGGAGATGCCGGAAGAAACCACATGGACCCGCACGGAAGGCGGGATGTGCGTCTGGGTAACGCTGCCGCCGGGGTTTGACGCCGCGGAATTCCTCATCCACACCCGCGAACGCGGGGTGATCTTTATTCCCGGGAGGTATTTCTACTCCCAGCATCCGCAGCCGAATACCTTGCGCCTGGGCTTCGCGAGCCTCGGCGAAAAGCAGATCGCGCGCGGCATTCAAACCCTCGCGGAGACGCTGAAGCAGGAGCTTCGCAAGCGCCACCGGGGCGCCAACGGCGTCTCGGCAGCCCGCGTGGCGCTGGTCTAGTGCCGATGCCCGACACCGGCACAAAGCTTCCTGTCGATCCGGCCAACGCCTGCTTTGGCTGCGGCGGCGCGAATGCCCGCGGCATGCACCTGGAGTTCGAGAGAGACGATGCCGCGCGACGCATTCGCGGCAGGTTTCGAGTAGGCTCGGAGTACCAGGGCGGCCCGGGATTCGTCCACGGCGGCATCATTGCCACGCTTCTAGACGAAGTGATGGGCAAGGTAGGGCGGTTCCGCGACATTCGAACGGTCACAGCCGAGCTTCAGATCGAGTATTTGCGGCCGGTTCCGGTGGACGAAGACCTGGTAGTGGAAGGCTGGGAAGTCGAAAAGCAGGGCCGCAACCTGTTTCACGCGGGCGAAATACGAAGCGCTTCCGGCGCAGTGCTGGCGCGCGGCAAGGGCAGATTCGTCGAGATCGACCCGAGCGCCTACTATGGTAGGGGGTATGGTAAAGGGTATGGTAAGACGGATGGCAGCACGGATGGCAACGGCTCTGGTCGAGAGCCCGGGAGCAAGCCGCAGCAGTCCTGACACTTTCAGCATTCAGCAGCAGCGATTTCCAAGGAGCAAGCAATGGACCTGATGAACAACAATCTGTGGCGCGTCAAGGTAGGCCTGGCGGAGATGCTCAAGGGCGGCGTGATCATGGACGTAACCACCGCCGAGCAAGCCCGCATCGCCGAAGAGGCCGGCGCCTGCGCCGTGATGGCGCTCGAGCGCGTCCCGTCCGACATTCGCAAGGAAGGCGGCGTGGCGCGCATGGCCGCCCCGCGCATCATCCGCGAAATTATGGACACGGTGTCGATTCCCGTGATGGCCAAGGTGCGCATCGGGCATTTCGCCGAAGCGCAGGTGCTCGAAGCCCTCGAGGTCGACTACATCGACGAAAGCGAAGTGCTCACTCCGGCCGATGAAGAGCATCACGTCTGGAAGCACGGCTTCAAGGTTCCCTTCGTATGCGGAGCCCGCAACCTGGGAGAAGCCCTGCGCCGTGTCGCCGAAGGCGCGGCCATGATCCGCACCAAGGGCGAAGCCGGCTCCGGCAACATTGTGGAAGCGGTGCGCCACATTCGCGCAATCGTAAGCCAAATGAAGCGCCTCACCACGCTTGGCGAGGAAGAGCTCGTACACGAAGCCAAGGAACTTGGCTCGCCTTTCGAGCTGGTCGCATGGGTAGCAAAGAATGGCAAGCTGCCCGTGCCGAATTTTTCCGCCGGCGGAATTGCCACTCCCGCGGATGCCGCCCTGGTGATGCAGCTCGGCGCGGAGGCGGTGTTCGTCGGCTCCGGCATTTTCAAGTCCAGCGATCCGGCGCAGCGCGCGCGCGCCATCGTAAAGGCGACCACGCACTTCCGGGACGCGAAAGCCGTTCTCGAAGCCTCCGAAGAGCTCGGCGACGCGATGAAAGGCCTCGACGTTCGCCAGCTCGAAGAAAAAGACCTTCTTCAGACGCGCGGCTGGTAAAGCCCGCCGTCAGCGAAGCGAATGCACAATAACGGAAACAAAATGAAGATCGGCATTGTGGCGATTCAGGGCGATTACCAAGCGCACGCCGGCGTTCTCGAACGGCTCGGCGTTGCGCATACATACGTTCGCAAGCCGGCGGACCTTGCCGGACTTTCCGGCATCATTCTGCCGGGCGGCGAGAGTTCCACGCACATCAAGGTGATGACCGAAGAAGGCCTCTTCGACGGGCTGAAGCAGTTTGCCGCCAACGGAGGCGCTTTTTTCGGTACGTGCGCCGGCGCAATCCTGCTCGCACGCGACGTACACGGGCCCGCGCAAGCATCGCTCGGGCTCATCGATATATCCGTGCTGCGGAACGGGTACGGCCGCCAGCTAGCAAGCGACGTCCACAGCGGGCCGACAAAGCTTCACAAAGAGCCGCTCGAAATGGTGTTCATCCGCGCCCCGATTATCGAATCCATCGGCCCGGGCGTGGAAGTTCTGGCGGAGGATGCTGGGCACCCAGTGCTCGTGGAGCAAGGCCGCGTTCTCGCGTCCACGTTCCATCCCGAGCTTACCTCCGATAACACCGTCCACCAGCACTTTCTGGACGTCGCACGCCGCCGCTCGCACGAAATCAATTGACACACTTTCCTCCCGAACCCATCACGTTCGTTGCAATTGCCCGGAAAGTTCGGTAGTCGGTCAGTTTCCAGTTACCGCTGCCAGCTCAGACGGTCGATGCAACACTCTCCAATCGGTTGATTAGACGATGCTTCCCCATAGAGAACCGCTCTGCCGGGCTTGTATTCATTAGACCTATGCAGGGTAGTGTCCTTGTTTGACTTAACGCTCGCGAACAACTTTAGCGTTCTAGGCTCTCGTAAGTGGATTTCGAGCTGGTGTTGCGTCGACCTATTGAGACCGCCGCGTTAACCACGACTGCCGCGAGCTCCGGAACCAAAAGCTGGACGCCGCTGCGCTTCACCCGGCTAGCAAGTCGTTAGATCGGCGCGCTATTTTGCTTCCAGCCCGCGATTAAAGATAAGATCGAGCCAACCAATGAAGCTGAACCGCGAAATGGTAGTCCATATCGCTGAGGCCAGCATTATCCAAACGAATGAAGCATTCGTCCGCTTCAGGCCAGGTTTTCACGGCGACACAGGCATCCGCGACTATCTCTATCATCGCCTCATGACGGGGCTTCCCAACGAAGGAACCCATACACGCCCGGATGGAGGTGGAACGCTACTGGCACAGGCCGAATCGTACACGGTTCTTAAGTACCGCCATACGGGGAATGGTCCTTCACGAGGCCGCTTCGATATCGGCGTCGTCGACCCGGAGGAGCTCGATTCGGCGGCACCCCGCCCTCTCATGACATTCGAATGCGGGCGCAACAAGTACGCCTCAGTCCTTCTCGGTGACGTAGACGCTGCCGCCGAGCACGAGGGTCCGGCCCCGGCGGACATAACAAAACTGGCGCGGGAAATCAACCATGCGGGTCTGCCTCTTGGATATGCTCTCGAGTTCTATAATGAGAACCATTGGGAAGCCGAGCGGCTGATCCAGCGGGTGCGAGAGTGGATTTCCACGTCCCAATGCGGTGGCCTCCGCGTGGTCGTGCTGTCGTGCAGGGGCGGCGAGAAACCTTCGCTGACGTTTTTGCCGAAGTCGTGGGAAGAGAGGCTCTGGCTCGAGTTCGGGACCGAACTGAAGCGGATTGAATCCCTCTCATGCGCAAGAGCCGGCGGATTGACCGTGCAGAGCGTAAGACCAGGGGAGGGTCACGCAAACCGGGTCTCCCGAGGAGATTTCCTGTCTTCGTCTTCGCCCGAGGCGCGCCTCCTGATCGAGTTCATTGAGCGCGAATTCCGCAACAAGGTTAAGTTGGTTTTCGGCGGACGCAGTATGACCATCAACCTGCGACCGAACGGCAAACTCCTGAGGATCAACAAGGGTTCAAACACCGTTTCGGAGTTCCATCCGGCGGTTGTTCAAGAACTGGCGCTGGCGCCGCACGAATCCTCTACGCGCTCAACGTATCGGATCGCCGAGACGGACGCTTTTCGCACTGCCGTTCTCGCTGGTATTGGTAAAGCGCTCAGCGGTTGCGGGACCCCGCTCGTGAAGGTTGAAGTTCGGCACTCGGGGCCATCTTCAGGAAAGGGAGACTGACGGGCAAACCGGAAGTAATTCCACTTGGCTGGTAAGTCGGATTAGCGCAAACTGACCCACTACCGAAAGTTCTAGCGTCCTTCCGTAGCGCATCATAGTATTCGTAGTTCGAGCTTTCCGTAACCCGGGTCATATGCGCCGCGAAAAAACGAGCGTTTCTCAGGAAGACTATCTGAAGGCCATCTGGGAGATTGTCCAGGAGGAGCAGGTGCCGATCAGCGCGCGCCTCGCGGAAGACCTGGGCGTAACTCCGCCCGCCGTCACCGCAGCGCTGAAGCGCATGGCCGGCAGCGGCTACCTGCGCGTCCGGCGCGGCGGCCAGATCGAGCTTTCCGCCAAGGGGAAAGGCATCGCGCAGCATCTGGTACTGCGCCACCGGCTCGCGGAAAAATTGCTCACCGACGTGATCGGCCTCGAATGGTCGCGCGCGCATGAAGAAGCCGAGAGCCTGGAGCACGGCATCTCGCCCGAGGTTGCCGATTTGCTCTTGAAGCGTTTCGGGCGCGAGAGCCGCTGCCCGCACGGCGTGCCGCTGGTGGGCGGGATGTCCCGGCTGCGGCGCGATTACGGCGCCGTGCGCCTGTCGGAAGCCGAAGTGGGGCATTCCTACGAGGTCCTCCGCGTTTACGAGAAGGACCCCAAGTTTCTCGAATTTCTCGATCACCTGCAGATCCGTCCGGCTGCCCGGCTGCGGGTACACCAGCGCGAATACGACGAAACCATGTCCATAACGGTGGCCGGCCGGCACGGTTCCCGGGTCCACATCGGGAAACCCGCCACGCAGCGCATCTGGGTTCGCCGCGCGTCATCTTCCGCGACCTCCAATTCTTCCAAATCCGATTCCAATTAGATTTTCCTCAGACATCCCGCGCCGAAAATCGTCCGCTTGAATTCTGCCTCGCGGGGGAGTAGCTTCGATTTCGCTGGTTAGCCCCCTGGTGCATCCAGGCGCCCCGGGACGTGTCGCGGGCCGCTGCGTCACAGTGGTTCTCGCGTCGACCTGGCAAACAAATTCCTGAGTGAGACGAAGAGGAGGACGATATGGCGACGACAGTATCGACACCGGTGCTCGATCAGAATGTTTCGCGCTTCATAGCAAGAAAGCAAAAAATGCTCATCAACGGCAGGTGGGTGGAAGCCGCTTCCGGCAAGACCTTCCCCACGTACAATCCCGCCACCGGCGAAACGCTTTCGCAGGTTGCCGAAGGCGATCGCGAGGATATCGACCGCGCCGTAAGAGCGGCGCGCGCGGCCTTTGAAACCGGCCCGTGGAGCAAGATGAGCCCTTCCGGGCGCGGGCGCCTGATCTGGAAAATCGCGGACCTGATCGAGCAGCACCTGGAAGAGTTCGCGCAGTTGGAATCGCTCGACAACGGCAAGCCGCTGAAGGTAGCGCGCGTAGCGGACGTGCCGCTCGCGGCCGATCTGTTCCGTTATATGGCGGGCTGGGCCACCAAGATCGAAGGCAACACGATTCCGATTTCGTCGGGCG
>CAZRKW010000116.1:0-11981 GCA_964600355.1 uncultured Acidobacteriaceae bacterium
TCGGTCCTATGGCAATGAAAACTGGGAATTCAATACAGATGGTTTCATGAGGTTACGTTTAGCAAGCATAAACGATTTGCCGATTACTCAATCAGAGCGCAAGTATCATTGGCCGCTTGGCCGCCGCCCAGATTCCCATCCCGTGTTAACTGATCTTGGTTTGTGACGCGGGCGCAGAGACGAGACATCCCGGAGAGGAAGATCTCGTGACTGCGGATGGCTTGATTTGAACCAACGATGTACGGAGTCGGAAACGCGCCCGCTCAAGAGCCGGCGAATTCCGCCCTGAGACGAGACGTGCCAGCTCGCCGTAAAAAATCCTAAGAATGGAATTGTTCCGTCCACATGTCATGGAGTAATCTGACGCGTCGCTTCCGATCGTCAGTTAGGACCTTGACGGATCAGCGACTCCCACAGGTGAAATGGATCACCTGCAAAGAGCTACCGCGGCACTCAATAGACTGCTTCTTCACAACTGCCCGAAGACTTTTAGCAGTGTGTGGATTCTCAAACGCGCTCCGGGGTGTTACAGCTTCATCCGCAAACACATTCGCTCCGAAGTCGGCGGTATCGACTGGGACGCAATAACCTATGCTCTTGAGCCAAAGTATCAACGACTCTGGGCGCCGCGACGAAAGAGAAACTCCAAACCGTACAGAGACAGGGAGGAAATTAGCCGAATCTTGAATAAATATCACAGCAAGCTTTATGTTTTTGTCGCTCCAGCCGACGCCATGGATTTGCAAATAAGGGACAAGGTCGCTGTTGCCCTCGTACGCGTCGCCCAGGCGGGAAATTTGTTAGCTAAAGCCGAGGTGGTCGGGCTCGTTCGTTATGCGATCGATGGGTGGCTCGACAGCTATTCTTATATGTCTCGTTGGAGGGGCCACGATGATGAGATTAGTGAGCACCTTGAGAGATGTATCCGTCGATATCGATATACCGGTTCATTTTTCAGGTATGTTTTCCGGACTCTCGAGTATGCCGGGAGAGGGATTCGCCCATTTTATGATTGCTCGTTGGATGATCCGATCGCTATCGATGCGCGGGAGCGCAAGATAGACAATGTGATTCATGATCCGGAAACCAGCGAGATAGTCTTCTACAAATCAAGAAGAGTATGGTCTTAAGATTGGGAATTTCAGCTAGGAAATCCCTGATGAAGGCTCACCGCCCGCGAGTTTTGTGCCAAATTGTACTGTTGCGCTGGTAGGGAGGGCGTAAACAACGGCGCCCATTTGTCCGGTGAGCGCCATTCCAAAAAGCTTCTATAGAACGGAACCGGGACTCTTGATATAGCGGTCGACAATCGCGTCTGCGGTGCGCAGCGTTAAGGCAAGTATTGTTGGGGTGGGATTGGCGGCGCCTTGCTGCGGAAAGGCCGAAGCCCCGAGCACGAAGAGGTTTGAATACTGCCAGTGCTGCGAGTACGGATTGAGTACGCCCGTTTCCGGTGATGCCGACATGATCGTGCCACCTTGCACATGCGTGGACTGGTAGCGCGTTGCGTCGTAGCGGCCGTAACCCGAAAACGGAATAACATCCTTCCCGCCCATCGCCTTAACCAACTCGACCGCCTTGGGAGCTGCAAACTCCGCCATTTTCCGTTCGTTGTTGTTCCAGTCGAGCGTGAGACACAGCAATGGGTCGCCTAGATGGTCCTTGTAGGTCGGATCCAGACCCATGAAGTTGGATTTGTAAGCGATGTGCTCCCCCGCGAAAGTGACGGTCCCGGTCCGGTCGTAGCACTCAATTGCGGCCTTTTTCCACTCCGATCCCCAGTGGGACTTCACTGCGCGCGGCACCACCCCGAAACTGGCAATCGGCTGCGCGCCGGTTGATGTTGCGTAGAAAATGCCCCCTCGCAGGAACGGTAGTTGAGAATGGTCGAATGCATCGCCATCAAAGTCACTCATGCGAACGCCCACGCCACCCGCGCCCATGAAGCGGTTGAGAGGCTTATCGAAGAACGCCTGCACGCCGAACTGAATCTGATGCGTTAGATTCTTGCCGAGCGTGCCCTTGCCTGTGGCTGGGTCGTAAGGCTCCCCGAGATTTGACAGTAACAGCAGGCGCGTGTTGTTGAAGGTCCAGGTCGCTACGAAGACGATGTCGGCTGGCTGAAAAACCTCTTCGCCCGAAGAGTCGATGTACGAAACGCCGCGAACCTTCGCGTTCGTTTTTTCCGAATCCGCAATGATGCGGCGGACGCTGGTGTTGGTGCGTATCGTAACGCCCTTTTGTTTGGCCACGATCGGTAGCAGGGTGTTCGAGGGCTGTGATTTTGCGGCGATCATGCAGCCGTAGTGGTCGCAAAAGCCGCAATAGAAACATCCAGGGCGCGACAGCCCGTCAGAATTCTTATAAGCCTTGCTGTTTACCGCGGCGGCATTCGGATAAGGATGGTAGCCGAGGGATTTCGCCGCATCTCGGAACAGGGCCGGTAGGGAAGCGATCTTCAGCGGCGCCATCGGATAGTCAGTGCTGCGCGGGCCTTCGAAGATATTCCCGCCCTCGATCTTCTTACCGTTCAGATTGCCCGTCTGGCCGGACACACCAACGAGTTGTTCGGCTTTCGCGTAGTACGGCTCGATTTCTTCCCAGGTGATCCCCCAGTCCTGAATGGAGTGATCCGCGGGCAGTTTTTCCGCGCCGTATCTTTCAATCGTTTTTGTGCGGAGTTCGAAGAGGTCCGGCACGTAGCGCGGGAATAACGCACCCCAATGTTCGCCCGCTCCGCCGACGCCAGTTCCCGGCAGGAACGATCCCAGTTGGCGGATGGGAATCGCGCGATCGCCGGGTGCGTGGCGCAAAGTGACTGTCTCCCGCGAGTAATCCTGCATCAGGCGGGAACGGGTAACGTAGTCGAGTTCGTCCATTCCGGCGGCATAGTCCGCCGCGCCTGGCGTATGCGGCTCGCCGCGCTCGAGAACGACAACCGAAAGCTGCGTGCGCGCGCCAAGTTCCTTGGCCATCAGCAGGCCCGCCCACCCGCCGCCCACAATCACTGCATCTACAGCGCGTAATGTCTTCATGATTTCAGGTCTTCGTCTTCGCTCGGATGGAGCTTCCTGCCAGGCAGTACCTGGCTCAGGCTCATGGGTGCGGGACGAAACGCTTCGCCGAAGTGTTTGTCGACATCGGCCGACCAGCTCATTTGCGGTCCCGGAAATCCGATCAGCTGCCAGCCAACCATATCCGCGTTTCCGCCATGGATCGGATCGGAGAACATTCCTTCGAGGGTGTTGGCGCGGAGCAGAGCGAAAAAGCGGGTAGTTTCGATTTGCCGAAGCCTCTCGTCCTGCTCGGACGCCGCTAGGCTATCAAAACCCGCTAGACCCTTCAGCCCCTCGCGATAGATTTCCCGCGGCGTAGCTTTCCCCTGGTAGCCGAATTCGGCGCCGGCGTCTTCTTCAAAAGGAGGCTGCGTGTAGCGATGGCGGTCGCGTCCCCAAGAGCCTGCGAGCTGGCGGTCGATATAGATCACCACTCCCGCTTCGTTTGCGCCAGGTCCCGACTCATCGCTTGGAAAAATTCTTGCGCCAGCCGCTGCGACAATGAGCGCCTCGGACTGCGTGAAGAAGCGAAGCGGAACGCGAATGGTAGTCGACGGAGATTTAGTTTGTGCCGAAACACGGGTGAGCTGACGGTCCAGAGAATAGACCAGAAGCCCGCCGACGCTGGTTGCTGAAAACACTAAGAACTCACGCCGTCGCATAGGCCGGGAGTATAGACCAGGGCCAAATCAGCCACAATATCAACTTATAGAGCTCCTGGCATCCGTGAACGGAAGCATCGCCTCAATCCCGGTCCTCCTCGTCCTCAGCATCAGGAGGCACGAGACCATTCAATCTCAAGTACATGCTCAAATTTCCGTAATGCTCCATGACATCGTCGAAGGCTCGCAAAGCGGCATCGAGCCGCGTCGTGCGCTCGCCGCACATCGCCGTAACGGTATCGATAGCGTTCTGGTCCGTGAGGCCCTCCAGAACCATCTCGCCATAGTCGTAGCTGTCCTCCAATGCATCCAGGGTTTCTGCCCGGGTGGTAACGTTCTTGTATTGGGCTGCGAGTTGTTTCGATTCGTCGCAGCTCTTGCCGGCAACGTAACCCATATTCGCAAAATTATCTGCAATTGCCTGCAGCACCAATTCCCGGAAAGTGCTGCTTTTCTTCGTTGGCCTAAAGGCATATTTGTCTTCGGGCATCGCCGCCACCATTTCAATGAACTTGTGGCTGAGATGCTTCCAATGGGACCGGATTTCATCTGCCGCCCCTTGGCCAGCTTTGAGTTCATGAAGAAACGCCACCAGGTCACCGATCTCTTGTTCGGTTAACTCCTGTTTGAACGGAGGCATTATCCCTATCCCCTCCGAAATTGTCTCTTGCACCTGCTTATCTGTGGCCGGGGCGCCGCTCGGGAGCGTCTTCCTGAGGAATACACCCCGTAAGTTTGGCGGATCCTTCACGAGATGCAGGTCGCCCGCCTCGTGGCACGAAGCGCACCACAGAACATAGGCAGCCTGACCCCTTTGCTGCGCGTCGGCACTCTGCTCGTTCGTCACGCCGGTCCGCGAACAGGATATGAGGCAGACCGAAGCCAGCAAGCCCACAGCTGCGGCGGGTGGAAGTTTCAACGCTCGCCCTTGACGCCAATTGCTTGTCGCAGCGCTGAGATCACTTCCGATGTATTCCATTCGGTTCCCGGCCAATATCGGGAGACCGTCCCATCGGTCGCCAACAGGATCGTATTCATCGAGTGAGGTACCAAGTTGGCTTGCGGGAAGTATTCGAGCCCGAACGCCGTCGCAACCGTGTTCAGATCATCCAGAGTAGTCGCGACGAAGTCCCAGTGTTCAAATCCTTTCGGGTCATTGGCAAGATAATTGAGGCCATACGCTCGCATGATCGGCGGAGTGTCATAAGCGGGATCCAGGCTGATGCTCATGAGGTGCGTCGCCTCATATTCCGGCGGTATTTTCGCCATTGCCTTGTGAATCGCCGCAAACTTACTGCTCACAAGGGGGCAAAAAGTCGGGAAAGGGCAGCGCGTATAGATAAATGTGATTAGAACAGCTTTGCCTCGAAAGTCGGTCAGGCGAATGGTTTTCCCGTCCTGGTTCGTGAGGCTCACATCCGGAACTCGTTCACCCGGCATAAGTACATGCGCAGGTACCGAAGAGACCGATCCGCGTCCGACTTGGCTCTTGACACTCAGGTGCTCGAGCCAGTAATCATTCGCTCCAGCCACAACGAGATCTGCCGTGATCAGATCACCCTGTTGGACCTCCTGAAATCCTCGGGGATCTTTAACGGCATAAGGCATGGTCATCGCTGCCATGAAGCCTGGAATGGCGCCGTGCGTCACGGTGAGCTGGTGCAGGGAGTCGCTTTTTCCCAATACCTGCCCTTGCAGTAGGTAGTGTTTGGAAGAATCGTGGCAGCCTGTTAGCACCCAGGACAACCCAAGCAGCAAACCAAGCGCGGCCACACTGGATTCGCATGCGCTGCTTAAGACCCTAGCCAAAGCTTTGCTCGGGACTCTGAGGTAATTGGATGTGTGTCGTGGACCTCCGGCCCTTCCGGAAGCGAACACGGCGTCAGGCTCAGCTCTATTGGCTGTGCAGCGGCCAACCACGGAGACTAGACCAGACCATTCTGAACCTTCCCGTCGCGGTCAACCTTCCAGGGCTGGATGAAATTGTTATGCCCCGTCATAACCCCGGGATGTGCGAACAAGTTCTCCGTAGTTTCATTGAAGAACCTCGCAAACTCGGCAGCCGTCGGCTGTACTTGGCCCAGGTCGTCCGTGCACCGCGACATGAGCACGCACTCTTCCCCATCCCAGTTCCAGTCCATGCCAAACCGCGTATGCGCCATGCGATAGATCGGCGATTGAATCTCGGCGGTTTTCCAGGTGCGGCCGCCGTTTACAGACACTTCCACCTTGCGAATTGCCCCTCCCCCCGACCAGGCCAGGCCGCTAATCTGGTAGTGTCCGCGCTCTGGCAATTGCTGCTCTCCTGAAGGGAAGGTGATCACCGATTTCGGTCCCTGAATAAAAGGCAGCGGCTTCACGGATTTGGGGTCCACCGAAGTGTACCGCCCAAATTCGTTGTAGGTCATATAGAACTCGTCCACCACCTTGATTCGCCTCAGCCACTTCACGTTACACAAGCCTTCGAATCCCGGGACCAGCAGTCGCAGCGGAAAGCCGTTCTGCGGCCGCACCGGCTCCCCATTCTGGCCGTAGGCCACCAGCATGTCATCCATGGCCTTTGACATCGGAAGGCTCATCGTGCCTTTGTTGTCTTCCGTCCCTTCTGCAATGATCCATTTCGCCGCGTTATGCACGCCGGCCTGCTTGAGCAGCAGCGATAGCGGCACTCCGGTCCATTCGCTGCAGCTGGTCAGGCCGCTCGCTCGCTGAACAGTCTTGAATTGCGGCATGGGCTTGTTTCCATTGCACTCGAGGTAGTGGACTCGAGTCACGGACGGGAAGCGCTTCAACTCAGCCAGGCTCAAGAGCAGCGGACGGTCTACCATCCCGTGAATCATCAGCCGGTGCTGCTCCGGGTTAATGTCCGGAACATAGAAGGGCGCGTGCCCCATCGTGTAGTGCAGCGATGCCGGCGTGATTATCCCGATCGAATCCTGCAGCGGGGTATAAAGATGCTCGGTCAGGCCAAATGGATTAGGGTTGAATGGCGGCGGAAACAAACGCACCGAAGTTACAAAACGCGACCGCTCGCCGTAGGCTTCCAGGTCCTTTGCGGATGCAGCCGAGTCCGCCGTCTGGGCACTCGCGGTTCCGATCCCCGCTCCCGCAGCTAAACCGGTCAGAGCGATACCGCTTCTAATAAATTGCCTTCGGCCATGGTCTCTAGTGGTCATAAGGGCTCCTTTCACCGAGCCGGAGAAACGTCATGTTTCACGGATGCCAGTTTCGGCTCCACACCCACGTTCGCATGGCCACGCCAGGCATCCAGGGAAAGCAAACCCGGGCCATGCGCAAACATAAAAAAGAACCCGCCGGCTATCGCGAAGTCGAGCACAAACTGCTCCACCTCGGAATGGTTGCTAAAGTCAGAATGAAACAGTGACGTTGCGATCAAACAGAATCCCGAAAGCGCCAGCGCCCCGTAGCGTGTCTTATAACCGAGCAACACAAGAAGAGGAAAGACGAGCTGCGTTACGATCGCCAGGTACACAAGATTTGTCGGCACATGAGCGTTGTGATTCTCCATGTACATGCGCGTTCCAGGAGTATCGAGGAACTTATGGCTGCCGTAAACAAAGAACACCACACTTGCCAATATGCGCCCGCCGAGTAGCAGCGGACACATAACCAGGTTATTTCGCAGGATGGGATTAAACAAAGAATGATCGGAATCGTGCGCCACGGCCTTCCCATTGCCGCCGCTTTGATGCGCATCCACGGAGAGTGGACCCGGGCCATAGGCAAACACGAACAGAAATCCCGCGGCGATCGCCAGATCCTTCAGCATGGTTACTTCGAAGCCGGTTGTTAAGCCGGAGCTCGATCGAAATAGGAGAGTTGCCAAAATGCCACCGGACAAAATGAGCGCCGCAAGCCGCGTTTTGTAACCAAGCGCAATCAGGACGATGCCCGCCAGCTGTACCGCAATCGCGAAGTAAAGAACCGCACTCGGCTGGATTCGGGCGATTTCGCTGCAAATATAGAAGACGAAGATCCCGGTCATGAATAGGCGCCCGGTCAACAAAAAAGGGCCCATGAGCGCCTCGCTGCTCAAAATGGGGGCAAACAAATCGCGTTCAGAATTTGCTTCCATTGCGATTCTCCCCTAGAAGTCAGTTACCCCGCTACCGGCGACTTTTAGCACGAATCTTTACTGCCATGCAATCAAACGTATTTACTAGGTCAAAAGCCAGCAAGGTCTCCATGTGACGAAAACAAACTCCCTCTGGACTGCAAGCTAGCGCGACTGGGGGTGCTTGGACAGTTCAGATACCGGAATCCGTTCCACATCCTGCACAAAAGCACGTGACTTATATCGCCACCCCGCGGCCGTCTTTGTATAGACGTCGTATACCTTGGCCCCGCGCTCGATCTGCCCCGGCTTCCCATTCTCGCCAAGATTGACGCCCAGGAAATAGGACTTGCCAATCGCCCCTTCCGGCGAGAGTTCGATCATCGCGTTTACGAAGATATGATGGAGATACAGAGGGCCCTTTGGAGGCGCGCAAGTCGGCCCTCCCGCCATAGCCGCGAGGTTCGTGCGCCCTCCCACCTTCTTGCCGTCCGCCTGCACGTAGTACCCATCGGGCGCGAATAGATCTGCAAACTCGTTGCCCTTATCTGCGCAAGTGTCCAGGGCCTGAGCATAGTGGCTGTTCAACTGTTGAATTTCAGCGTAGTCCAAAGCCGTTAGACTGGGTTCTTTCGCGGCTCTTGGCTGGGCGCGCAAGGCCACAACTGCCAGAACACCCAAGGTAACGCCAACAACTATAAGTACTCTCTCGTTTAGCATAGTCCTTCCTTAGCACCGTACCCTTTATCCAACTAGCGACACATCGGCTTTCTTCACCGCAAGGTCTCTGTCGCCAACCGTTCCGGAGCGCAAGCGGCCCGCATCTAACGAAAATAGTCCAGGCCCCTGCGCGAACATGAACAAGAACGCTCCCGCAATGGCGAAGTCGAGGAGAAACTGTTCCACCTCCGAAGGATTGCCAAAATCAGCATGGAACAAAACCGTTGCGATGATGCAGAATCCGGATAGCGCCAGCGCGCCATACCTTGTTTTATAACCGAGCGCCACCAGCGTAGGGGCCACAAGCTGGGTCGCGATGGCCAGATAGATCAGGTTTATAGGGACGCTGGCATTATGCTTCACCATGTACGCCTGCATTACGGGCGTATGCAACGTCTTGAACGTCCCGGCGACATAGAAAACGACGGTAGATATCAGGCGTCCCGCCAGTAGTAGCAACCCCATGGCTACAGCGTTGCGAAAGGGAGCGGAAGGGAGGTCACCGCCGGCCGTTTCAGCCGCTGTCATCCGTCTACGGCTGCGATACCTGTCGACCGACAGTGGCCCAGGTCCGTAGGCAAACATAAATAAAAGCCCGCCAGCCAAAGCAAGGTCATTCTGCCCGGTCACGTGATAGTCGGTCAGCCCGAAGTGCGGTCGAAACAGCAGACTTGCCGCAACGCCAGCGATTAGAAATAGCGCCCCGAATCTCGCTTTGTAACCGAGAGCCACCAGAAAAATGCCCGCCGCCTGAATCGCCATAGTCAGATATAGAAGAACGCTCAACATTGGCAGCTTGAGTTCATACTCAAGGTAGAAAATGAAGATGCCAAGGGTAAACAGGCGAGCCGTCAACAGAAAAGGTCCCATGAGCGCATCGCTGCGCAAAATGGGGGCGAACAAGTCGCCCTGAGTATTCTCGTCCATGGCTCGCTCTCCTTGCCCGCGCGTTCAGAAATCCGAGGAACTGCCACTGCACTCAGTCTACTTCTTCCCAGGTACGGGTTCTGGCGTAATCGTGAAAGGCCTCGGCACGTTCGGCTTATATGCGGAAATGTCCGGCGGTATGAAGCCGTCGCGATTGGGCATTTTCACCTTCAGCAGAGTCTGAGCGTCAATGGCGTCATTTTCCTGGATGACGTCGTTCTTATAGAGAAGGAAAGCAGTCAAGGCATAGACCTCGTCCGGCTTCAGCGTTCCGGGCCGCTGGAGAGGCATCGCACGATTGATGAAATCCCAAAGCACCGTCGCAAACGGCGTGAAGATCGGCATCACCTTTTCGGCTTGGCCCGCAGCCGCGTCCTTCTTTACCGCAAGATGAGGAGCCAAGCCGCCCGTCCCGTTCGGTCCATGACATACCACGCACCCCTTCTGGACATAGAGTTTCGCCCCTTCCACAGCGGTGCCGCTGCCGGGGGGCAGTCCCTTTCCATCAGGCGGGATGGAGATGTCCCAGGCTTTGATCTCGTCCTCAGTCGGCGCTCTTCCCAGGTTGTAGTCCGGAGCCTGCGCCCGGGCAGCTGTGCACGCGGCCAGTATCATCAGGAGGAGAGCGATCGAACTATGCGAGCCCAACCAACCCATGTTGCACTTTCCCATCGCGGTCCACCTTCCAGGGGAGAATGTAGTTGTGATGGCCAGACATACCTCCCGGGAATGGAGTCAGCACAAATTTCACGGTCGCGTTCCAGAACCTGGCAAACTCCTCAACCGTCGGCTGAACCTGCCCGAGCTCGTCCGTGCAGCGGGACATGAGCGTGCATTCCTCTCCGCCCCAATTCCAGTCCATTCCAAACCGGACATGCGCCATGCGATATGTTGCGGATTGGATTTCGGCGACCTTCCACGTTCGCCCGCCGTCGGTCGACACTTCCACCTTGCGGATCGCACCCTTACCGGACCAGGCCAGACCGGTGATCTGGTAGTGCCCGTACCCGGGCAATTGTTGCTCCCCAGAGGGACAGGTGATTACCGACTTTGGCCCCTGTTCGTAATTGGTGAGCTGGGCCATCCGGGGATCCACCGACGTGTACCGGTCAAATTCGTTGAAGGTCATGTAGAACTGGTCCGTGACCTTGATTCGCCTTAGCCACTTCACATTGCACAATCCTTCGAATCCGGGCACCAAGAGCCGCAGCGGGAACCCATTCTGAGGGCGCACCGGCTCACCATTTTGGCCGTACGCAACCAACATATCATCCATGGCCTTTGCCATGGGAAGGCTTATCGCTCCTTTGTTGTCTTCAGCACCTTCCGCGATGATCCACTTCGCTCCGTTATGCACTCCAGCCTGCTTCAGAAGGAGCGACAAAGGTACTCCTGTCCACTCGCTGCAACTGGTCAGTCCACTGGCTCGTTGAACGGTCTTGTAGATAGGCTGTGGCTTGTTTCCATTGCACTCGAGGTAATGAGTTCGAGTTACCGACGGAAAGCGTTTTAGATCGGACATGCTGAGAATCAACGGACGGTCCACCATCCCGTGAATCATCAGCCGGTGCTGCTCCGGATTGATGTCCGGAACGGAGTACGGCCGGTGCGCGATCGTGTAATGCAGGGAAGCCGGAGTAATAATTCCCATGGAATCCTGAAGCGGAGTGAACACATGAAACGTGAGGCCGAAGGGATTGGGATCTGGCGATGTCCGCACGGAGGTCACGAAACGCGACCGCTCCCCATAGGCTTCCAGATCTTTAGCCGATGCAGGCGAATCTGCTGTCTGGGCGTGCACGGAGCTCCCAACGCTCCGCACGGCAGCTAAACTAGACAGACCGATGGACCTCTGAAGAAATTTTCTTCGACCATGTTCTGTATCATCCATGGAATCTAATCCTCCCCTCTTTGCGGCAGAGCACTCGTTACTTCTTGTGAAGCCAACCGCAAGCCACGAATGTGATACACATCACAGTCCTCGGGGTGAGTCTGTACTACAAATTCCGATGTCCCGCAAGTAGATTATCGGTATCTATCAGGATCAGCAATCAGCTCAGGCTGCGTCGCTGGTATTTGCACAGGTGTCTACCTAAGACGGGCCCTTCGAATGCCATCTGGGGCGTCCGAACCCTATGCTCGTGACAGTGGAAGCCGTAGAGCAGGTGCTCGAATTCTACCGCGACAAGTACTTCCATCTGAACGTGGGTCATCCTGCACGAAAGTGCGCGATCATCGCGCCATTTGCCTATGCCATGCCTCGGGCAAGCAGACTCTTCGGGAGGTTGGATTAAGGAAGACAAGTCGACAGCGGCGACATTTCTACTTTCCTGCAGTTACGGAGCTAAGTTGTCTCGTCAATTTGAACCTTGAATCTTATCCGATACCGTTCACGAACCAAGTTAAAGATTTGTTTTTGCTGTATATCATTTCGGTTAGTTTGCCCCCAGTGATATTTGCTCAGCTGCTGCAGTTCTCGATGGGAAATTCGCCACGGATCTTGCTTCGCCGGAAAGCTCGAGGATGACCATGCCGGTGTTC
>CAZRKW010000117.1:0-11927 GCA_964600355.1 uncultured Acidobacteriaceae bacterium
CGAACCTTGACATCCGCGTAACGCAATGCCAGCTTCCATCAGTTGTCAAAGATCGTTCGCTTCAACCATCAGTTTCCGGTTGAAACGTCTCCGCTCCAGGCGGAGCGCGAATTCAGTTTGGAGCCGAACCCGCGGAAAATAAAAAACCCGGCAACGAGCGCCGGGCAAATCCGTCCTTTTCTTGGGGCATTTTCCGCACCCCTCGAACGGATGTACTCGAAGCTCGATTTGTTTCTACCCGGTACTAGTAACCAATCTCACCTCTACAAGAGCAGGCAGACCCGGTACGTCAGAAGACTATAGCAGATGCCACAGGTCCACCGACTTTTATGGACTATATCAGAAATTTGGATTGCGTCAAGTGTCTTGTGATTATTCTTAGGGTAATTCTGCTGTGGAATTCAGAGGGTCTGTGGAAACGAGCGAACCGTCGGGAAAAAGGGCCATTTCCTCCGATAAACCGCGCCCTTCCACACACGCACGGTCCGCTGCGCATTACCGCGAAACCGGCTCTAGCCCTTCCGATGCTTGAAGAATTCCACCTGGCGCAGGCGCTTCTGGGCCTCGGATTTCGTCTTGTAGGGTCCGCCGAGATTCTTCTTGCCGTCCTCCGACAGGACTTTATATCCGCTTTTCAGTTTGCGAATCATGGAATATTCCTCCCTTATAGCCATTCTCACGCGATCCGAAGAGAAGTCCATCGGGGAGCAAATGTAGAAGGTCTGGAGAATTGGGCTCGGTTTCTTAGTCCGCGGGGCAAGAGGGAATACTTCCTTGCGCTCAGGATGAGGATCAAAGGCGCGTGGCTTCCGGTACGTGATTGTAAATACTACACGTAGGCGGCGATTCCGGTAATGCGCTCACCGATGATGAGCTTGTGAATGTCGTCGGTGCCTTCGTAGGTGTAGACGGATTCGAGATTTGCCATGTGGCGCATGACGGGGTAATCGTCCACAACGCCGTTGGCGCCGAGAATTTCACGCGCCATTCGTGCCGTTTCGCGGGCCATCCAGACGTTGTTCTTCTTGGCCATGGAGATGTGCGACGGGTGGACGCGGTTTGAATCTTTCAAGCGGCCCACTTGGAGCATCAGGAACTGCGCCTTGGTGATTTCGGTGATCATCCACACCAGCTTTTCCTGCACGAGCTGGTGCGACGCGATAGGGCGATTCTCGAATTGCTTCCGCTGCTTGGCATAGTCGAGCGCGGATTGATAGCACGCCATCGCCGCTCCGATGGCACCCCACCCAATGCCATAGCGCGCTTGATTGAGGCAGGAAAGAGGGCCTTTGAGTCCCTCGACTCCTGGCAGAAGATTTTCCGCGGGAATTTTGCAATCCGAGAACGCCAGGCTCGAAGTGACCGACGCGCGCAGCGAGTATTTCCCGTGAATGTCCTTGGTTGAGAAGCCCGGCGTACCTTTTTCGACCAGAAAGCCACGCATCTTGTCGTCTTCGCATTTTGCCCAAACCACGGCTACGTCAGCGATGGAGCCATTGGTGATCCACATCTTTTCGCCGTTCAGCACGTAGCCCGAGCCGTGTTTCACGGCGCGCGTGAGCATGCCTCCAGGGTTCGAGCCGAATTGCGGCTCGGTCAATCCGAAGCATCCGATGGCTTTGCCCTGTTGCATCCGCGGGAGCCACTTTTCTTTCTGCGCGTCCGATCCGAATGTGTAGATGGGATACATCACGAGCGCGGACTGTACCGAGACGAAACTGCGGATCGCGGAATCGCCGCGTTCAATTTCCTGCATCACGAGTCCGTATTCCACGTTGGACATGCCCGCGCAGCCGTAGCCGTTGAGATTGGCGCCGAAAAAGCCCAGTTCGGCCATCACGGGCACAAGCCTCATCGGAAACCGACCCTCGCGATTGCACTGTTCGATGATGGGAAGAATCGCGTCATCGACAAACTGGCGCGCGGTTTGCCGGGCCAGCTTTTCGTCGTCGCTCAGGAGGGAATCGAAGTCGAGGAAATCGACCCCTGGAAATGAGGGCATTCGGCGTCTCCTTGGCTCCGCGGCGATTGGCGCTGGAAGCAGTGTTGCCATCTTATCGGATAAGCGAATGCCAGTGCCACCGTTCGCTGGGGCGAAAAAGATTTCGCGGCGGCGCGTCTTGGTATAAATTAGCGTGTTCGGTATACTGAAATTTCAGCACAAACCTCCGAAGGGGTCAGGAATGAATCCGCCCAAAACAGAAACAGTTGCGAACGGAACGGCGGCCGGAAGCCGCCGCGACACGCTTACGATCACCGATAACCGGACCGGAAAACAATACGAAATTCCGGTGAAAAACGACACGATCCGTCCGATCGAGCTGCGGAAGATCAAGGTCCACGACGGGGATTTCGGCATGATGAGCTATGATCCGTCGTTTTCGAACACGGCGTCGTGCACAAGCAAGATCACTTACATCGACGGCGACCTGGGGATTCTGCGCTACCGCGGCTACTCGATCGAGGAACTGGCTGAAAAGAGCACCTATCTCGAGACGGCGTATTTGATCCTCTACGGCGAGCTCCCTTCGAAGTCGCAGCTGGACGAATGGACGTACCACATCACCCACCACACGTTCATTCACGAAAGCATCAAGAAATTCCTGGATGGCTTTCACTATGACGCGCACCCCATGGGCATGATGATTTCGACCGTGGCGGCGCT
Organism: uncultured Acidobacteriaceae bacterium; assembly: GCA_964600355.1. Classification (GTDB taxonomy): domain Bacteria; phylum Acidobacteriota; class Terriglobia; order Acidiferrales; family UBA7541; genus Palsa-295. The sequence goes on from CAZRKW010000117.1 coordinate 2,666, forward strand.
TTCGACCTTCTATCCCGAGTCCAAGGATATTTTCAACGCGGAGTCGCGCCGCAAACAGACCTACCGGCTCATCGGCAAGATGCCGACGCTTGCGGCGTTCGCGTACCGGCACAGCCTTGGCATGCCTTTCGTGTATCCCGACAACGAGCTGAGCTACACGGGCAATTTCCTCAATATGCTGTTCCGGACGAGCGAGCTCAAATACCGCCCGAATCCGACTCTCGAGCGCACCCTCGACGTGCTGTTCATCCTGCACGCGGATCACGAGCAGAACTGCTCTTCGACGGCCATGCGCGGCGTGGGCAGCTCGCACGCCGATCCTTATTGCGCGACGGCCGCGGCCACTTCGGCGCTCTACGGCCCGCTGCACGGCGGCGCCAACGAGCAGGTGCTGCGGATGCTGCTCGATATCGGGTCGGTGAACAACGTTCCGGCGTACATCAAGCGGGTGAAGGCGGGCGAGACGCTGCTGATGGGCTTCGGGCACCGCGTGTACAAGAATTACGACCCGCGCGCCAAGATTGTGAAGCGCATGGCCTATGAGGTCTTCGACATCATGGGGCGGAATCCCCTGATCGATATCGCGCTGGAATGCGAGCGAATCGCGCTCGAAGACGAATACTTCGTTTCGCGCAAGCTGTACCCCAACGTCGATTTTTACACCGGGCTGATTTATCAATCGATGGGCTTCCCGGTGACGATGTTTCCGGTGCTTTTCGCGATACCGCGCACTTCGGGATGGATCGCGCAGTGGGAAGAAATGCTGCTCGACCCGGAGCAGAAGATCGCGCGGCCGCGACAGGTTTACACCGGCTACGATTTGCGCAGCTATATACCGCCCGACCATCGGGGCTAGCAACACGCGGAGTTCGTTCGCGCTTCCCTCTGCAGTGGTGAGTTACTCAGCCAGGCTGAACTGCGGGATTCGGGCGCGCCGCTCCAAAACGGTTGCATCCCAGCGGATTCTCTGTCAAAAACAGTGGTGCCGTTCGGTACCGTTCTAAGGGTGCTCCATGGAAATTTCCACGCGCGAAGCCGGGAATGCCACAGTTGTGGACATCACCGGAGATATCACTCTCTATAACTCTCCGGAAGTGCGCCGTGTACTGCTGGACCTGCTGAAGGCGAAGCGCGTCCCCCGCGTGGTCGTGAACCTGGAAAAGGTGAAATACATCGACAGCGCGGGAGTAGCCTCGCTCGTGGAGGGGCTGAAAACTTCGCGGGACTTGAAGTCGGGCTTCGCTCTTTACGGCTTGAGTAAGACGGCGCGCGAGGTTCTGGAGCTGACCCGGCTGATCAAGGTGTTTGAGGTCTATGACAACGAAGCGGACGCTTTGAACGGCAATGGCTCGGTGCCGAAATAAGCTTTCGAGCAAGCATCGATACGTAGCGTATCTCTCGTAATAGGAAGTCACCGGGCTCAGGATTACTATGGCGCTGGCCTACAATATCGGCGAAGCCACCATCGAAGGCCTGGCCTACGTGGGGAGCCTTGCCAGGCTCACCGGAGGCGCGGCGCGATCGATTTTTGTCGACCCGTTTCGCGGGCGGAAATTCCGGCTGAGCCGCGCGGTGCATCAGGCGATGTCGGTGGGCGTGGAGGCGGTGCCGATCGTCTCGCTGATCTCATTTTTCGTCGGCACGATTCTGGCCCTCCAGGGCGCCTACCAACTGCGCAAGCTAGGCGCCATGCAACTGGTGGCGGCGGCGGTGGCCATCGTGATCACCCGCGAACTCGGGCCGCTGATGACGGCGATCATGGTGATCGGGCGGTCAGGGTCGGCATTCGCCGCGGAAATCGGCACCATGAAGGTGAACGAAGAAATCGACGCGCTCGAGACCATGGCGCTCGAGCCGGTTCATTTTCTGGTGGCGCCGAAATTCCTGGCCATGATCCTGATGATGCCGTGCCTCACCACCTGGGCCGATTTCATGGGGGTGCTCGGCGGCGGATTTTTCGGTGTGATGAGCGCGGGCTTCACCTGGGGCAGCTATTTCCGCGCCACGATGGACGCGCTGGTTCTTCGCGACATCTTGACCGGCTTGGTCAAGAGCCTGATGTTCGGGATCGTGATCACCGCGGTGGGGTGCCACGAAGGCTTCGCCACCGGACTAGGTTCGGAAGAAGTGGGACGGTCAACCACGTCCTCGGTGGTGAAATCGATTTTTCTAGTGATCGTGGTGGACCTGATTTTTACGGCGATTTTTTACTTCACAGCGCCCTCATAAAATATGGCTAAAGACGCACGCCGCAAAGACGACTCCGACGAAACACCCTCCGGCCCGGGCATTTCCGTGCGGAATCTGCGCGTGAATTACGGCGAGCGCGAGATTCTGCACAGCATCAGCTTCGATGTGCCGGCCGGGGAAACCCTGGTGATCCTGGGGGGATCGGGATCCGGCAAGAGCACCCTGCTGCGGACGCTCGTGGGGCTGGAGAAACCGAGCGCCGGCGAAATCTGGATGGGAAACAAGAATTTCGCGGCCATGTCCGACGCCGAGCGCGATGCGCTGCGGAAAAAACTCGGCATGTCGTTTCAGAGCGGCGCCCTGTTCGGCGGAATGACGGTGGGAGAAAACGTTGCCCTGCCCTTGAACGAACACACGCCGCTGGACGAATCGACCATCGAAATCATGGTGCGGCTGAAGCTCGATCAGGTGGGCCTTTCCGGATTCGAGAACTACATGCCGGCGCAATTGAGCGGCGGGATGAAGAAGCGGGCGGCCATCGCGCGGGCCATGGCCATGGATCCGGAGATGCTTTTTTTCGACGAGCCTTCCGCGGGGCTCGATCCCATCATCGCGGCCGGGATCGACGAGCTGATCCTGAAGCTGAAGAAGGCCTTCCGCATCACTATCGTGGTGGTGACGCACGAACTTGCCAGCGCCTTTCTGATTGCCGACCGGATGATCCTGATCGATAAGGGCAACATCGTGGCGGCGGGAACTCCCGAAGAGCTTCGCTCGAGCCAGCAGCCGCGCGTACGGCAGTTCCTGGACCGCGTTCCGGAACCGGAGTTGACCGGGGAGATCGATTATCTGCAAATGCTCACCGGAGAAGATCCGCCGCCGCATAAATGAGCTGGGTTTATGCAAGCGTTTGCGGCATCGCAGCAGCAGGGCGTGCTCTGCGGGAGCCCATGTTATACTCGCCCACTATTGCGATCCGCCCGGCGCGTCCCACAGGCCGGTGGTAATCGCTGGACGGTCGAATGAAAAGACGGGAGCTGGCGTTGGTCGGGTTGTTTGTGCTGGTAGCAGCTGGCTTGCTGTTCGTTACCGTCTTCGTGCTCTCCGGAAAGCTCACCAGTGGCGCCATTCCTTATCGGGCTTACTTCAAGAATGCGGGCGGGCTGGGCCCTGGAACGCAGGTGCGCTATGCGGGCGGGCCTCCCGTGGGCCGCGTGCAGACGGTGCGAAGCGACCCGCAAGACCCCACGCGCATGGAAATCGACTTTTCCGTGCAGCCAGACGTGCCGGTGAAAATCGACAGCACCGCCATCATCACCAACACAAGTCCGCTGGCCGATAATTACCTCGGAATCGTGCCCGGAACAGCGGGAGCGCCCCGAGCGGCTGCCGGGGCGACTCTGAAAACCACCGAATTCATCAGCTTTTCCGACATTGCGGCCGTCATCAACGGTCTCGGACCCAACGCGAACAATCTGGTGGTCAATTTGAACGCGCGCGCGGTGGAGCTGCAGGACACGCTCAAGCGCGTAAACGATCTGCTGAGCGACCGCAACCGGGAGAACATCTCGGCGAGCCTGGGCAACGTGCGCGGAATGCTTGAGGAGGACCGTCCGGCGATTCACGCGACGGTCGCGAATCTGAACACCGCGACCGCCAAGGTGAGTCCGCTGCTGGACGATTTCCGCAAGACGTCCACACAGGCAAATGAGGCGCTGGCTCAGCTGGATGGGGCCATCGCTGAAGACCGCCCCGAGCTTCGGCAGGCGATTGCGAGCCTGCGGCAGCTGCTGGCGTCGGCGAACGTGCTGACCGACCAGCTGAATCAGACGGTGAACACGAACGCGGAAAATCTGGACGAAATCGTCGACAACCTGCGCCACGTGACCGACAACCTCAACGCGTTTACCGAGACGATCAAGACGCGGCCTTACACTTTGATTCGCGCGTCCGGAATCAAGCCGCGAACCCCCGGAGAGGCGCCCCCGAAATGAAAACGACCTCCCATTCGAAACCAGCGCGGTGGGCGCAGCGGATCCGGTCCACCTTCTTTCTTCTCGCTGTCGCGGGGATTGCGGCGGGATGCGGCGCTTCGCGGCCGGTGAAATACTATGTGCTCGATGCGGAACCCGGCGGCGCCACCGGAGCGAATTCTGCGTCGAAATATCCGGTGACGCTGCTGGTAGCACGGATTACGTCTTCCCACTTGTACCGGGACGACCGGCTGGTCTACGGCGCCGGTCCCGTGCAACTGGGCACCTATGAGTACCAGCGGTGGGCCGAACCTCCTACGGAAATGGTGCAGGACGGGCTCATTGCCTCCTTGCGCTCGTCGGGACAATTCCGTTCCGTCTCGGCGATCAGCAGCAACCTGCGCGGCGAATACATCTTACGCGGGCACCTGAATGCTCTCGATGAGGTGGACAAGCCGGAAATCGCGGCGCGATTCTCCATTCAGCTGGAGCTGGTGGATTCAAAGACCGGCGCATCGCTCTGGAACGGTTCTTACTCGCATGACGCCCCGGTGACCGGTAAGGCCGTGGCGGATGTGGTGCAGGCGCTCGATCAGAATGTGCATGACGGGCTGACCCAGCTGACCGCGCAGCTCGGAGAGTATTTCGCGAGCCATCCGCCGCAGTCCGCAGGGGCTCAGTAGCCAGCCTGCCATTGGATGCGGCCGCTGACTCGCTTAAAAGTCTTCCTCAAGTGTTCCTGATTGGACCACGATCAGGCTTTCCTTTCCGAAATTAGCTCCTTCTCACGATTTCACCTCTTCTGAATCTTCGCCCCCGTAATTGCAGGAAGCACCCTCCTTCCCAACCGCCGCATTTTACCGGCAAGAACATCGGTGTTCAGCCGATGAGGGAATACATGGGCTTCGTAGCGCAGGTCATGCGGCAGCTTTTCAGCTCGGGGAACTTCGAACCTCATGGCTACTGCTATCTGTGGAATCCGGGGCTGGTGTGGCTCCACGTCATCTCCGACTCGCTGATCGCCGCGGCTTACTTTGCAATTCCGGTGGTGCTGGTTCTCTTCATCCGCAGGCGGCCCGATCTGCCCTTCAGCTGGATGTTCGTGCTGTTCGGGGTATTCATCGTGGCGTGCGGGTCGACGCACCTGATGGAGGTGTGGAATCTGTGGCATGGAAATTACTGGGTGGCCGGCGTTATAAAGGCCGCGACTGCGGCGGCGTCGGTGCCCACGGCAGTATTGCTGGCCAGGCTCATGCCGGAGGCCGTCGATCTTCCCAGCTTCAGCCAGTGGATCAAGGCCAACGCGGCGCTTAAGGCAGAAATCCTGGAGCGAAAGGAGGCGGAACTGAACCTGCGAATCAGCGAAGCCAGTTTTCGCGAACAGGCCGAGGAAATCCGCAAACTCAATTCCGAGCTGAGCCAGAAACTCGTCGAACTTGGCATCGTGAACCGCGAGCTCGAGTCCTTCAGTTATTCGGTGTCGCACGATCTACGCACCCCGCTGCGCCACATCGACGGCTTCGCCCGCATTCTGAAAGAAGAACACGCCGCCGAACTCTCCCAGGAAGGGTGCCGTTACGTCGATCGCGTGGTGCAGGCAGCCAATCATATGGGGCATCTCGTCGACGACTTGCTGAATCTGGCGAGGATCGGGCGCAAAGAGATGGTACGGCAGAGAGTGCGGCTCGACGAACTGGTCAGGGAGGCCATGGCCGATTTGCCGCCGGAGATTTCCGAACGCCAAATCGAATGGAAAATTGAGCCTCTTGCTGAGGCAGACTGCGATCCGGGCCTGGTGAAATTAGTTCTGGTTAATCTTCTCTCGAACGCCGTGAAGTTTACCAAGGACCGCCAACCCGCTGTCATTGAAGTCGCTACGCGCGATACCGAAAAGGGAAAAGCCTTCGTGGTGCGGGACAACGGAGTGGGCTTCGATCCCAAGTATGCCGATAAGCTGTTCGGAGTCTTTCAGCGGCTTCACCGGGAGGAGGACTTTGCCGGCACGGGGATCGGCTTGGCCACGGTACAGAGGATCGTTCACCGGCACGGTGGCGAGGTATGGGCCGAATCGACGCCCGGAAAGGGCGCCGCGTTTTTCTTCACACTCGAGCCTCGCCCGCGAGGGAACCATGCCGGTACAAGCACAAATGGGGAGGTGAAACTTGTCCGCAACTGACGCCATTGAGATTCTGCTGGTGGAAGATAATCCCGCGGATGCCGAACTCACTCTGCACGCCCTGCAAAAGAGCAATCTCGCCAACAAAATCCAACTGGCCAGAGACGGCGAGGAGGCCCTGGACTTTCTGTTCTGCCGGGGCAGTTTTGCGGGCCGTCCGTCTCATCAGGTTCCCCACCTGATACTGCTCGACCTGAAACTTCCCAAAATAGACGGGCTCCAGGTGCTGGAAGAAGTGAAACGCGACTTGCGGACGCGGGCGATCCCGGTGATCGTTCTAACCACGTCCAAAGAGGAACAAGACATGGTCAGCAGCTACCGGTCCGGAGTGAACAGTTACATCCAGAAGCCCGTCAACTTCAGCGAATTCCAGGAAGTGGTCCGCCAACTCGGGATGTATTGGCTGCTTATCAACAGCAAGCCTCCTGCTTCCGCCTATCTTGCGCGGTAAGAAGAAAACGATGCCAGCAAACATTCCCAGGGGCCCCGTCGAAATGGCGCCACCGTTGCGTCTGCTGTTTGTGGACGACGATGTCGACGATCTGGAATTGTGTTTGAAGGGACTTAAGAAATCCGGGCTGGATTTTCAGGCGGTGAGCGTCTCGACTCGGGAAGATTTCAGCAGAGCCCTGGAAGAAAAGACGTTCGATATCGTGGTGTCCGATTTCCGTATGAAGGGGTGGACCGGAATCGACGCGCTCGCGATGGTGAACAAGATGTGCCCCGACGTTCCCGTAATCCTTCTTTCGGGGACGCTTGGCGAGGAGTTGGCGGTCGACTGCATCAAGATGGGCGTAACCGATTATGTGTTGAAGCACCAGCTCGCCCGCCTTCCGATCGCGCTGAATCGGGCGAAAGAAGAAAGGTCTCTTCGAGAGGGCGAGAAGAAAGCCGTCGCCGCCCTTCGCGAAAGCGAAGAACGGTATCGCACGCTGGTGGAGAATGCTCCGGAAGCGATTGTGGTCTTCGATGCCGACCTGGGCAGATTCGTGGATTGCAACGACAATGCCTTGCGCCTGTTTCGCGTGACTCGCGATGAGCTCATGCAGCACGGTCCGGCCGATCTGAGCCCCGCCATCCAGCCAGACGGGCGACCCTCGGGGCTGTCCGCCAGTGAGCATGTCTCCGATGCCTTAAGCGGGGGCACGCCGTGCTTTGAATGGGTGCATCGCAATTCGCAGGGAGACGAGATCCCCTGCGAGATTCACCTCGTGGGGCTCCCCTCGCCCGCGAGAAGGCTCGTCCGGGGCAGCATCCTGAATATCGCCGAGCGCAAGCGCGCGGAGGCGGCGCTGCGAGAAAGCGAATCGCGCTATCGCGGCCTGGTCAATAACGCCACGTATGGAATCTACTGGGTCACCACGGAAGGCAGGCTGCTGTTCGTAAATCCCGCCCTGGTCCACATCCTTGGCTACGACTCCGCGGACGATTTGCTTGCCGTGCCGAACACGAAAGCTTTCTATGCAGATCCATCCGATCGCGACGTGCTTCTCTCTAAATACCGCAAGGATGGCCGGCTGGAATCAAAAGTCGCGTGGAAGCGCAAGGATGGAAAGGCGATCACTGTGCGCGTCAATGCCCGCTGGGCCCGCGTGCCGGGATATAGCGATCACTGCTTCGAAGTGATGGTGGAGGATATAACCGACCGCATCGCTCTGGAGAAGCAACTGCTCGAGGCACAGAAATTCGAAGCCATCGGGCAGCTTGCCGGCGGCATAGCGCACGACTTCAACAACATGATCGGCGCCATCGTCGGCTGGGCGGATATCGGCGCAGACGAAACGGAAGCGGGGTCGCGGCTTCGGCGCCATTTCGAAAAAGTGCGCCAGCAGGCGGAGCGTGCCGCGGCTCTCACGCGGCAATTGCTGGCCTTCGCGCGGCGGCAAATCCTCGCGCCGCGCGATATCGATATGAATCACTCCGTCGTCGAAACGCTCAGCCTGCTCGAGAAAGTCATCGGAAGCAATATTGAAATCAAAGCCACTCTGGCCAGCGATCTGGCCGTTGTGCGGGCGGACTCGACGCAGCTGGAGCAAGTGATCATGAATCTTTGCATCAACGCGCGGGATGCCATGCCCGGCGGCGGCTCGCTCCTGATCGAAACCGCCAATGTGACGTTCGACGAGCAGTCGTGTGCGCAAAGGCCGCTGGCCCATCCCGGGGAATACGCCATGCTCTCGGTGGCGGACACGGGAACCGGCATGGACGCAGCCACGCTCGGGCGCATCTTCGAGCCTTTTTTCACCACAAAGGACCTCGGCAAAGGAACGGGGCTCGGCCTAGCGACGGTTTACGGGATCGCCCGCCAGCATGACGGCTTCGTGGAAGTTACGAGCGAGCTTCAGGTGGGGAGCACCTTCCGTGTCTACTTTCCGGTGAGCGCATCGCAGGTGGTTTCGAACGCTCCGCCCGATGACCACGGCGCCATCCGAGGCGGCACGGAAACGATCCTGGTGGCGGAGGATCACGATGGACTCCGGGAGATTGCTCTCGAGATTCTGTCGAGCCTGGGCTACCGAGTGGTGCTTGCGGCCGACGGCGAACAGGCGCTCCGGGAATTCCAAAGCCTCCGGGATGTTATTGACCTTGCCCTTCTCGACGTCATGCTGCCCAAAATCAGCGGGCCGGAAATCTATGGGAGAATCGTCGCTGAGAGGCCCGACCTTCGCGTGATCTTTGCGACCGGGTACAGCGCGGATAGCTCGCTCCTCCGGCAAGTGGAGCAACGCGGCCTGCCGGTGATCCAGAAGCCCTATTCCCCACGAGACCTCGCCCGCAAGGTGTATGAGGTGCTCGATAGCAAGAGGCAGGCGCTACCTGCGGGGAGCCTTCGGGAAAACGCGTGAAGCGAAGCTATTGTGGGCCGCGCATGTTGTGCCTCGCTGATAATGTCCCCTTTTGTCCTCGATAGAAATGTCCCCTT
>CAZRKW010000118.1:0-11825 GCA_964600355.1 uncultured Acidobacteriaceae bacterium
GCTTCGTGCCCGTGTAGTAGAACAGGACGTACGTTTTGATTGCGCCGCTCGCCTGTGGCACTCCGAACACCTTCACGAGGGTTCCCGGAACCACGTTGCTCGTTACCGTGTTCTGGCCCGCGGTGGTCGTGATGTCCACAGAGCTGATCGTCACGATGTTGCCGGTCCGGTCAACCTGGTACACCAGCGGGGCAGAACCTGACGTTGTGCTCAGGGTGTTCGTGACCGCGTTCGTGCCTCCAAGCACCGTCATCGTAAAGCCCCCCGTGCCTACCGTGTATCCGGACGCAACCGTTCCAAGGGGCGCGGTGACGGGCATCAGAACAACCTCAGGAACCGCCCAGGCATTCGGGCTGGCCGAATCGTTCCAGATGGCGTAGGTCTCGCCATAGGCGTTCAGGATTCCAACAGTTCCGCCAAAGTTCACAGCGCCGTTGGTGGCGTTGATAAAGCTATTCACCACTCCGGAGCCGTCGGTGAGAACCGTCGGAAAAGTGAAATTCCAATACTTGAAGCCGGTGATGGGGTTTCCGCTGGCATCGTTGCCATTCGTGGTGCTGCTCGAGATGTAATCGAGCGTTACCGCATAGTTGTCGCCGGCGGTGTGGAAATTGCGGGTGTAGGTGAATCCGCTGGAAGTGGTGCCGGATATGGTGCCATCGAACCGCGCGATCTCGATATCGATGGTTTGCGCTACGAGCGGCGTGGCCAATGGGTCGACGACGCTGGCATGGACCTTGAATCCGCGCACGAAATTGTGCGAGGTCAGGAAGCCGGTCCCGGTGGCGATGGGAGTGGCGTCCGCGGTTGCGTTCCAGGGAGTGCGGAAGAAGAATTGTGTGTTGGAGTCCACGGTCAACCGGACGCCCACGCCGGCTTCATTTTGCACGGTAATGACGTCGGTGGTCGTGTTGACGTGCAGGACGTGACCCTCCGGGCTTACCCAAACGTTGTTAAACGTGCTGCTTGCCCAGATCCGCACGGCGACCAGCGTTCCGTTCGACTGGTAGCGCGCCGCGATGCGGACATTTTTGCCCACGAGAGACGTCGCTTGCGCGGAGAAGTTGTGGATCACCGTGTTTGTCTTGGCGTCCACGTCGTAAAAAATCGTGCCGTTGGTTGCATCCGCGAGTATCTGGAGACTCTGCGTGCTGGCGACGGCGGTTTCGGGATTCACCGGCGGCTCCGTCGGGAACTCCCGGGTGATCGTGATGGAGGTATTGTCCGAAGAAACGGCTGTGACGCTGCCATACGCGTGCCGAAGAACCAATCGCGTAAGGTCGGCAATCGGATGGTGCCGCACCGGACCGTTGAAATTGACGCCCCACATAGTGGTGCCGCCGCTGGTCACCGGCACATGGCCCACGATGAAAGCGGGATGCGCCAGGTCGAACTCCAGGTCCAGGGCGTTATTCGAATTCGCCGTTACCACTAACGGAGAAACGAAGTTCACGGTTACCGGAACGGTGAGGCTTCCGGCGCTGCCCGTGGCCCCCTGGATGTTGATCTGATTCGAGGGCACAGTGGCGCCCGCGGTGCCGGCGAACCCTGCCTCGGGATCGGCGGATGCGGTGAGCAACACGTCTCCAGGATTGCCGCCGATTGTGAGGGTAGCCCCGGTGTAGGTGCCGTCGGCGACGGTCAGGTTCCCTAGAATTTCACTAAGCTGATCCAATTGAACCAGGTTGATGATGGGCGCTGGATTAGGCGCCGTGTAGACGTTTACCGGCGTGCCGCCACCCTGCGGAATCAGGGAAATGGCCTCGATCTTCACTCCGATGGTCGCCCAGTCCTCGGCGGCGGAGTCGCTGATCAGCATGCTGACGTTGCCGGTCTGCACGGCGGGAGTTTGTGTATTAGAGCCGGAATCGCTGGAAGTAGAACCTCCACCGCAGCCAACCGAAAACAGAGGTGCCGCTGCGATGGCTAACACCGCAATGAAACGAATCAGCTTGGAATGCATATTTCTCTCCTGGGAGACACACCTGTCCCCGATGAATTTAGATTTAAGAAAAATTATGATAACTGCGGGCCCAAGCCTTCTAGGACTTAAAACGGTCCCGCGCAATCAGTCCACTAAACACGGCACTCGATAGAGAGTTGCGCGAAAAGTTGCGGTATTTGCCAGTACGAAAGGCCTACGAAGGTCTGGGGAGTAACGCACTTGTTTCGTACACTTCACGTTTTTTATCGTGTGCGGGCCGGGGCCGAACGCCTTGCCCCATGCGTGCCCCGAAAGGAACCACGCGAAGCGATTGGGACAACTCATTTGACGATTGTGTCATCATTAGAAGGGAATCTGGGGTTTGTTCATAGTGCATTTATGCCTGCCCGGCGGGCGTTGCCAGCCGCACGGGAAAGGAGCGATCATGAAATATAACGAAATCAATAAAATTAGGTCCTTATGGAAAGTCGCAGGAATCGGCACTCTCGCTTTCGTGTTTGGCGTTGCGGGGTTGCCTGCTTCGGCCCAACAGAACCAGGGAAATCTGCCGGGTTATCCAGTAGCGTCGGGACAGCAAGCGCAAAACTCGCCCAATGACGTTCCGCAGGAATCCAATCCGGCTCCCGCCCCACAGATGACGGTTCCGCAAGATACCCAGCCTCCGAATGCGGCGCCCGCAAACCAACCGTTGCCGTCCGAGTTAACGCTGCCTGCCGGAACAGTCGTGCAGGTCCGCACCAATGAGTGGATTTCCACAAGCCGCAACCTGCCCGGAGACGGATTTAACGCCACGCTAGCACAACCAATCGTCGTCAACGGCTGGGTGGTAGCGCAGCGCGGCCAGAGCGTGCTGGGACGCGTAACCATGGTGCAAAAAAATCACGGCACCACGCAGCTAGGCCTGCAATTGAGCGAACTCACCTTCGTGGATGGCCAGCTATTGCCCATCCAAACGCAGCTAGCGCAATCCTCCGCCGGCAGAGACACCGGCCATGACGTAGGCGTGGTAGGAACCACCACCGGCACCGGAGCCGTAATCGGCGCAATCGCCGCCGGCGGCCAAGGCGCGGCGATCGGAGCTGGAATTGGAGCGATTGCGGGGCTTGGGGTGATTACTACGCATGGCAAGCCTACGGTGATCGCGCCGGAGTCGCTTCTGACTTTCCAGTTGCAGGCGCCGGTAACCATATCAACCGAAAAGAGTAGAGTGGCATTTCATCCGGTCGGGCAGGCGGATTATAGCGCGGGAGTGAATTCGCAGAGGCCGCAGAGATTTGCGAGGGAGGGTGCGTATCCGCCGCAACCGCCTCCTCCTTATTACGGATATCCTTATGCGTATGATCCCTACTTCTATCCTTACGGGGGATGGGGATTCTACCCGGGTCCGCTGTATTTGGGGTTCGGTTTTGGCCGCGGATACTACGGAGGGTTCAGGGGTCGATTCCGCTAAGCTACGTACGTATTCGTAATTCCACTGACATTTGAAAACGCCGCCCTTGCAGAACCGGGGTGGCGTTTTTGTTTTACTTGCAGACGGCAACCAACCAGCCGGCTTATTCCTTTTATTCTTTGTGGCACTCTACGGCGGCGAACGTTAGGGTGACTTCCTTGATCGAGGCATCGGACGCGTCGATGGAAATGGGTGCGGCATCGATTCGCGCGGGGATCGTGCAGTCGGGGCTGCGGCCCGGGGCGGCGCGCTGGGGATCTAGATCTTCCCAAGCCGACACTGTGTATTTTCCGGATGCGAACAGGGGGAATTCAAAAAGGTCGTCGGCAATTTTTTGGGCGCCCGGGTTGGCGGTGTCATCATCGGCCTTGGCCATCACCGTTAGGTTGCCCGGGGGACGGCTGTGTTCCCATTTCACGCGTACGCGAAGAGGGCGGGTGGGATAACCGTCGTGAAGTTTGATGTTGGCCTTGAGCAATTGCTGGCCGTCTTTCAGCGCGATCGGTTCGCCGCCGGTTTCCATTGAGGATGGATAGAACGAACGCGGGAAGGGCGAATTGGGATCTTTGCGGTTCATGCGATTGTAGACGATTACGTATTCACCCGGCCCGATGTGGTCGAAATCGAAATAGCCCTTGGAGCCTTGATAGCCCCACAGGCCGGGGCGATTTTCCGCATACTGCCCGGCGCGATAGAGCTCGACCGAAGCAAGCTTGAGCGGCTTTCCGTCCGGCCCGAGCACGCTGCCGCGAATATGGCCCGTGGGTAGGGCGTCCACGTTGTACTCGTAGCACGCGCCGTCGGGAATCCTGAACGGCGGCAGTCCCCCGGTAAGCGTCTTCTGCGTGAAAACCATTCGTGCGGGCACGTTCGCGGTGAAGCTGTATTCGCCGGCATGCACATGGTAGAAGGTGTAGACGCCATCCGGGCCGCTGCTGGTGGAGAAGCGGTCGTCGCGTGAGCGCAGCTTGAGGGCGATGTTGGGAAGAGGATCGTCGGGATCACCCGACGGGGCCAGAAAAGGCGGATCGGCGCGGCGCAGCACGCCGAAAACCGAGGCAACCTGCTGTCCGTTGCGCATGGCTCGCAATTGGGGCAGCAAAGCGCGTCCTTCGCTTGAGGGGCGCGTGCCGTTGCAGACGGTGGCGAAAAGCTTGCCTTCGACTTCCTGCTGCGTGAAAACGATGTATTGCTGGCCTGTCTTGAAGCGGTAGCCGCAGTCGCCATCGTCGCCACCGGAGAAAACGTCGATCTCCGTTGCGTCCAGGCCGCTGAAGCGGTCGTCGATATGGAAATGGTAGCGGGTGACAGGGGTGGCGGGCGGCGGGGCGGCCGTGCTTTCTTCGGAACCTCCAGCTGGTGCTGAACCGGCGGGCGGAGCAGCGCTGGCGGGTCCGTGGTCCGCAGAGGAAGCGGGCGCGGCGGGCGTCACATTTTCGATCTCTGTGACGGTGCCGAGGAACACTACGTCGCCCTTCTGAAGTCCCTGGCATGCGCCCGGCGAATTTTGCGAGCACGCGCAGGCCTTTGCCGCGCAAGGCCCGGCGAGCCAGATGAGAACAGCGATGGAAATTGTGAGAAGGGTTCGGCGAGACATCGTGAATATCCTACCTTGCGGAGTGCGGAGAAATCGAGGCCCGAAATAAGAAATGTCGGCGCAAAATGAGAACGTCCGGTTGTGCAAAGTAGAAATGTCCGCTTTCATGCACAAGTGCAGCAGAAGGCCAGACCTCCCGTGGATTCGATTTCGCATATTTCGCAGAATTCATGAAACGCGTTCGCTGATTGAGCCGTCTCTCCCGCTACTCGGCAACACAAGGGGTAAGCAGTCAAGCCTAACATTGAGTGACAAGGGGGATGATCATGTCGACGGTGCGGTTTAAGGGTGGGCAAAACCTCGGTCTTGGCTATGTCTTTCCGCTGCTCGCGTTATTGCTGCTAGCTCCGCTGGCGTTCAGCCAAACGTCTTCTACGGGAGCATTGACCGGGACTGTAAAGGACTCTTCGGGAGCTGTGGTCCCGAACGCAACGGTCACGGCCGTCAATCTTGGTACAGGTCAATCCCGAACAACTGCCACGAGCGCGGACGGTACTTACAAGTTTGGGCTGCTTACCCCTGGCAATTATCAGTTGAAGTTTGAAGCCGCCGGATTCAATACGACGGAAGTTCCGTCCGTGACGACCGTTGTGACCGAGACCGCCGTTTTCGATCAAGTGCTGCAAGTGGGCGCTGCGACACAGCAAGTGGAGGTTCGTGGCGAGGACACCGAGGCGGTACAGACCGCCAATTCCACCGTGGGTACGGTGCTGACCTCTGAAACCGTAACCAGCTTGCCTTTGACCTCGCGCAATTACACTACCCTGCTGGGACTCTCATCCGGGGCCAACGCTGGCGTCTACGATGCGGCGAACATGGGCAAGGGCTCGCAGGAGATCTCGGTGAATGGCTCCACTTCGGATCAGAACGATTACTCGATGGATGGAGCCTCCATCGTTAATATCGGGGCGCGCGGCCTCACCGGAGATTTTGGCGCCAATCCCGGAATTTCGGTCGTCAATCCCGACGCCATCCAGGAATTCAAGATCCAGACATCTCTATACGACGCCGGCTACGGGCGCAATCCCGGCGCCAACGTGAACGTGGTGACCAAGTCCGGCACGAACCAGTTCCATGGCTCCGCTTTCGAGTTTTTCCGCAACACCGCACTCAACGCCAACGATTTCTTCCGCAAGCTGAGCCCCGCTCCCAACAATACAAGACAGATATTGAACCAGAATCAGTTTGGCGGCACCTTTGGCGGCCCGGTGAAGAAGGACAAGCTGTTCTTTTTCGCTTCCTTTCAGGAGACTCGCCAGAAGAACGGTTTTTCGCAGGCGGGCTACTCCGATCCCACTTTAGTGGGTATTCCCCTGGGTGACCGCTCGAACGCCACAACCTTCCGGGCAGCACTCGGGCAGGCGTTTTGCCCCAACGGCAGCGCCGCCGGAACCACCAAGGCCTCGTCCGTGACTCAAGTGCTCTGTAACGGATCGAACATCAATCCGGTGGCGATCAACATTCTCGAATTAAAGAATCCCGATGGCAGCTATTTCATTCCCAGTTCTTCTACCGGAATGAATCAGAACGTCACTTTCAGCCTTCCCGCCACTTTTCGCGAACATCAGGCGATCGGAAACTTCGATTATGTCGTCAACTCAAAGAATACTTTGTCGGGGCGGTGGTTTTACGCCAACGACCTCACCAATGCCACCATGGGATGTGGCGCGACCGCGACGGCAATCACCCTCTGCCTGCCGGGAGGGCCCGGGACGATCAATTTTCCCACGCAGTACATGATCGGAAAGCTGACCACTATCTTATCGAGCAACGTCGTCAACGAAGCGCGGCTTTCGTTGCAGAGCTACTGGAATCTTCTATCCAACGATATTCCCTTCACCGATACGCAAGTGGGAATTGCTCCGGTAATTCCGTCGATCAATATTCTCGACGGCATGACCGTTACGGGACTTATGCAGTGGGGCGGCGCGACTGCCCTAGGCACGACAAAGCACGTTACCCAGTGGGAAGCCGCCGATCAAATCTCCTGGTCGCACGACAAGCACACCGTTCGCGCTGGTTTTGAATATGAGCGGGACCGGTCGAACGGAATTACCGAGGCGGGAATAGGAATTCTGACTTTTAACACCTTCCAGGACTTCCTTCTAGGGCTGCCAGGCTGCTCTCCAAGCCTCTCTCCAAGTGCCTGCGCAAACAGCGCAGCCGCGGGAATGACCAATGGCTCTTCCACCAGCAACATCTCCAGCTCGGGCACCGCAACCGCCGCTTCGGCTCCCGGCGGCTACCATCACAGTTTTCGGAGTTCCGCGACGGGAGTTTTTGTGCAGGATGACGTTAAGGTTTCCCGCAGTCTGACCCTGAACCTCGGGCTACGGTGGGAGTATTTCGGAAACGTGTCCGATGCCAACGGCCAAAATACGAATATCTGGCCCGGTCTGATCAATGCGGTTCAGGTCCCGGGACCCACACCCGCCACCGGGACGCTTGCCGGTTTCGTCGTGCCCTCCAACTTCAACTTCGCGGCTTACCCTCCGCCGCCCGTGGGAGGTCTCTTCCAGAGCAATCACGAAATCCCCACACAGAATAATCCGTCCCTCACCAACTTTGCTCCCCGCATCGGGTTCGCCTGGAGTCCATTCGCCACCGACCGGCTGGTGGTGCGCGGCGGGGCCGGCTATTTCTACGATCGAGTAGGCTGGCTGATCACCGTCAGCGGTCCGCAGGCGGAGATTCCGTACGCCGTAGTCGTTTCGAAGTCTGGCGCGGCAAACTATTTCTCCAGTCTTGCGCAGCCCTACGACCCAACGCTTACGCTGGGATGGACGCCTCGCTGGGTCACCATCAATACCACCAATCCCGCGAATCAGACGGGAACGAGTTCGAACCTGAACGAGCAGGTGTTCGACCCCAACTCCAGTACTCCGACTACCTATGAATGGAACCTCAACACACAATATGAATTCCTTCCGCACTGGGTTCTGGAAGTGGGCTATGTGGGGACCCGCGGTATTCATCAGGCTTTCAGCGGGACGGGCACGATTCTTCAGATCAACGGGGCCGAGCTCGCGAGCGCTTCCAATCCGGTTAACGGCATCACGATGAATACGGTTGCGAACGCATCGGTGCGCACGCCCTACCTGGGCTTTGGACCGGGTGGGCTCAGCGATGCCCATTATCTCGGGGATAGCAAATACAACAGCCTGCAAGCTACGGTTCGAAAGCAATTTTCCCATGGCTTCCAGTTGCAAGCTGCGTACACCTTCAGCCGTTCCTTTACCACGGTGCCCTACGTTACTATCGCGAACGCCAATCCCTTTGTTCTTCCACAATACGGCCTGGACGCCGGATATCGCCCGCAGCGGCTGACGATTAACTACGGCTGGGACCTGCCCTTTGGCAAGCATGAGGGCTTCATGGAGAAGATTGCCAACGGATGGAACCTGGCAGGAGTTACCGTGGTCCAGGACGGCACGCCCCTGACAGTGAGCGACACGCGAGGCGGAACCATCTACGGTTTCGGTCCCGGATCGAACATAACCTCTACCGCTGTCTTCGCGGCCGGCATGGGCGCTGCCAACGTGTCTACTCCAGGGGGAGTGGGAGCCCGCCTCGGCGGCACAACCGGCGGCCCGGGTTATTTCAACAAGAACGCGTTCGGTACCACACCGGTGATTGGCAACGGGACCGGGTACGGAGATACTGGGTTAGGCATTCTTCTTGGGCCGGGCCAGTTTAACTTCGATGCCACCATCCAGAAGACAACCAGGGTGGGTGGCATCCATGAGGATGCAAGCCTGGTGTTTCGAACGGAATTCTTTAATGTGTTCAATCATCCGCAGTTCAGCAATCCTGGAACCGTCGATGTTTCCAAGACCACGTTCGGGCAGATCACCAGCACCTCGGTGAATCCACGGCTGATTCAATTTGCCCTGAAGTACGTCTTCTAGGCGACTTCGCGCTTGCGGTAAAGACAGCAGGAATCGTCTCGCTCTCGTGCCGGT
This sequence comes from uncultured Acidobacteriaceae bacterium, assembly GCA_964600355.1. Taxonomy (GTDB): domain Bacteria; phylum Acidobacteriota; class Terriglobia; order Acidiferrales; family UBA7541; genus Palsa-295. Next base: position 8,955 of record CAZRKW010000118.1, read on the forward strand.
CGCAGAAAAGACATTGCTAGGCCGGATCTCAGCGATTTTCGAATCGTTATACTGAAGCTATGCAACCTGCGCGGTAAGCCAGCCCGCTTTTCGATTTTCCGGGATATTGCCAGTACGCACCGTGAAGATGAAACCGCCCGAGGGAACTGCGCCAATCGGGAGATTGGCGTTCCCGGGATGCTTGCACCTCGAGACGGCTTTTCCATTCCCTTCGATCTTGCTAGACTCGCAGACACCGCCCCGTAAACACCGAATTTCCTATGGAGGAAAATAATAATGAAGCTGGTTTGCGTGCTGCTGCTATCGATCGCGTTGCTTTCATTTGCTCCCGAGTTGGGGGCCGATACTTTGGCGCTCAAGAATGGGGACCGGCTTACCGGGACGATCTCCGAGTCGGATGGGAAACAGGTGACGCTCAAGACGGAGTATGCAGGGGAAATCAAGGTGCAGTGGGCGGCGGTGACGGACATGACGTCGGAAAAGGCGCTGTACGTGGTGACGCCGGACAAAAAGACGGTGAACGGGAACGTTACGGTGGAAGGTGCGGACATGGTGGTACATACCGCTTCGGAGGGGTCGGTGCGGGTGCCGCTGGCGTCGGTGACGGTGGTGCGTTCAGGGGATGAACAGCAGGCTTACGAGAAGAGCCTGCATCCGGGGCTGCTGGAGGATTGGAAGGGCGGGGTGAACGTGGGGTTCGCGCTGGCGCGGGGAAACAGCGACACTACGAATCTGAGCACGGGGTTCGCGGCCGACCGTAAGACGATTTCGGACGAAGCCAAGCTGTACGCTTCGTCGATCTACTCGACCAACGGCCCGACGAGCAGCGGGAACTCCGGGGGCGTCACGGCCAACGAGATCCTGGGCGGGGCGATGTACGACCGCAACATTACGAAGAAGCTGTTTGCGTTCGGGAGCGGGGATTTTACTCACGACGAGCTGCAAAATCTGACTCTGCGGCAAATCTACTCGGGCGGCCTGGGCTGGCATGCGGTGAACGATGCGAAAACGAGCCTCGATTTTCTCGGGGGCGTCAATTACACCCGTGAAAGCTATAGCTCGGGCAACCATGTGAACGGCGTGGGCCGGAATCTGGCTGGGATCACCGCAGGGGAGAATTTCACGCGCAAGTTCGGGGCGAACACGCTGCTGACGGAGGACTTCAGTTTCTATCCGGACCTTAGCGACTTCAGCGAGTACCGCTTTTCGCTCGATGCGGGCGTGGTGACGAAGATCAACAAATGGCTGGGGTGGCAGACGTCGCTGAGCGATCGCTACGTGACCGACCCGCCAATTCCTGGGACGAAGTCGAACGACTTCATTCTTTCTACCGGGCTGAATATCGCTTTCAGCCACTAGAGCAGGAGGGAGAGGAGGTTCGCGTAGGCACAGGAGGTATAGGAGGGAGGCTCGCGGGAAATTCGCCGCGAGCGGTAGGCGCTGCGCGCCGCCGGCTATGCTGGATCTGAAAAGCTCCGACCCCCTGAACACCCTGTTGAGAACACAATTTTTGCTGCACCGAGGGGAAGCCATAAGGGATTAAACACCCCTTTGCCCACAGGGCTCTTTGGGCGGCCGAGAAGCTCGCGGTAAAGGCACCGCGAGAGGAAGGCGCTGTCGCGCCCGGCTTTTTGTCGCGGCTGAAAGACGCGACCTGCAGGGCTTCCTTGTCGCGCGCTGGCGTGGCTCGCAGTTGCGAAACAGACTCGGGAATTCGGCAGCGCGGGCATTGTCGTGAATACCGACCCTTAGAGACGAAGGGTCGGTCGGGCACCCGCAAAGGCTAGAGCAAGACCCACCCTTGCTGAGAGGCGCAAGGGATGGGGCATCCGCAACGGCTCGCGGTAAAGGCGCCGCGAGAGGGAGGCGCTGCGCGTCTGGTTTTTTTGGCACGACTGAAGTCGTGCCCTGACGAGCTCTATTTTATGAGATGGCTCACCTATCTCATAAATGCTTGGACCGGCCAGTTTGACCGCCTCAAGGTTAAAATCCCTTTCTCCAGGTGGAGCCGTATCGATTTCCGGTCTTTGCGGCACTGCTGAAAAGCTCGCGGAAAAAACACCGCGAGAGGAAGGCGCTGCGCGCCCGTTTTTTCAGGGCACGACTGAAGTCGTGCCCTGACAAGTTCCATTTATGAGGTGGCTAGCGTCGAGCTGGGGCCAGCCTAGTCCGGGTTGTGCAAGCGCTAGTTGAGTAGCCTGTCGCCGCTGGCGGCTTGGGTCATTCGAGGCCATAGCGGACGGCAGGGCGTGGGATTCCACTTGGCGGCGTCGGGCTCGCGTTTGAACTGGCCGCTGATTATGAAGCGGTCGCTCAGATATTGAGGATCGTCTACCACCGAGGTTACGATCAGGTAGGCTACGCCGTTGCGGTCGAAGCGATCGAAGTATTCGGTTAGCACGGCGTTGCCGCTGTAGGGAACTCCGTTCTTGCGCAGATAGCCGGGCTTCATGTGCGTGGTTACTACGTGCAGCGTGCCGCCTTTGCCTGGTTCGGCTCCGCCGAAGCGGCCCGCGGCGCCTCCGGACTGCACTTGCTTCTCCCACGCGGCCACGGAATCTCCCTGCAGTTGCGGCGCGCCGCCGGTCCATTTAGAGCCGTCGAAGTGGAAGAGGCGCGTTTGCATACCGGCGTCGGTATCCATGCGCATCGTGTTGTCATTCTCCCAGGTGATATGCAGGCGCTCGGGGATGCGCAGGATGTTGCCGGCGCCGTATGCGCGGCACTGATTGCCTTCGCGCTCATCCTTCGCGGGGTCCCAGGTGTCCGCTACGCGCTTGCCCTCGGCGTTGAGGGGAACGCTGGCGTAGTCGCCTTTGGCGGGCGTCATCATGCGCCAGCGCCAGTCTTCGTTCACGATAGAAACCCAGT
>CAZRKW010000119.1:0-11743 GCA_964600355.1 uncultured Acidobacteriaceae bacterium
TTGTTCTCGTCGCCCCAGTCATCGATTTAGAGGATTACCGCAAGAACTGTGACCTAGAAGGTGAGAACTTGGAGAACCATATCCGAGCGTTGACCAGAAATGAACTCTCGCAGTTGATGTTTCTGCCCGATACTCAAGGCCTGTCTCGTTCTTTCGTCGATTTCGGAAAGATGTGCTCAATATCCCTTGCCCATTTTTATCGCGAACTGGCAAACAGACGCCTGCTCTCTTTTTCGCAATGTGGGCATTACATCATGCTGATTAAACTCGCTTATCATCTCTCGCGTCCCGAGGCACAAGATGCCAAGAGGCTGTGAAAAGATATGATTCTGCCCCCATCTAAACCAGCGCACGACAGCCGTAGAACTCCAAAAAACCTGTAACGCCGCACTTTTCCTTGTGATACCGTTCCACTCCGCCTGGCTTACTTCGCACTAGATGGAGATGAAATGATGAAAAACATATATAAGACGCTGGCTCTTGCGATGGCGTGCGTGCTGGTGGCGGCGGCCACGTCCGTGGCTCAGGATGCGGCGCCGGTGCCTAAGCCCAAGCGGATCAATCGCGCTATTGAACTGCTGGCTGAGGGGCAGCCGATCTATTACACCGGGTCGCATTCGGGGACGGTGGGCACGTTCGAACAGGGGAAGCAGGACGCGCAAACATGGGCGGACTACATCAGCTACGACATGGAGGCGGCGCCGTACGACATCGCGGGGCTGAAGTCTTACATGCAGGGGCTGGCCGCGGGCGGGCCTACGCGCACCGGCCACCGGACGCCGGCGGTGATCGTGAACCTGCCGGTGCGGGGCACCGACGAAGCGACGATGCGAGCGAACGCGTGGATGGTGGAGCAGGTGCTGGCCACGGGAGTCCACGGAATCCTGCTCTGCCATGCGACCACGGCGGGCGCCGTGCGGGCGCTGGTGGAAGCGGTGCGCTATCCCAACCGGATGCAGGGCGTGGGGCAGAATGGACTGCAGGAAGGGCGCCGGGGGGCTCATGGAGGATCCGAGGCCGCAAAAATCTGGGGGATTTCGACGGCGGAATACATGGAGAAAGCGGATGTGTGGCCGCTCAATCCCGATGGGGAAATCCTGCTCGGCGTGAAGATCGAAGACAAGTATGGGTATGCGAACCGGGAAGAGATCCTGAAAGTGCCGGGGATCGGATTCGGCGAAGGCGGGCCGGGCGACATGTCCCTTTCTTACGGCTTCAAACATGGCGACGACAGCCTCAAGGAGGTCGAGAGCACGATTTTTGCCTTCGCGAAAACGCAGCACCTCTACTGGCTGGGAATCGGCGAAAGCTGGAATAGCGGGCGCACGGAGGAGGGGATCGCCGCAGGCATCAAGAGCGGGCTGATGATCGGGTATGACGAGAAGACGGCAGCCATCGGGCGCAAGGTGACCAACCGGCCGCTGCCGTACTAGGGCTTGATTCTGGGAGGGAGAGGAGGTTGAGGAGGAGGGCTCGCGGTAAAGGCACCGCGAGAGGAAGGCGCTGCGCGCCGCCGGTTATGTCGGAACTAAAGTTCCGACCCCTTAAAAGACTTGGCGGGTTGCAGCGATGTTGCTCGAATTGGCGCACGAAGAGGGATTCATCGCACGAAAGCCGCGCGATGGAAAACCGTTCTTCCTCGCTACGCTCCTCAGGATGTCGGGCGAACAACGGAGGAGGAAAGAAGAAGCGGGTCCCTCACCCATCCGCGCTTCGCGCGTATGGGCTCAGGATGACACGAGAAGCGACTGCGAAAGGCAAAGGCGAAAGGCAGAGGACCGGCTCTTAAAACCGGAGGGCCCGGCGCGCGCAAAGGCTCGAGGTTTTCCGCGACCTGTTCAAGCCGTGCGCTGACGACTTCCATTTATGAGATGTCTCCTGGCCGATTGCTACGCCTTTGCGGGCATTTTCGGGCATGATGAGAGCTGGCACCGAATACTAATTTGGTAGCTTGGAGAACTTCATGCCCTGTCTTTTGTTGATTCTTTTTCTGGCGTTTCCGCGGATCGCGCTGGTGTTGCTGTTTCTCTTTTCTAATTATTTGCAGCGCGCTTATCACGGGCTTCTTGTGCCGCTCATCGGTTTTCTTTTTTTGCCGCTGACAACTTTGGCGTACGCGTGGATGGCGAACACGGGGCGGCCTACTGTGGGAATCAACCTGATTATTCTGGTGGTGGCGGTTGTGATTGACCTGGGCGGAATGGGCGGCGGAGCGTATCACCGTACGCGCGAGTACTGAATTCCTGTGCGCAGGCAGACGCCGGTCGCTTGACAACCTGCAAACCCCTGTCTAGCATGGAGTTGCGGTTGGCTGGAGGCTTCCATGATCAAGCTTGATATCGTGAACGCAATTGTAACGAAGACGAATATTACGCGGACTAAGGCTGAACAGGCTGTCGAGACCGTTTTTGAAACTATGAAGAACGCGCTCGGCCGCGGGCAGCGAATCGAGCTTCGGCGTTTTGGCGTGTTCAACGTGAAGCCGCGCAAAACGGGAATTGGACGCAATCCGCGGACCGGGCAGCAGGTGAATATCCCGCCGGGCAAAGCGGTCCGATTCAAGCCAGGCAAGGAACTCCAGTCGCTTCCGGCTCCTGCTCCGGCGGCAAGCACGACACCGACTGCGCAACCCTGACGCGAGCAGCGCGAAAAACATTTAACACCGCGCGGGATTTTTCGAGCTATAGGACCGCTTTCGGGCGTTGACGCATCCAATCCGCATGAGCAGCTTCCCATACGGTGGCAACGGCCACGGCCCCACACCCGTCGAAGTGCTGGACGTAAACTTCCGGCCGCTTGGGGAACAGGCCCTCCCACCACCACCGAAGCCGCAGCGCCTTTGGCTTGCGGTGCTGCTGTTCCTGCTGACGCTTCTTTCCACGCTGGCGGTGGGATCGGAGTTTGCGTCTTCGTACGCACAGAACCGCGAGCCGTTCTCCGGCGGGGCCGATCCATTTTCAGCGATGCTTGTGCCTTTCGAGCATCCGCAACTGCTGCTGCTGGGCGTTCCTTTCTCTTTTACGCTGATGGGAATTCTGCTGGCGCATGAGCTCGGCCACTATTACGCCTGCAAAATCTACGGGATCGATGTGAGCTATCCCTACTTCATTCCCGCGCCGACGCTCTTTGGCACGTTTGGAGCGTTCATCCGTATTCGTTCGCCGATTACTACGCGAAAAGCATTATTTGATGTGGGAATTGCGGGGCCCGTCGTGGGATTTCTGCTCGCGGCCCCGGCGATGGCATACGCCGTCGCCACATCGCGGATCGTTCCGGGCGTGCAGAACACGGCGGACATTATTTTCGGGCAGCCGCCGCTGATGCGTTTCTTCATCATGCTGTTTCACCCGCACGTGAACCCGAGCTGGCTGTTGCTGAGCCCAGTGGGGCGCGCGGCGTGGGTGGGATTTTTCGCGACGGCGCTGAACCTGCTGCCGCTCTGGCAGTTGGATGGCGGCCACATCGTTTACAGCCTCACGAGCAAGCAGCATCACCGAATATCGATCGCGGTGGCGCTGATTTTGCTGGTGCTGGGGCGATATGCTTGGAGCGGGTGGTATATGTGGGGCGGCTTGCTGCTGATCCTCACGCTGCGGTTTGGGCATCCGCCCGTGCTTGATCACTGGGAAAATCTGGACGCGTCGCGAAAGTTATGGGCGATCGCCGCGCTGGCTATTTTTCTCTCCTGCTTTACGGCTACACCCGCGCTGAGCCGCTAGAACTCATCTATCTCATAAATACTGCGACCGGCAAGTTTGTCCATCTCAGGGCTTAAACCCCTCTTTGTCCACAGTGCATTTTTGGCACGGCTGAAGCCGTGCCCTGACGAGTTCCGCTTATGAGATTGCTTCTGGTCAGCGACCTGAAGACCGCTGCCGCTACGAAAGGCTTGTGGGGTCGACGTCCACGATCACGGCGGTTTCGGGAATTTCTTTCGAGGCGCAGAAATCGAGGCAGCCGCTCAGCGCTTGCGCGAGCGCGGACCGGTGTAGCGACTTCAGCACTAGCTGGAAGCGATATTCATTGCGCAGGCGCGCTAGCGGGGCTGCCGCCGGGCCTAACACCTTCACTCCTTTTTCTTCAAAGGGAGCGAAATAGCCCGCCAGGGCGCGCGACCAGCGGATGGCGTTTTCTACTTTGCGATCACGCACCAGGACGGTGGCGAGCGCGGCGAAGGGCGGGTAGTGCAGGACGCGGCGGAAATGGGCTTCTTTTTCGTAGAACGACACGTAATCCTGCTGGACGGCGTATTGAATGGCGTAGTGCTCGGGGTAATACGTCTCGACCAACACTTCTCCTGAGAGTTCTCCGCGGCCGGCGCGGCCCGCTACCTGCGTTAGCAGTTGGAACGTGCGTTCGGCCGCGCGGAAGTCCGGGCGTCCTAGCGCGAGATCGGCGGCGACTACGCCCACCAACGTGACGCGCTGGAAGTCGTGCCCCTTGGCGACCATCTGCGTGCCTACGAGGATATCGATTTCACCTGCTGCGAAGGCGCCGAGTACTTGCTGGTATTCGCGCTTGGTGCGGACCGTGTCGCGGTCGAGGCGGGCGATGCGGGCTTTGGGGAACTGCTCGCGGAGATATTCGTCCACGCGCTCGGCGCCGTCTCCCACGAAATATAAATATTCCGCGTGGCATTTCGGGCATTCCTTGGGCGGGCGGATCGAATAGCCGCAGTAGTGGCACTCGAGGCGCTGGCGGCTCTTGTGATAGGTCAGCGCGATGCTGCAATTCTGGCACTGCACCACCGAGCCGCAACTGCGGCAGAGCATCGACCAGGAATAGCCGCGGCGGTTGATGAGCACCATCGCCTGCGTGCCCTCTTCGAGACGCAATGCGATGGCGGCTCGCAGGGCTTCCGACACGGGCGGGGCGCGGTGCTCGCGGCGGAACTCTTCGCGCAGGTCGACGATGCGAACTTCGGCGAGCGGGCGGTTCTCGACGCGCGAGGCCAGCGTGAGCAGGCGATACTTCTCGACGCGGGCGTTGTGGAACGTCTCCAGCGAAGGGGTGGCGGAGCCAAGGAGCACGACGGCTCCTTCGAGACGCGCGCGATAGACGGCGGTATCGCGTCCGTGATAGCGGGGGACTTCTTCCTGCTTGTAGCTCGATTCCTGCTCTTCGTCGACGATGATGAGGCCGAGATTTTCGAGGGGTGCGAAGATCGCGGAGCGCGTGCCTACTACGACGCGGACGTGTCCGTGCCGCACGCGCCACCATTCGCGGGCGCGTTCGATGTCCGGCAAGGCACTGTGCAGGACGGCCACGTGTTCGCCGAACCGCGCGCGGACCAGGCGGCCGACCCAGAGCGTCAGCGCGATCTCGGGAACGAGCACGATGGCGGTCTTGCCGCGCGAGAGGGCGGCGTCGATCGCGCCTAGATACACCTCCGTCTTGCCGCTGCCGGTTACGCCGTGGAGAAGGGCTGCGGCGAATTTGCCCGCCACGAGCCAGCGCCAGATTTCGCCGAGGGCTTCTCTTTGCTCGGCGTTGAGCACGTTGGCGGGCGGGGTGAAGTCGGTGTCCCAGGAATCCTCGGGTGTGGTGAGCGCCTCTTCCCACGTCAGGAGGCGGCCTTTCTTCTCCAGGCGAAGGATGGCCGAACGGGAGACGCCGGCCTTTTCCACGAGCAGATGCAGCGGTAGCGGGCCGCGCGTGGCCGTGAGCACTTCGCGGATTTTTTCCTCGGCGGGATCGGGCTTGGCGGAAGATTCGCCGGCGGCGTTCGCGGGATTCCACGCGACGATTTTTTGCGTGCGCGCTTTTCGATGGCGCACAACGTCACGCGCGATCAGGTAGCCGCGGCGAACTAGCTGTTCGGCGGCGGCTTCGCCTCCGGGCATGCGGTGGATTGCCGCGGACGTCAGGGGCTCGCCGCTTTTCTCGAAGCGATGCAGGAGGCTGCGTCCGGCGTTTTCGATATCGGCTAGCGCGGGGGCGGCGGCGAGTTCTTCGAGGTGGGCGCGTCCGGCGCCGGTGAGCGCGTATTCGCGATCGTGGCGAAGTTCAATTTCGGGCGGAAGCATCGCGCGGAATGCTTCCCCAATCGGAGCGAGATAGTAGCGGCTGATCCAGTGACCGAGTTCGAGCAGCTTGGGCGGGAGGGCTGGAACGGGATCCATCACCTCGGCTATTTCTCTTATGCGGGACTTGATGCGGGCAGGATCGGGCGCTCGATCGGATTCGGACAGCGCTACGCCAATCATGGGGCGGTTGCGGAACGGCACGACTACGCGGCGCCCTACGAGCGTTTGGCCGTTTAGCGCGGAAGGCACCGCATAGGAAAAAGTCGAGCGCAGCGGAACGGGAAGCGCGACCTCGCAGTAGCGTTGAGGCGTGAATTGAGACATGGACGCAATAGTGTAACAGCGACTTTCGGTTGCCGCTGACTGGGCGCCGACTGCCGATTACGGCGAGGAATTGGCTTAGAGATTCACGAGTACGATGCCGGCGAAAATCAGGGCTACGCCGAGCCACTGTGTTGCCTTGAGACGTTCGCGGAGAAATATCGAGGAGAGAAATACGGTCACCGCGCCGTACAACGAAGCGACAACCGTGATGATCGATACGGGGCCGCTTTGGAGGCCCGCGTTATTGGCGGTGTAGGCGGTGGTGTCCATCAGGCCCATGATTACGAGCAGCCACCAGACGCTCCCGCTTGGCAGGCGAATGCTTTGGCGCGACGGCGCAGCGGCGAGAAGCAGCATGGAGGAAGTTGCGAGACGGATCACCCAGACCGACAGCCCGGCACCGAGAACCGGCAGCACGTGGAAACCGAGGAACCAGAACATGATCCCGAAAGAGATCAAGGAAACAATCGCCCAGCCGACGCCCTTCGACAGCCAGCTGGGAGAGTTCGTCTGCGGCACCTCCACGCCTGGAGGGGGAGAAAAAGATGTGGCCGCCAGAAGGAGGCCCACGAGCGTTAGGAAAAGGCCGGCGGCGTTCAGAGCGCGGATGTGTTCGCCGCTGAGAAGCGCCAGCACCACGGTGATTGCCGGATAACTCGAGGAAATCGGCGCGACGACGGTGAGCACTCCGACTTCAAACGCGAAGTAGAGCGCGAGCGATCCGATTGTGTTGAGACTACCTGCCAGAAACGCAAGCGCCCAGGGGTGCCAATTGGAGATGGCGGCGCGCGAGAATCCGCCGCTGGCGACGAGAAAGGCAGTGAGTGCGGCAAAACCGATCAACTGCATGAACAGCAGCGCGCGGTACGCGCCGATGCGCCGCGAGACAAAGCGCGCGACGAAGTCGGAAAGTCCCCAGCAAAGAGCGGCGGTGAGGCCGAGAATGAGTCCGAGGGAATTTTTCACGATGGATTGGTTGCGGAGATTATTTGCGTTTGGGCTTGAGTCCCAGCACGGCCATCACCTTCTGCAGGTCCTTCCAGACTTCGCCCTTGGCGCCGGGGTTGCGGAGCAGATAGGCAGGATGGTAGGTGGCTATGAATTTGGAGCCGCGGAAGTCAAACCATTCGCCGCGGAAGCGGGAGATTCCTTCGGTCGTCTGCAACAGGGTTTGCGAGGCACAGCTGCCGAGGGCACAAATTACCTTGGGGCCGATGGCGGCGAGCTGGCGCATCAGGAAAGGCGAACAGGTGGCGATTTCGTCCTTCTCGGGCAGGCGATTTTCGGGCGGGCGGCATTTGACGACGTTGCAGATATAGACGTCTTCGCGGCGCAGGCCCATCGCTTCGATCATCTGGGTGAGGAGTTTGCCGGCGCGGCCAACGAACGGCTCGCCCTGCATGTCTTCATCGCGCCCGGGGCCTTCTCCCACAAATACCAGCTCGGCTTTCGGGTTTCCAACGCCGTAGACGAGTTTCGTGCGGCCTTTGTGGAGCTTGCACCGCGTGCAGTTGGCGCCGATGGCTTCGCGGATCAGGTCGAGGGTATCGCCTTCGATGCGCTCGTCGAAGAGCGAGGCCCCGGGGGAAACCTGGGGCAACGGCCGGGCGGCTGCGGGCTTTGGGGCAGGGCCGTCGCTTGGAGCTGGGAGCGGACTGCGCCTTGCGCCCGCTCCGGCCGCCATGGCGAGAGGCACGGGTTGGCTAGCGGGCTCGGCGCTTACGAGCGGCGCGCTATAGACGCCCTGGGTTGCGGCGCGATCACGGTAATAAGGGCCCAAGCCGAGTTCGTCGCTGTAACGGAACCACGCTTCCATGCGGACGAGCTTCGATCGATCCAAGGGTCCTCCGTGATTTTTTGATTCGCCGAGGAAACTTTAGCACGAGACGCGGTGGAAATTTTGCGGAGAAGCTACTGCTTCCTGATTTGCAGGGCTCGGTCGAGGATGCGGTTGGCTACATCGAGCTTCGCCATTTTGGGCAGAGCGATGTCATGGCCATCGCGAAGGAACAGCGTGACGATATTGGTGTCGGTGTCGAATCCGGCGCCCTCCTGCGTTACATCGTTGGCGACGATCATGTCGGCGCCCTTGCGCGAAAGCTTGGCGCGGGCATTGACGGCAATGTCGCCAGTCTCCGCGGCGAAGCCGACGAGGATTCGCGAGCTTTGTTCACTCCCAAGCTCAGCGAGGATGTCGGGGGTCGCTTCCAGTTCGAGGGTGAGGCGGCCTTCGCTGCGCTTCAGTTTGCTTGCGCTGGCCGCGGAGGGGCGGTAATCGGCTACCGCCGCGGCCATGATGACGATGTCCGCTTCGGGTGCGCGGTCGCGCACGGCGCCTCGCATTTCTTCGGCGGTGTTCACTGGCACCCACTCGGCCGCCTCGGGGATTTTCAAGTCCGTAGGCCCGCTGATCAGAATGACGCGCGCGCCACGACGGATGGCGGCTTCGGCCACGGCGTAACCCATTTTCCCGGAAGAGCGATTGGTCAGGAACCGGACCGGATCGAGGGCTTCGCGCGTGGGGCCGGCGGTGACGAGGACTGTCTTCCCGGCAAGGTCGCGGCGCATCCCGAGGACCTCGAAAACTTTTTGCGCAATCGCTTCGGTGGCCGCAAGGCGGCCTGCCCCCGTCATCCCGCAAGCAAGGTAGCCTTCGTCGGGATCGACGACATGGACGCCGCGCGCGCGCAAGGTTGCGAGATTGGCCTGCGTCGCGGGATGCTCCCACATGTTCACGTTCATTGCAGGCGCGACGACCACCGGGGCTTTGGTGGCGAGATACAGCGTGCCGAGAAAATCCTCGGCGATGCCGTGAGCGAATTTGCCAAGGATATCTGCGGTGGCGGGAGCTACGAGAAGGAGGTCGATCCGCTGCGCGACGGCGATATGTTCGATGGCGCTTTCCACGTTCGCCGGGCCGGATTCTTCGGCGCCGAACATTTCGGTGATGACTTTTTTGCCGGTGATCGCCGCAAAGGTGAGAGGCGTAATGAATTCCCGGGCCCCACGCGTCATCACCACCTGCACATCGAGCTTTTCCTGCTGGAGCCGCCGAACAAGCTCGGCGGCCTTATAGGCGGCGACGCCACCCGTGACTCCGAGGGCTATTTTCATTGCGGAACTCTGGTGGACATGCGCTTACGCGGCGAGCGCCGCCGGTTACTTGCGGCGCTTGCCGTCCTTCTCTGCGCCTTCTTCACCCAGATCGGGCACTTCGTATTCAAGGAGCCCGCGCTGCAATTCCTCTTCGGCGATGCGGGAGGTCTTGCGGGACCTCGGGTTTTCAAGCAGAGGCCGGCCCCCGATCATCAACTGCCGGGCACGGCGCGCAACAACGACGACATAGGCAAACTGGCTATCGGGTGCCTGTCTTAAAACGGTCATGTCCAGGTCAGCCTCCAAAGGACTTCAGAATTTCATGAATCCGGTGTTCCCGTTGAGCTACGCGACAGCGGGAAGCAATTGCAATGGCCTGCACTTCCGCGCCCGCCCGATCGAGATCGTCATTGATAACCGCATAATCGTAACTTGAATATGTAAGCATTTCCTGCCGAGCGCGCTCGAGCCGCCGCCGAATTTCATCTTCCGAATCCTGTCCGCGGTCGCGAATGCGCCTCTCGATATCCTCGCGGGAAGGAGCCAGAACAAAAATGGCGATGGCATCGGGCAGAGTCTTCTTCACCTGCAAGGCGCCTTGCACATCGATCTCGAGCACGAGATCTTTCTGCTGCGCCATGGCTTCGTCCAGCCATCTGCGCGGCGTGCCGTACCAGTTTTTGCCAAAGACCTGCGCGTACTCCAGGAACTCGCCCCGCTCGATCATCTGCTGGAATTCAGCTTCTGACACGAAATTGTACCACTTGCCGTCGCTTTCCGTCTTGCGGGGGTACCGGGTGGTAGCCGAAACCGACAGCATGGTGCCGGGAAGCTCCAAGAGCTTCTGCACGAGCGTGGATTTCCCGGAGCCCGAGGGGCCGGAAACGATGAAGACGAGAGGTTTGGAAATCATTCGATGTTCTGGACCTGTTCGCGGAGTTTTTCGATCTCGGACTTTATTTCGAGAGCGAGCTGCGTGATTTCGAGGCCTTCGGCTTCGTTGCCCGGGGTTTTCGAAAGCAGGGTGTTCGCCTCGCGCTGCATTTCCTGGAGCAGAAAATCGAGTTTTTTGCCGACATCGGCGGAGCCAGTGAGTAACGACTGGAACTGGTTGACGTGGCTCGCCAGACGGGCGAGTTCTTCGGCGACGTCGCTGCGCTCGGCGGCCATGGCCGCTTCCTGGGCCAGGCGGGCGGGATCAAGCTGCGCCTCGCCGAGAAGTTCACGCAAACGCTGTTCCAGGCGCCGGGCAAAGGCCGGGCGGGCGCGCTCGGCAATCTCCTGCACCCTGGCGGCATGAGCGGCGATCGTGCGGAGGCGGCCGGACATCTCATCGCGAAGATGGCGGGCTTCGTCCTCGCGCATGCGGTTCAGCTTGTCGAGGGCTTCCGAGAGACACCGCGACACTACAACTTCAAGGCGTTCTAGTTGTTCGTCGAGGGAGGCCGCGGCGGAGCCAATCACGCCGGGAAGGCGCAGGATCGAGGCTACGTCCGCTTCCGCCTGGATGCCAAATTTCTTGCGCAGCGCATTCACGGCCTGCACGTAGGCGCCCGCGACATCTTCGTTCACGCCGACCGCCGCGGGGCCCGCGAGATCGTGATGGAGCGTGACGTCCAGATGGCCGCGGTGGACGCGTTCGCGAACCAACCTGCGGATGCCGGGTTCGAGCGGTTCAAAACCCTCGGGCACGCGCAAATGCAGATCGAGAAAGCGGTGATTGACGCTGCGGATCGAAATGCGCAGACTCCAGCCGCTTTCGATGGCGTGCGCCTGCGCGTAGCCCGTCATGGAGCGCAGGGCGGTGCGCTCCCGCGACGCAGGGATCGTCGTTTCCGAAGCGGCTTTGGCCACAGACATACTCACAGCGGGCCGGCCACGCGCGAGGCGGGCTCCGCATCGCGGAATTGTATATCGTAAAGGCGCGCGTAGAGGCCGCCGCGAGCGAGAAGTTCCTCATGAGTACCGCGCTCGCGAATCGTTCCGTTATCGAGCACGGCGATGGTGGTGGCGCGGCGGATGGTCGAAAGCCGGTGGGCGATCACGAAAACGGTGCGGCCGGTCATCAGGTTATTCAGGGCGTTCTGAACGAGCATTTCGGATTCGGAGTCGAGCTCGGAGGTGGCTTCGTCGAGAATGAGAATCGGTGCGTCTTTCAAGAGGGCCCTGGCGATCGCGAGGCGCTGGCGCTGGCCTCCCGAGAGGCGCTGGCCGCGGTCACCGATCATGGTCTGGTAGCCATTGGGCATTTCCATGATGAAGTCGTGAGCCAGAGCTGCCTGTGCCGCGGCAATCAC
>CAZRKW010000120.1:0-11697 GCA_964600355.1 uncultured Acidobacteriaceae bacterium
TCTGCCATCCCCGTGATTGTGTATCGCCACTAGATGAGACGCTGTAGGTTCGCCGAGGATTCGCGAAATCGGCGCTTTTTTGCAATCAAGTGAGGATGAATTGATCTGCGGCGGTGAGCGTCACGGTGTGAATTTCGTCGAAGCCCTCCTCCAGCGTGGGCCGCCGGATTTTTTTGAACGTCCCAGCAACCGCAACGGCGGGTATTTTCTGCTTCAAAGCGCGCAGATTATTGCGGCGCAGGGCCTCGGCAAGGGGAGTCTCGAAGAAGTACGCGATTATGCGGAATCCCGCGGCGCGCGCAGGCAGCACGTAGCGCGCCCGTTCGCTGGGCAGCGGATTGGTATTATCCACGACGAACGATTGCTGCGCCGCGAGGCACGCTTCGAGAATCAGCTGCTCGCGGCGGCGGGTTTTCAGCATGTCCAGGTTGATGCGGATGTGCGTGTCTGAGAAGCGCTCGCGGTAGAAAGTGCTTTTCCCCGCGCCCTGGATTCCGACGAAAATCACGGCCTCCACGGGCGCCTAACTTTCGGCCGGAGCCTGAAGATTTCGCGGCAGCTTCTGCAGTTTGGGAGGCCGCGGACCGTGGCGCATGGCAGTCGCTACCGGCACGTAGGTGAGCTCTTCGCCGGAGCGGGCGCAGCGCAGCATAAGTCCTCCGCGGCTCATGTCGCCGCGTCCCGCAAATTCGGCGGGAAACAGCAGGCGCTGGCCGAAGATTTCGAGCAGGGGCTCGACGTATTTGGGCGTTGCCACACTCCCGAGCAGCACCACCTCGCACGCGGCGCCGAGTCGCGCCAGAAGCTTTCGCGCGTCGCGCGCGAGAGGCAGGCGATAGCGCGGCTCGCCCGCTTCGATCGGTATCCCTGAAATTTGCTGCAACTGCTCGATGGCGATGGGAACTTCGGGCGGGATCAGGCCGCCTCCGGCGGTAATCACGAAGGCCCGCGGGTCGCCAGGTTCGCTGCCCGCAAACGCGTGCGCGTAGGCGAGTTTCCCTCGAAAATACAAGCCGCTGATGAAGCTGAAGATTTCGCCCAGGGGTAACCCTTCGCGCCGCAGGCGCACGGCCAAATCGAACTGCGCGCGGCCGCTCAGGAGCATCCTGGCGCGTACGCCGCCGGCGTTCGCCGGCGAAAGCAAAAACACGCGCTGCGGCGCGGACGGGGAAGGCTTCTCAACGTTTCTCTCGCGCGGTGCGGCGATCACGACCCGCTTCGCAGCCAGTCTCGGCGATGGATTGCTTTTTGGCATACTCGGTTTCACGCTAGCACAAAACCTTGGGGATGCAAGCAGGCCCGGTGTTGTTGCTGCGATCGGGATGCGGGCACGGTACCCGAAGAGCGGCAACTCTCTTAATTATAGTCGCGCTTGCCAAGCAGTTCAGGGGGGCGAGTCCGGCGGCGGGACGCCAACTTAAGTTTCGGAGGTCTCACGTAGGAGAGCACGGCACTGGCCGCCATAGAGGCTCCGATCCAAGCGGCCACCGATCCTACGGCAACGAGAGCGCCTTCGCGAAAGCCCGCGGTGGCGACGAAAAATGCCAGCAACGGCAAAGAAGCCCCCAGCATGATGAGCCGGTAAGGCGGGGAATAGCGAAGCCGCAGGCAGCAGATCGGGCACACGACTTCGTTCGGTTTGCCCCAGCTGCTGCGGAGCCATTGCGGATCAAGCTGGGAAGCGCAATTCGGGCACTGGATCGTCTTTCTTTTCATGCGAGATTGTTTTCCGCGATGCGGCGCGCTTCATAATCCTGCCCAAGTCTCAATGCGGTGGCTTCCGTCAACTTTTGGTTTCGCTCCGAAGGCGTGACAGACTATATCGGCCGTCGCTCACAGCACGAAGGAAAGAAGGATTGCTCGGTAGTGAAAGCAAAGAAGCGGAAAATACTTTTATTGCCGCGCGCGATGTTCCAGCGAAGGCTGCTCGAGTGGTTTCGCAAGCATCGCCGCGAACTTCCGTGGAGGGCCAGCCGCGATCCGTACCGCATCTGGGTGGCCGAGGTGATGCTCCAGCAGACGCGCATAGCGGCGGTGATCCCGTATTACGACCGCTTCCTGGCGCGCTTTGCCACCGTGGAGTCGCTGGCGCAAGCCCGCCCGCAGGAGGTGCTGAAATTCTGGGCCGGACTGGGTTACTACAGCCGCGCGCGCAACCTTCATGCCTCCGCTAAGAAGATTGTCGATGACCACGGCGGGGAATTTCCCCGTGAGCTGGATGCTGCCCTCGCACTTCCCGGCATCGGACGCTACACCGCGGCGGCAGTGCTCAGCATTGCCTACGATGCGCCGCTGGCCGTGCTCGATGGAAACGTGGCGCGCGTTCTCGCGCGTCTTGGCGCCGTGCGAGGCGATCTGCGCGCCCCGCGGCGCTGGCAGCACCTCAGCGAAGCGGCCGATCGACTTCTAGCCCGTCATGCGGCGTCCGACTGGAACCAGGGTCTGATGGAACTGGGCGAAATCATCTGCATGCCGCAGAATCCGCGCTGCACGGAGTGTCCGGTGGCGCAGGCGTGCCGCGCTTTCGCGCTGAAACTGGTGGCGAAAATTCCCGCACCGCGGCGGAAACGCGCGCCGGTGAAGATTCAGATCGCGGCGGCGATCCTGCGCGATCCTTCCGGCCGCACGCTCCTCGTCAAAGACCCGGGTGCGCACGATGGGGTGCTGTTCTCGCGCATGTGGCAGTTTCCGGCAGTCGAAGTGAAAAGCGATGCGGCAGCCGAGCTGCGTGCGCATCTTCTCGCCACACTGCGCGTCGAGACTCCTTCGCTGGAGCCGCTGGCCACCGCCCGCCATGGCGTCACGTTCCGTCACATCACGCTGCTGCCTTTTCTTGCGCGAGTCCCGCAACTTCCGAAACAGCCGCGCGCGCGGATCGTCCCTTTGAACCGCTTCGCGAGCCTTCCCGTTTCCAGCGCCACCCGAAAGATCGCCGCGGCAGCGCCCGGTTCCGCGCAGTAGCGGATTCGCGTCGCCCGTTCCCCGCCGCTGGCTTCCGGATGTTAGCATTGTGAAGACGCCCATGGCCTCCGCCGCACGCCCGAGCGCGCCGCCCCTCCCGGCGGTGCAACGCTACTTCGAGGTATCGCTGTTTTTCCTGGTCGCGACCGGAATTTACGCCATAGTGTCGACCGGCAAGCTCGATCCGCTCTCGACGTTCGCGCCCGCCGTCGCTTTGATCTACAAAGGTTTTCGCCTGTGGCGAGGCCGCGGGCCGGAGCTCTCCGCTCGAGTAGCCACTTCGCTCGTGCTGGCTTACTTCCTGTTCTTCCCGGCGGACCTGTGGGTTTTCTCGCGGAATCTCTCTGCGGGCGCGCCCAACCCCGCGTTGTACGCCGGGCTGCTCTCGGCGATTCACCTGCTTCTGTTTGCGACGATCGTTCGCCTCTATTCGGCCACTACGAACCGAGACTATGCGTTTTTGGCCGTTCTAGCGGTTACGTCGATGCTGGCCTCCGCCATTCTCACCGTGGAAACCGGCTTCCTTGTGGCATTGGCGCTATTTCTGATTCTCGCGGTGTCGACGTTTGTGGCGCTGGAGATTCGCCGAAGCTCCACCGGGGCAGTTGCGCCACCGTTCGAGCCCGGCTCGCCGCTTACGCGGCAACTGAATCGCGCGCTGGGCATCACGTCGGTGCTGGTGGCCGTCAGCGCGCTGGTGATCGGCGGGGTAATCTTCTTCCTGATTCCGCGCTTCACTACGGGATACCTGAGCGCACTCAACCTGCAGCCGAGCCTGATGACGGGTTTCAGCGACGACGTCTCCCTCGGCGAGATCGGAAAGATACAGCAGAACCCCTCCGTCGTGATGCGCATCCGCATCGACGGGGACCCCACGCGCGCTCAGGACGTTCATTGGCGCGGCATCGCTCTGACGAACTTTGACGGTCATCGCTGGTTCACGCCCCGGCACGACGAGCGCGTGATCGCGTCATCCGGTGATGGGGACTATTGGCTGGGGACGACTGCCGCATCGCACGAGAAATTCGTGCCGCTGCGCTACACGGTGCTGATGGAGCCGATTGCTACCGACGCGATTTTCATCGCTCCGCGCGCGCTCGTCCTTAAGGGGCGCTTTCAGAATGAGGCGTCGCGCGCGGGAGCGCCGCCGCGGCACGGCTATCTGGTGCAGGACGTGACCGGTTCGGTGTTTAACCCGGCCCACAACAATTCGAAGATCCGCTATGAAGGCGCGTCGAATCTTCCCACGATCCTGCCGCGCGACCTTCGCGCCGCGTCGTCTGACTATCCCGAGCCGATTCGCCAGGTGTACCTGCAATTGCCGCGCCTCGACCCGCGCGTGAAGCGGCTTGCCGACGAAATCACGGCCGGCTCGCAGAACGAATACGACAAAGCCGCCAACATCGAGCGGCATTTGATGTCTCATTATGCGTACACGCTCGACTTGAGCGGAACGCACGGGGAAGACCCGCTCGCGGACTTTCTTTTCGTGCGCCGCGCCGGCCATTGCGAATATTTTGCCTCGGCGATGACGGTGCTGCTGCGCGCCGAAGGCATTCCCGCTCGCTACGTCACCGGGTTTTCGCCCGGCGAATATAACGATGTGGGCGGCGATTACATCATTCGGGAGAGCGACGCACACGCCTGGGTGGAAGTGTATTTCCCCGGCTATGGCTGGATCACCTTCGATCCCACGCCGCCCGGGGATTTGAAGCACGCGGGCATTTTCGAACGCCTCAGCCTGTATTGGGATTCGTTCCAGTTCACGTGGAGCGAATGGGTGGTGAACTACGATTTCTCCCACCAGTTCACGCTGGCGGAAAACGCGCAGCAGGCTTCGCGGAGCTGGAGCGACCGGGCCCGCGATTTCTACAACCAGAGCGAGGACCGCGCCATGCAATCGATCCTGGCCCTCGATACGAAGGCCGAGGCTTCGCCTTTGTTCTTACCCGGCCTGCTCGCGTTGCTTCTGGCGCTGCTTTTCTATCTGCGCGGACGCTCGATGATCGGCTATCTGGTGCAGCGCTGGAGCCTTCGAGCGCGCCGCGGTGGCAATTTGACCGCCGGGCTGGCCGCGCTGGAATACAACGAAATGCTGCGCCTGCTGGAGCGCCGCGGATGGAAGAAGACTGCCTCGCAAACGCCGCTGGAATTTGCCGCCGCCATCCCGGCTGCCGACCTGGCTGGTCCCGTAGCGCGGCTCACGGAGTTGTATCAGTCCGCGCGTTTCGGCAATCATCCGGCGCGGGTGGACCAGATGTCCTCACTGCTGCGGCTCATCCGCAACTCGATCCGCGCGCGCAAACCCACCGGAAGTTAAGTTTTTTTTCTGCGAGGGTCAGCGCGCCGGCTCAGCCGGAACGGGGGCTTCCGGTTCGGCGGCGTCTTCGACCCATTTTGCCGCAAGGGCTTCGTACATCGGCAAATCCTGCAATTTTTCCAGCAGCGCTGGAGTAAGCGCGGCGCTCGAAGGTTCGCGATCTTCCGCGAGCCCCATAAAGAAGTCCTGCACGTTGAAACGCGTTCCGTTAGCCGGTGCGTGCGCTATGCCTGGCAGTTTTCGTGCGTATTGCCCGGTTGACAGGAGGAACCGAACCTTCTCGGTGTCGGCAAAGTAAGGCAGAAGAATTTCGTTACACACTTTCTGGCAGAGAGAAGGGTCCTTCAGCCGGAAGATGACCTCGACGCGTTCGTAGAGATTGCGCGGCATCCAATCGGCGCTGCCCAGGTAGACCTCCGTATCGCCGCCATTCCCAAAGACGTATATCCGGCTGTGCTCCAGGAAGCGCCCCACCACGCTGCGCACGCGAATACGGCTGCTGATTCCGCGCACCCCCGGACGCAGCGCGCACGCTCCGCGCACGATCAACTCCACATGCACGCCCGCCTGCGACGCCCGGTAAAGCGCCTGGATAATGTTCTTATCGAGAAGGGAATTCACCTTGGCGACGATCATCGCCGGGCGTCCGGCCTTGGCATGCGCCGCTTCGCGGTCGATCAGGCTGACGCAATTCTTGCCGAGGTTGAGAGGCGCCACCGAGAGCGGCCCGAAATGCGCACGCTCGGAATACGCAGTCAAAAAATTGAACACGTAGTGCACCGCCTCGGTGATCTGCGGATCGCTGGTGAGCAGGCTCAGGTCGGTGTAGAAGCGCGCGGTGGACGGGTTGTAATTGCCGGTGCCGAGATGTGCATAGCGGCGCACCTTGCCGTCGGGATCGCGCCGGACCAGCAGCGCCAGTTTGCAATGCGTCTTCAGCCCGACGAGCCCGTGATACACCTGCACGCCGGCTTCCTGCAGGCTGCGCGCCCAACGGATGTTCGAGGCTTCGTCAAAGCGCGCCTTGAGCTCCACCACGACCGTCACTTCTTTTTTCGCCGCCGCTTCCATCAGCGCGCGCGCTATAGGCGAGTCTTCGCTGGTGCGATAGAGCGTCTGCTTGATCGAAAGCACGTCGGGGTCGAGCGCCGCGCTTTCGATGAAGCGCACGACCGCGGAGTAAGAATCGTACGGGTGGTGCAGCAGAATGTCCCGCTGGCGCAGCAGGCTGAAGAGCGCCGGCGGATCGGGCGGCACGTCCAGCTCCCTGGGCGTGAACGACGGGAATTTCAGGTCCGGGCGCACGGTCTGGTCGTACAGATTGAACAGGCGCGACAAATTGATCGGGCCATTCACCTGAAAAACCTGCCAGGCGGCCAGCACAAAATTCGACCGCAGGCGCTCGATAATCTCGAGGTCCGCCCCGGCTTCGATTTCCAGCCGAACCGCTGCGCCTTTACGCCGCCGGTGAAGCTGCGAGTCCACCGAATCGAGAATGCTGCGCGATTCCTCTTCACGCAGATAGAGATTGCTGTTGCGTGTCACGCGGAAGGGCGCCGAGGAGAGAATTTTGTAGCCGTGGTAGAGACGCTCCGCATACGCCTGCACGATATCGTGCAGAAAAATATATTCGATCGTGCCTTCGGTCGAAGGGATGCGCAGCACTCGCGGAAGCGCCCGCGGCACTGTGACTACACCCAGATAAACCTGCGAATCCTTGCGTCGCTTCCGCAGCAGGAAGGCCATGCACAGAGCCTTGTTCAGCACGCGAGGAAACGGGTGAGCGGGGTCCACGGTAACCGGCGTCATCAGCGGCTCCACGCGATCGCGATAAAAGCGGTCCACCGCCTTGCGCGCCTCCGGCTTTAATTCGCGGAAGCTCCGCACGCGAATGGACTCCTCCGCCAGAGCCGGCACCAGCTTGTCGCGCCAGCAATCGTACTGGCCCTTCACAAAATCGTGGATCGAGGCGGAGAGCAGCGCGAGCACTTCGCGCGGGGCCAGCCCGTCCGGCCCGGCCTCCCCTTTCCCCTGCTCAGCCTGCTGCAGAATGCCGGCGACGCGGACTTCCACGAATTCGTCGAGGTTGCTGGCCGTGATCGCCAGAAACTTCACGCGCTCGAGTACGGGATTGTGCGTGTCCAGCGCTTCGTCGAGAACGCGCTGATTGAATTGCATCCAGGAGAGATGCCGGTTTAGAAAGAGCCGTGGATTGTCGGACTGAGCGCGGCGCATGGGTGCCTCTGAGACGCCCGAGGCTACTTCAAGATTGTTACGGGCAGGTTACGCGCCGATGGAAGCCGTCTTCAGAGAATCGCGCGCACCACGCCACCCTCCACCCGCAGCGCGGCGCCCGTCGTCCCGGAAGCAAGCGGACTGCACAGATAAACAATCATGTTGGCCACTTCGTCGACCGTCTCAAATCTTTTCAACAGCGAAGTGGGTCGAATCGTCTTGAAGAATTCATTTTCGAAGGCGGCGGTGTCGGCGCCCTGCGTCGCCCCCATCTTCTGGATGAACGTTTCCACGCCCTCGGAACGCGTAGGCCCTGGGAGCACGCTATTCACAGTGATGTTTGTTCCAGCGACGGTTTCGGCGATGCCGCGGGCGATGGCGACTTGCGCGGTTTTAGTCATGCCATAGTGAATCATCTCCGCCGGAATCTGTACGGCGGACTCGCTCGACACAAAAATAATCCGTCCCCAGTTTTTGTCGCGCATGCCCGAAAGATAGTGGCGGGAGAGCCGGACGCCGCTCATCACGTTGCCCTCGAAAAAGCGCAGCCAATCCTCATCCGGGATTTTTTCAAAGGGCTTGGGCTCGAAAATGCCCATATTGTTGACGAGGATATCCACTCGATCCAATTCCTGAATCAGCCGGGCGCAGCCCGCCGCGTTCGAAACGTCGGCGGCGATGCCCGACACTTCTGCCTGCGGGTGCAGTTTGCGGATTTCGCGAATGGCTGCGTCGACGCGCTGCTGGCCGCGCCCGTTCACGATGACCGTCACACCTTCCGCCGCAAGACCTTGCGCGCTGGCAAGACCTATTCCAGCCGTCGAGCCGGTCGCCAGCGCTTTCTTGCCCTTTAGTTGCAAGTCCATGATTGCTCCCGCGGACTGTGTTTCAGCCCTTTCTCCAAAATAGCATGTCGCAGAATGCGGCGTCACCGCAGTTGGCTTCGTGCTATGTTTCTCCCGGGGGCCGCAAATATGTTCGAGGAAGCCTCGGAACGCCGACAGCGCGAGCGCGCGATGCGCGAATCCGGGCGGTTGCCGCCCGGGCAATCGCTGACGCTGAAGTGGCCCGTTCTGCACGCCGGCACCGTTCCGCGATTTGATCCTCAAACGTGGGACTTTCGCATCGCCGGACTCGTCGAGAAACCTGTGCGCCTCACCTGGCAGGAATTCTCGCGGCTGCCGATGATTCAGGTCACCGCGGACATGCATTGCGTCACGCGCTGGAGCCGCTTCGACGTTCGTTGGGACGGCATCGCGTTCACGGAGGTGGCGAAGCTTGCGAATCCCAACCCGGAAGCCAAATACGTGATGGTCGAAGCCGAGCAGGGCTATACCTCGAACGTTCCGCTTGCCGACCTGATGCGCCCCACCACTCTTTTTGCGCTGAAGCACAATGGCGAGCCGCTGCCGGTCGACCACGGCTATCCGTTGCGCCTTGTAGTGCCGCATTTATACGCGTGGAAAAGCGTCAAGTGGGTGCGCGGGCTGGAATTCATGAAGGAAGACGCCCCCGGGTTCTGGGAACGCAACGGCTATAGCATGTACGGCGATCCGTTTCGCGAACAGCGATATTCGCTTTGAGCGCCAAAATACCCAAGCCCTCGGCGCGCCCGCACACCGCAACGCCGGGCTTACCTCACCAAGAGAATCGCTGTGGAAATAAAAACCACGGCCGCAGACATGATGATCCAGAAAATGGTTTTCGTTACCTGGTCGTCGGAAGGTGCTGTGTGGTTCATCTTGGTTGCTCCTGTGTGTGCCGGAGTTGTGAGCCGGAATTGACCGGCAGCCACGCGAGATGGTGCCACGCAGACGCGCCGGCCTCCGTGCTACCGATCACCCCATCGGGTGACACACCTCACGTATCTGACTCTCTCCTTGTTATCGGCCAACAGCGGGCAAGCGTTGATTTGTGAGGGGGCGGCGGAGGGCTTCAGGCGGACAAGGCGGCCATGGTCTCGGCGAGGATGAGCGCGCCGCGCGAAATGTCTTCCGGTGAGGCGTATTCGTCGGGGCGATGGCTGTAGCCGTGGCGGCAGGGAATGAAAAGCATCACCGTGGGCGCGACGCGCGAAATGAACAGCGAGTCGTGATAGGCGCGGCTGATTATTTTGAGGAACGGAAAACCATGCGCCGCGCAGGATTGGGAGAGCGCTTCCACCAATTCCGGCGCGCACGTGGCAGGCGCATCGGCGTTGAGCGGCTCGACGCTTACGGCAACCTCGCGCTTCCGGGAGATTTCGTCGCAGACGGCGGAGACTTCGCGAAGAACCGCGTCGCGTCGCGCAAGATCGGTGTCGCGAATGTCCACACCCATGCCCACGCGGCTGGGAACGCTATTGATCGCCCCGGGGAAAACGTCGCAGATGCCTACGGTGGCGACCGTGTCGAGGCCGCCCGTGGTTTTCGCGGAGCGCTCGACGGCCAGGATGAATTCCGCTGCCGCGCAAAGGGCGTCGCGGCGATCCGGCATCAGCAAAGCGCCCGCGTGGCCTCCCGAACCTTCGATGGTGACGCGAAAGCTAGCCGGCGCTGCGATTTTCGTGACAATTCCCAGAGGCAGGCCTTCGCGTTCGAGCACCGGCCCCTGCTCGATGTGGAGTTCGAGAAACGCTTTGTAGTAGCCGTCCGGGAGTTTTACAGCATTCAGATCGCCGTGAATGCCGGCGCTGCTGCGGAGGACATCGAGTGACTGCCCGTCCTTGGCAGTCAGTTTCCGGGCGGCCTCCGGCGAAAGCGTCCCGGAAAGCAATCGGCTCCCGAGGCAGCCAATCCCGAACCGCGTAGGCTCTTCCGACGTGAACACCAGAAGCTCGATGGAATATTTCGGGCGGAATCCGGCCTGCTGCAGCGACCGGATCGCTTCGAGGCCCCCAAGGACACCAACGACGCCATCGTATTTACCGGCGTTGGGAATTGCGTCAATGTGGGAGCCGGTGCCTATCGCTGGCGCTTCGGGATCGGAGCCTTTCCAGCGAGCGAAAGTATTTCCGACGGCATCCTGGCGCACGGAGAGCCCGGATGCCTCGCAGAGCGAAATCATCCACGCACGCGCCTTCATGTCGGCGGGGCCGAAGACCACCCGCGTTACGACGGGCGGCTCGGCCTCGGAGATAGCTGCGAGCGCTTCGATTTCCGACGACAGGCGAGCTTGATCGATGACAAGATTCATGGCGCAGGGAGTCCCGGTTATTTTGTTTTCGCCCACGCGGAGAGCTTTTTCTGGTACTCGCGAGCCTCGCGCAGGATTTGTTCTTCGTCGAGCGTGAGCATGTGGTGATTTTCCATCAGCAGCTTTCCCCCGATGATCACCGTTTTCACGTCCGAGCCTCTTAAAGCATAAACGAGTTGCGAATAAACGTCATACATCGGAGTGGCGTGCGGGCCGCTCGTATCGACGAAGATCACGTCCGCTTTCTTGCCGGGTTCGAGCGAGCCGATCAGCTTGTCCATGTGGAGGGCGCGGGCGCCTCCCAGCGTGGCCATCTCGACCACCTGCACGGCGGGCAGGGCGCGCGGGTCCATGCGGGCGATTTTCTGCAATTTCGCGGCGGTGTCCATTTCCTCGAAAATGTCCTGGCTGTTGTTGCTGGCGGCGCCGTCGGTGGCAAGGCCGACCGCCTGGCCGGAAGCAAGGAAATCGACGACCGGCATCACGCCCGAGGCCAGTTTCATGTTGCTCGAGGGATTGTGGATGCAGCCGACGGAAAAATGCTTGAGCAGCGCGACGTCCGCGGCGTCCACCCAGATGCAATGGGCCGCCACGACGTCCGGTCCCAGGAATCCGATCTTGCCCAGGTAACTCACGGGCGAGAGGGCTTGTTTCTTGCGGCTCTGCTCGATTTCAAAGAGCGCCTCTGAAATGTGGATAAGGATCGGGACTTGATTGCGGCGCGCGAGCGCGGCGGAATCGAGAAGCGTCTTCTCCGAGCAGGTGTAAATCGCATGAGGCGCCACCGCCGGGCTGATGAGGGGATCGTCTTTCCACTTCGTGATGTAATCCTGCGCGTAGGCGAGCGCGTCGGCGGGAGTCTTGTTGTCCGGGGCGGGGAAGTCCACGATGGTTTCGCCGAGGATGCCGCGCATGCCCGCTTCTTTTGTGACGCGGGCAACCACATCCTCGAAGTAATACATGTCGGCGTACGTGGTGATGCCGCCGCGCAGCATTTCGAGGACGCT
>CAZRKW010000121.1:0-11661 GCA_964600355.1 uncultured Acidobacteriaceae bacterium
GCTTCCTTTGACTTCCATTGCGAGATTTCCTTCACGATTTCGGAGGGGTCGGCGGCGGGCTTCAACGCCTCGCTGACGCGAATTTTATCGGGAGCGAAGCCAAGGGCTTCGGCAAAAATTTCAGCGGTCTGAGCAGCGCGCACGTAAGGGCTAGTAATCAGCGTGTCCGGCTTGACTTTCAGAGCGCGCAACCCGAGCGCGGCCGCCCGGCTCTTCTGCACGCCCTTGGCAGTCAGCGAACGCTCGGCCTCCGGCGGTGATTTAGGGTCCGTGCGGTCGATGGCACTGCCGTGGCGTACGATGTAGAGAATCATAGTGTTTTACGCTACCTTTGCGCCCTTTTGAACGCGCCGAAACTCGGCTGTAAGATGAAACTCCCTTTCGAACAGTTCCGCCTTCCGTTGCAAACCGGCAATATCCAGGCGCGTCCCTTCCGAGGCCTGGATCAGAAATACCGCCCGATGCCCGAGAATCTGCACGTCCACGCCGGCGACTTGCTGGGCGTGGTCGGATTCCAGCTTCTCCGCAATCCGCAGCAAGGATGTGAGCAGGCGAAGCTGACGCCGCCGCTCGCTGTGGAGAGCCGCATAGGCGATGTGCTCGAGGTGCGGCTCGGACTTTGTATTGTGATAGCGCACCAGGGCCGCTACCATGTCGCGCCGCCAGCCACGCAGCCCCGGAATATCGCTGTTGCAAACCAGATATTCGCCGTGCCGGTTGTGGGCCTTGCGGTTCACGAAATGCCCTACATCGTGCAGCAGCGCCCCCATCTCGAGCACCAGCCGCGCCTCCGCTCCCATTTCGTGCAGCGGGCGAAGCTGATCGAAAAGCGAAAGAGCCAGGCGTGAAACCTGGTCCGCGTGATGGGGGTCGTAATTCAGCCGCCGCGCGAACCAGCGCACCGCGGCCAGCAATTCGTCGGCGCGTCCTTTTTCTTCCTCGGACGTGACGCCGCCCGAATACTGCTCGGCGACAAGGTCCAGCAGCAAGCCTTCGCGCACGCCTACGCCGGGCACCAGCAGGGAGCGCAGCCCCAGCCACTTCGCGAGCGTCGTGATGATAATCGCCGCTATGCCCATCACCTCCGCGCGGTCCTGCCGTACCCGGAAAGCCTGCATGCGCCCGGCAACATCCAGGCGCAGCAGCCGCCAGGTTTGATCCCGCAGCAGCCTCACGTTGATGGTAGGTGCCCGGCCCACGAAAGGGCCGGTCGCAAGGCGCACCAGCGCCTCCGCGTTGCCCCCGCAGGCGACCGCAATCGAACGCGACAGCTTCGGGCGCTCCGGCACGGAGCTCTCCAGCAGCGAAATAATATGGTGCCGCAGCCTCCTTACCATATCTTCGCCAATCGCGCCCTTGATCCCATACGTTTCCATCAGCCGAATCGTGCCCAGGGGCAGGCCGACGCGATGCTCCAGCACGCCGCGCTGGAAAAAATTCAGCTCCAGGCTTCCACCGCCCAGATCGAAAATGAGCCGCGGCTGCACCTGGTTGCCGAGCGCCCAATGAACTGCCTGGCAGACCAGACGCGCTTCCTCTTCGCTGCTGATGACTTCGAGCTCCAGGCCGGCCTTCCGGCGGATTCGCTCCATCAGCCGGCGATAATTGCGCACTTCGCGGGCCGCCGCCGTGGCTACGGCGCGGTAGCAGGTTACGTGATGCTGATCCATGCGGTCGCGGAAGTGCCGGAAGGCGCGAGCGGCGCGGGAAATCGTTTCGTCGTCCAGCATGCGGTGAGTGAAAGCGTTGTGGCCCAGCCGGACGGCCACGCGCTCATTTTCGAGGATTTGGAGGTGGTGCGGGGACGTGGCCCGCGCGATCACCAGGCGGATCGCATTCGATCCCGCGTCCACCGCTGCCAGTTGGACGGGAGCGGCCACTTAGCGCCAGAGGTGAGACAGGGCGTGCGAAGGCCTGTATTGCGTCCTCGGAATGCCGAGGTGCGAGGCGATCTGTTTTCGCAGCACGCGGTTCACCTCGGAGACGCTTCCTTCGCCGTCCAATTCGATGAAGCCGTGCCGCTTGGAAAGATACTCGAACTCCCTCTTGATCATCGATTGATAACGGATGAACGACTGAAACAAATCGTTCGACAGCGACATGTCGCGTCCCGATTCCCAGTAACTGATCGTTTGCGACTTCCGGAACTCGCGGTCAAACGCGACCTCCGGCCGCACGTTCAGCCAGAAGGTCAAATCCGGCCGCAGCGCCATTTCATAGATTCCGTGCAGATAGTCGCGGCTGATTCCCCGTACCGCGGCCCTCGCGATCAGCGTGAAAATGTAGCGGTCCGCCAGCACGATCAGCCCGGAGCGCAGCGCGGGAAGCAACCGGCGTTCGAGCTGGTCGAAGAAATCGGTGCTGTACATGAGCGCGAGCGTCATGCGGGTGACCGAGTTTTCAGCAAGCAGGCCGTCGATGTCCTCGCCCACCAGGGCCGACCTGCGGAGTCCCATCGTCTCCACGGCAAAACCCTGGGACTCCAGCCACTCCGTCAAAAGTGAAATCTGCGTCGACCGTCCCGAGCCGTCAGTTCCTTCCAGAACAATAAGATTGCCGCTCAGTTCCTCGGACTTCACTCCCGGAAGCGCACTTCCGTAAAAGCGCGCCGGTGCTTCCGGCTGGCCGTTGGTCTTGGGCTCCGGGCGGCCATTCTTCCGCTTTGCCGACGCCTTGGAAGCCTTCGCCGGCTTTCCATTTGCCGCCGCGGCGGACCCGTTTTTGGCAGAAGTCTTCATTTCTTTTTGGGAGCGAACTGCTCGAGCTCCACCCGCTCTTCTAGAATCTCGCGCATGAGTTTCTGCAGTTTGTTCACGCGAAACGTGCCGTCCATGAGGACGAAACGATCCGTGCTGACCATCTGATCGTAATTATTCAGAATGCGCTCCTGGAAAATGCGGAAACTCTCCGCGCGATCCAGGGAAATCCCCAGGTCCATGCCCGCCTCGTAATACTTGAGTTTGGGGCGTCCGGCGACAATGCGGTCGACCGCCACATCCAGCGGGGCGCGGAAATAAAACGTAATGTCGGGAATGGGCGCAAAACTGTAGAGATTCCGCAGCCAGTGCGGCGAGCAGCCGCGGGCCGCATCTCGCGC
Organism: uncultured Acidobacteriaceae bacterium; assembly: GCA_964600355.1. Classification (GTDB taxonomy): domain Bacteria; phylum Acidobacteriota; class Terriglobia; order Acidiferrales; family UBA7541; genus Palsa-295. The sequence goes on from CAZRKW010000121.1 coordinate 3,098, forward strand.
GAAAGCCGTGTAGATATAGCGGTCCGCGAGCACCAGATATCCTCCATGAAGCAAGGGCATGATCTGGCGTTCGCATCGATCGGCAAAGTCGGCCGCGTGCAGAAGAGAAAACGTGGTGGGAGTCAGCAGCCGCCGCTGCTTTCCACGCCGCGTCGCGGACTTTACCAGCGGCGACGAATTCCACTCCGTGAAATGAATGCGGTACCCGCGAATTTCCAGCCAGCGCTTGAGCAGGTAGAGTTGGGTGCTCTTGCCGGAGCCGTCGATTCCCTCCACGACGATCAGCGCGCCCGGATACTCGCGCTTGGGCGCGGGAACATTCTCAGGAACGGGCTGCGCGGCATCCAGAATTTTGGGAGGTACGGTCGCCATTGGGGTGAGCCACAAGCTCGGTTTTATGATACTTCGGAACGTCGCGCAGGATCAAAAAAAAGCGCGGCTTGTAAGCGATTTAACCGCGGCCTTACGCAGCAGACGTTACTCCGGCACGGCAACCGAACGCATCCCCCGGTGCCGAACGCGGCTCAAAACGCGCTATCCTCGAATTGTCGTGCCAGGCGCCGATTCGACAGGAGGTCTCGCAGCCGATGGCGACAAACTTCAGCAAGGAACTTGCCGTGAAGCCCGGGCAAAAGGTGAAGCTCGCTAAGTATGACCCCCGCGACACTCTGGGATGGAAAAAAGACCGCGCCATGAAGGCGAGCCTCGATAAAGCGCTCAAAAAGATCGATGACCTGCAGTACATCCTCTACGCCGAGCACAAGCGCGCCGTGCTGATCGTATTGCAGGGGCTCGACGCCGCCGGTAAAGACGGCGCGATCCGCCACGTCATGTCCGGCATCAACCCCCAGGGCTGCCCGGTGACCTCGTTCAAAGCGCCGTCACCCGAAGAGGCCGCGCACGATTTCCTCTGGCGCGTGCACAAAGCCGTGCCGGTATTCGGCGATCTCGGCATCTTCAACCGCTCGCATTACGAAGACGTGCTGATCGTGCGCGTGCATAATCTGGTCCCCAAGGGAATCTGGTCGCAGCGTTACGAACAGATCAATCGCTTCGAGAAAATCCTGCACGAAAACAACGTGAAGATCCTGAAGTTTTTCTTGCACATCAGCAAAGAGGAACAGAAAAAGCGCCTGCTGGAGCGCGTGGACGACCCCAACAAACGATGGAAAATCTCCCAGGCCGACTTCAACGAAAGGCTGTTTTGGGATGCCTATCAGAAAGCCTACGAGGAGGCCCTCACCAGGTGCTGCACGCCCGAAGCGCCCTGGTACATCATTCCCGCGGACAAAAAATGGTTCCGGAACCTGGCCATTTCACACATCATCGCCGAGACGCTCGAAAAAATGGACCTGAAATTCCCCGAGCCGTCGATCGACCTGAAAAAATTAAAGATCGGGTAAAAGGCAGATGAGTGCCCCTGCACCAGCAAAGCAAAAGGTCACTCAACACACGGTCTAAGCCATCATCTGACGGCCGGCAAATCGAATACTGCGCGCCTTCTCGCTTGCCTCGCGGGAAGGGGACTTCACCGGCACCGGACCCAGCTGCCGCCGTTCCGAACTTTCTGTGCCAGGCCTGAACGCGAGTCCTTCGGCATCTTCCCCACCGTCCTTCAGAAGACCTGCGGCGCGCCGCGCCAGCTCCACTCGGTTATCCACGCCAAACTTGCTCAACAGCGAAGAGATGTGAAATTTTACAGTACGCACCGTGATGTTGAGCTTCGAGGCAATTTCCTTGTTGGCCCGGTTGCGGATCACCGACAGCAGGATCTCGCTTTGACGCGGGCTCAGCGTCGCGGGGCGGGACACCGCGCGGCCCTCCTCCAGAAGCTCCTTCGCGCGCGACAGAAACCGGCCCACGATTGGCCCTTCGGCCGGCACCAGCACCACAAAATCCTCCGGTTCGTGACCGCGGACCAGGCACTGCATCGCTAACTGGCCGGCAATACGTTCGATCGTGCTATTGGGATCGTCGTTCGATTCCGCGCGGAATTTTGCAACCCCCGTCGATTTTTCGCAGAACACAAAAGACGCGGAACCGCTCACCGGGATCTTCCTTTCCACATCGACAGAGTTCTGCGGCAGGCGCACTTTCTTCACCAGAAACTCTCCCCCAGTTGCCGAAGATGGCTTCGGCAAACTCTTTTGGATTGATACTTCGACTTCCAAAGCGAATTGGGTGCTGCCGAAAAAAAGAAAAACTCAACCGGGGGGACTTGCCTGCTTCGTCCACGAACCCGAAAAATCCATGCTGCTACAACGAGTTCCCGCAGTCGCAGTTGAATTGCCAAAGCCCGTGTAGATTTCAACTGGCTCAAATTGAGACGGATACTAGTCCTGGACCCTACACGAAACAATGTACCGCCGGTAGAAAATGCCCGAACCCGGAAATTTCTGCGCGCGGTTTCTTGTCGCTCTAATGAAAACGTTCGAGTTCTGGGGTGCCGTGAAAAGATAGAATGAAGTAATGGGACCTCTAGTACGCATCAAATCGGGCGATCTAATGTGCACGCAGTGCGCTCCCTGCAGGCTCCGGCGTGCCACCCATCGCCAGCCTGAGTCGCACGTCGGCCTCATCGATTATCACGAGACACGTCGCGTATAATGGTCCTAGATGAAAATCCATGCGCGTGCACCGCTGCAAAGAGTGCAAGCCGCATCAACGTCGCAGGTCGGCCCCGGGCGCATTCTCGCCGTCGATTACGGGCGCAAGAAGATCGGATTGGCGCTTTCCGACGATCTTCGGCTGACGGCACAGCCCCTGACGACTCTTATGCGAACAAATCGCGAAAAGGATCTGGCGCGACTCCGCGACGTTTGCCGCAAAAACTCTGTCAGACTGATCCTCGTCGGTCACCCGCTTCACATCACCGGTGAAGCGGGCGAGATGGCGGACGAGGCCTCGCGATTTGCAACCCGGTTGAACAAAAATCTGGGGATCCCCGTGGAACTCATGGACGAGCGGCTTACAACCTGGGAAGCGCGCGAAACAATGGGCGAAAATAGGTCTGCGCGCAATCAGAGACCTGTAGATGAGGTCGCCGCTGCAATTCTGCTGCGCGAGTACCTCGGACGAGAACAGGGGCAGCACAAGCCCGCGTCCCCTGGCGAGGCCCGCTGAAGATGCGCCGTCTCGGGCTATTGGCTTTGCTGGCCATCGCGGCATTGGGAGCGGGCGCCGGCTGGCTCGAATCGCAAATCAGCCGCCCCTATCGCGGCCACCGGCCGGAGAGGGTGTTCGTGGACATCCCCCGCGGCACGTCGCGATGGAGAATCGCCGGCCTGCTTCGCAGCAACGACGTAATCCGCAACCGCCTCGCCTTTGCACTGTTCAGCGACTGGCATTTCCGCCGGCCCCTTCAGGCCGGAGAGTATCTATTCGATCACCAGGTCAATTCACGCGAGGTCTTCTGGAAAATCTCGCACGGCCAGATCTTCGTCCACATCGTGACGATTCCCGAAGGCTGGACGATGTTCGACATCGCCAACCAGCTCCAGCATCAGGGCATCTGCCAGAATGACGATTTTCTCGCCGCGGCTCACGATACCTCGCTCATCTCCGATCTCGCCCCGCACGCGAAGAGCCTGGAAGGATTCCTCTTCCCTTCCACCTACCAGTTCACGCGCCGCACCACCTGCGAGCAAATCGCCGCGACGATGGTCCGGCATTTTCGAAAGATATGGGAGACGCTGCAGGTTCCCAGGTTTCCGCAGCTGCCTGGCAATATGACGCCCAAGGATGCCGTCACGCTCGCCTCGCTCGTGGAGCGCGAAACCCCCAATGCGGACGAGCGTCCGCTGGTGGCCGGCGTGTTCTACAACCGCCTCCGCCATTCGTATCCGCTGCAATGCGACCCGACCGTGCAGTACGCCATGCTGCTCGCCGGGCGTGTGGTGCTGGATGTGAAGCCCGCGGATTTGCGCATCGATTCGCCCTACAACACGTACCAGCATCCCGGCCTCCCTCCGGGGCCTATCGCCAATCCCGGAGAGGCATCGCTCCGCGCGGCGCTTTCTCCTGCCACGACGGATTATCTCTACTTTGTAGCCAACGATCAGGGCGGGCACTTTTTCAGCCGCACTTTGGCCGAACATAACAAGAATGTGGCGCGGCTCCGGCATCTTCTCAACGAGGATGCCGCCCGGCCGGACCCTCCATCCCGCAAGGCCGACCAGTGAGGCGACTTTGATCTCCGATCGATCCAGCGAACATCCCTCCGCCGGCGCCTCCACAAAAAAAGCGCTGATCCTCGACGTGGCCCGCGAGTTGGGCAAGCCGCGATTCACTCCTGCCGAAATCGAGCAGATTCGCCGCAAGCTGATGGCTCAGCTGGGAGAGCGAGGCAAGACTTCGCCGGATTACATCGTGAGCGTGCTCGAAGAAGCGGGAATGCGCGTGGCCATGTCGACACGCTCGGACACGCAAGGAAAATATGAGGAGGAGTTCAGCGACCTGCTGCATTTCTCAACGCTCGAAGAAGCGGAAATGTGCCTGGTGCGGCTGGATGAGCTTCTGCGGAAGTTTCTGCACGACCACGAGCGGGCCGCCGCGGAACGCGTGCGCGAAGTCGCGCGGCTCGGGCGCCGGCGCGCCGAGATGATCGCCCGCAACCACAAGGTGGATGCGCACAAACGCGCCGAGAAACAGGAAGTCGCGCAATGGTTTGCGGTGTGGCTGGAAACTCCGGACGCTTTTTTCGATTGGCTGGAGGTGCGTAAGCAATCGCCCGGCTTCCAAAATCAATTCCCCCCAACGCTCGAAGAAGGAACGGGGTAGTGAACCTCCTCGATATCGAACCGCTCGACCTCGGCCCCGATGTACGCGCCGTCGGCCTCGAGTTGGTGGAAGCCGACGAGAACCGCGAGCCGGTGCGCGGAACCGATGCCGCGCGCATCTGGAGCCGCGTGCTGTGGGCCGTCACCGGGAAAGACCCGTGGAGTCTGGATTTTTTCAGCCACATCGATCGCGTCAAGGAGTATTGCGACCACCATAAACTGGCATACCGCGAGGCCAGCCAACGTTGCATCGTGATTCCAGCCCCGGAAATTCCTCTGCTGGAAGCGCTGCTCGATCGTTTTCAGGGCGAGACGTTCGGAGCGCGCGCCGGAGGGCCGCTGGAGAGCGGCGATCCCGATCTGGAAACCGATCTCGCGCGACGCGGGGTGGACGCCTACCACAAAGCGTTCCCGAATTATTTCCTATGCGCCGTCTGCAGCTTTGAGGATGGCTCGCTCGTCTTGCTGAGCGAGAAACTGTGGGCCAGCGAGGTCATCCGCCGCGTGCGTCCCGTGCTGGAAGGGCTGGACGTGGAAGTGCGCCTTCCCACCTGACTACCGGCGCCAGAAACGGAAAAGGCGGCGCCTCGTAAGAAGCGCCGCCGGGAGATTCCCGCCTGAGTAGTCGTTAGAACTCGAACTTCAGCGCAAACTGCATTTCTCTCGGGTCCAACGCGCTCGAAATGACGCCAAAGTTGGACTGGCCAAAGATGCGGCCGGGCAAATTGAAATTGGGATGGTTGAGCAGGTTGTAGACATCCACACGGAACTGCAAATCCATCGCTTCACGCAACTTCCATTGCTTCTGCAGGGAAGTATCCAGGTCCACGTATCCGGGTCCCAGAACGGAGTTGCGAGGATTGTTTCCAAATGTGAAAGCGGCCGGCAGCGAAAAGGCGGCCGTGTTGAACCACTGCTTGGCCGTTTTGGGGCCCGCGTTGGGATTCCCTGACACGTTCGGCCGTTCGAGGTTGTTCCCACCGACCAATCCAATATTCGCCACGTCGTTCGAGGTGCTGAGATTTACGGTGAACGGAGCGCCGCTCTGGGCGATCAGAATTCCCCCTGCGCGCCAATCGGCCGCGAGCAAACGCACCCAGCCGTTGGTTCCCTTGGCCAAGGGCAGGTCGTACAACACATTGCCCACAAACCGGTTCCGGTGATCGAAGCTCGAACTGGCTTTCTCGACAGCCAGATTATTTGCATAGATGTTCTGCGGCAGATTGAATTCGGCATTCGTTGCTCCGGCGTCGGATGCGTCGTCAATCGAATGGGACCACGTGTAACTCGCGTCGAAGAACAGCCCGCGGGGAGACCGATGCTTCACCTCGATAGTCGCTCCGTTAAAGGATGCCCAGCCGTCCCAGCGAATGGTGGTGAACGAGTTCAGGTTCGGGTAAGGCCGCCGCCCCTGTACGGCGCCCGCGCCGGGCGTCGGCAAGTTGACTGCGGTGGAGCTGTCGGCATGAACGGTGCGCGACCCCACATACTGGATCGAAACGGTTGTGTTACTCGAAACCGCCTTCTGCACCGAAGCGTTCCAGACTTCGTTGTATTCGATCTTGAAGCCGTGGTTCACGCTGTTGGCGCCAATCGCTCCGTTGGGATTCGCGGACAAGATGCTGTTCGTCGTCAGTGTGGGCGTTGTGGCGGTATTGTTCACGGTCTTGGTCAGGAAAAACGGAATGTTTTCCGCAAGGTTCTGCAGCACGCTGTAAGCCGCCTGGTTGGTGAACACCCCGAATCCCGCGCGCGCCACCATTCCCTTCATCCCCGGCACTTGCCATGCAAGTCCGATGCGAGGAGACAATCGCAACGGCTTCGTATCGAGCAAGCTGTTATTCCAGCCAACGCTGGAATTGGAAACGACGGGTATAGCTGGATTCTGGGCAGCCGCGAAAGACGCAAGAGTGGCGGCCGTCGACGTCAGGTTTGCAGTGTTTCCTGCCACCACGAACCTCGGTGCTCCCGTACTGAGATCGATATCCGAGGTCTGATTGGCGTCGGCGACCAGATTTGAGTTGTATTCATAGCGAACGCCCAAATCGAGCTTCAAATTGGGCGTTACCTGCCAGCCATCCTGGAAATAGAAATGCGCCCAGTTGGTATGCGCGTTTTCCGCGCCCTCCCCGATTCCTACCTGGCCTTGCGAGGGATAGCCGAGCAGGAAGTCGGCGAACGCGTTCCCGCTGTAGGAACCGCTGTAGGTGTACACTCCGCGAGCGTTATTCGGGAATGCGGGACTAAATGCGAGATGGAAGAAGTAACCGCCGAACGTAAAGTTGTGCTTTCCCCGGTGAAAAGAGGCGTTGTCGAAAAACTCGAAATCGCGGTCCACGCGGGTATTGAACCCGGCCGCGGTACCGATGGTGGAAAAAACGCCGCTCAAGTTCGCCTGCGGATAGCCCATGTCCGCGGCATTCGCGGTGGTTCCGGTCAATCCGTACGTTGTTGCAAAAGGATTGCCCGCGTTGGGATCTTTCTGTCCACCTGAAACTCGCAGCCATCCAAATCGAAACTCGTTGACAACATTGGGAGAAAAAATGTGGGTCTCGCCCACCGAGAAATTCACCGTGTGCGTTTTCAGGATCCTTCCGAAACCCGGAAGCAACGCTTCATTCAGAACGCTGGAACCAAATGGATCCAGCTCGTTGGCATCGAAAACGGAAGCTCGGGCAAACACCGTGTCTGCGGAAGATACCTGCTGGTCGAGGCGTGCGTTGTACTGGTTGGTGCCGATCTTCTCTTGCCCCACACTAAGGAGATTGTTGCTGTTGCCGGCACCTGTCGGCTGCGGCACCAGCCCCAGCAACCCCAGCGCCGCGCGAGTCGCGGGGTTATTGGGATTAAAGTTCGGATCGTTGGCCAGGTTATTGTTCGCGATGGGCGCTTTTGTGACCGGATCCTTAAGTTGCACGCTCGTAAGACCCGCGAGATTGCCCGCTCGCTCCGCCGCTGTCGGGACGCTGAACAACTGTGACAGTGAGTCTCGGACCCGCTGCCCGTCGTAGTTCACGAAGAAAAATGTCTTGTTCTTCACGATCGGTCCGCCCACGGCGGCGCCGAACTGATTTTCGCGGAAGGGTGCCGGCACATTCGGCGGCGCGAAATAATTCTGTGCATCAAAAATGTTGTTCCGCACGAATTCATAGACGCTGCCGTGGAAGTCGTTCCCGCCCGACTTTGTGATGACGTTGATCACTCCGCCCGACTTGCCGCCGAACTCCGCGCTGTAATCGGTGAGCTCCATGTTGAATTCCCGCGTGGCGTCTGGGGAAGGGTTCAGCGCGACGTTGTTGAAATATTCGTCCGTAACACTCACGCCATCGACGAGAAACAGGTTGTGGCCCGTACGGTTGCCGAGCACATTGATCAGCTTGCCCGTCTGCTGCAGAGAATCGCCGCGCGTGCCTCCCGGCGGGTTCACAACCCCGGGGCTTAGGACCGCCAGCTCAAGAAAATCGCGTCCCTTCAGCGGCAGGTCCACCACCTGCTGGTTCTGAATCACGTCCTTGATTTCGGCCGACTCCACCTGCATCAGCCCGGCATTCGCCTCCACCGTTACCGACTGGTTGGAGTCTCCCACCTGCAGCGCGAAGTCCTGGCGCAAATGATCCGCCGCGTGTAAAACCACGTGCTCCTGAACGCTCTCCTTGAAACCGTTCGCATCCACGGTCAATCTGTACTCACCCAGCGGAAGCTGGGTCAGAAGATACTCGCCCCCATCGGTTGTCGCGGCTGTGTGCTTTTGCTGCGTCGCCACCTGCACCGCCGTCACCGGCAGGC
>CAZRKW010000122.1:0-11584 GCA_964600355.1 uncultured Acidobacteriaceae bacterium
TGCGAGGGGTCCATGGGATTGAGCGGATCCTGGGCCTGCAGCTGGGTGGTCAGCAGGGTCAGAAACGAATTGGCATTCAGCCCGCCCGTTCCCGCGCTCGTGGAGGAGCTGTTGGACGAGGGCAGCTGCGTACTGGCCGGGGGCGTCGGTTGCAGCAGCGACGTGGGGTTGCTCATCAGACTGGATGCGGAAGCCATGCGATGTTCTCCTTGGTGCGGCCTCTAGGCCTGCACGCTGAGCCTGCCATTGGAATCGAAAGCCGTGTAGTTCTCCGGAGATGCCTCGGCCGCCCCGGTATTCTGCGCCGCGCCCAAAAAGCCCGCGGCCGCCCCGCCGGAGGGCGAGGGCCGCGGCGAAGTTCCGCCCTGCTGCTGCCGGGCCGCGCCGTCGCCGATGCCCGGTCCGCCGTGCGCGGAGCCCTGCTGCAAAGAAACGTTTTCCAGGCACAGCTGGCGCTCGCTCAGGGCCTGATGCAGCGCCGGAAGATCGCTCGTGAGGGCGGCGTGCGCGTCGTGCCGCTCGACGGTGATGGCCGCGCCCACCTGGTCTCCGGTCACGTGCGCCCGCACCTGCACCGCGCCCAGTCCCTCGGTCCGCAGCGCCACGTTCATCTCCGCTCCGGCCAGTGAGCTGGCGACGCGGTCCGATGACGTGGGACTCGCGGAGGCGCGTTCCCCGCCGTTCCATGCCTGCAGTCCGGGCGAAAGCTCCGGACCGTCCTCCGAGCGCTCGCTCAGCGCCGTGTGCGAAGAAGGCGCGTCCGGGGCGGACGTGCTGGCCGCGGGGGAGGATTTCGAATCGCTGTGGTACGGCCCGGGGGCTGCGGTGAGCGGAGAAGCGGCCGGGGCCGCGGCGCTGCTGTCGGCAGCAGCCGGCGCGAATAAGCTGATCGCCGGTTTGGAGAGGCTGTTCGCCGGTGCGTCGGAGGCGGCTTCTCCGGTCGCAGTCGTCGGGGCTTCCGAAAAGGGCGCGTCTGCCCCGCTGGCGTCCCGGGGAGCGGCGGGTGCGGCGGAGGTTGCCGCCGCAAGAGGGTGCGCTGTTCCGTCTGCCGAAAACAGGGAACGGGTGTCGAGCGTTTGTGGCGGCTCCTGGGCCATCGCCGGCGCGGGTTCGGCGGAGGACGGCTGCGGATCGATCCCGAGTGGTTCGGCGTGAAAACTGGACGGTACGAATCGCCACGCAGCCGGCGTCGAGAGAGTCATTTTCGCGGAAGAGGCCGCAACCGGTGCCGGCGTTCTGCCGGGCGAAGGAACGGGATCGGGCGCGGCGGGAAACTCCGGCACAACCGCTGTCGCAACGGTCGAAACAATAGGTGGCGTCTGTGCCGCGAGAGACGCCGAAGAGTCCGGTGATGCGCTTGCCCCAGTCGTAGCCCCTGGGCGCGCGGTAGACGCGAAGTTTCCCTGCGGAATTCCGTCCCAGAGGAACGCAGCAGGAAGCAGCGAAGCGAAGGATCGAGAACCTCCGGCTGCTGACGATTTTGCCGGAACCGGGTCCGCCGCAGCGTTCCCAGAGGGAAGCGCAGATGCCGGCGCGGCGGAAACAGAATCCGTGGCTGACGGAGACTGGCTGGCTGGTCCCCAAGAGCCGGATGAATTGTCCGGACCGCTCACGAACGCTGGCTGCGGTGCCGTCCCGGTGGAAACCGTCGCGGTCGCTGGCAACGCTGGCGCGCCGGTCGTACGGACCGTCCCGGGGAGCGGCGTCAGAAGAGTCGTCTGCGCGAAAGAGGGAGGTGCGCTGGCTTGCGGCAGAGGCGCGTTCGCCGGAACCGAAGCGGTATCCGCGGTGAGGCTGCCGCCCGATTCAGAACCCTGTGTGGTGTCCGGAGGGACCGCAGGGTCGGTGACGCTGGAAGCGGGAATTCGTGTCGCAGTGCTTTGGCCGCCGGTGGGAAGGACAGTTGAAACGAAAGCTTGCGCTGTGTCGTTGCCGCTCGGCGGGTTCGTGAAGCTCCGAACCGAAACTTGCGGCGCAGGGCTGCTGATGGTGGCGGCACTGGAATCGAACGTTGGTCCCGCGGTGCTGCTGTCCGCAAGGGTCACGATGCTTAAACCGGAAGTTAGCGCTGCACCGCCCGTCCCCGCCGCGTTTGTACGGCCCAAGCGAGGCGAAAGCGGCGGCTGTGTTGTGGTCACCGTCGCGCCGGGGGCCGCGAAAAGCGTTCCGGAAGCTGGGGAATCGGGCGCATCGCCCGGCGCAGCGACCGCCAGGGAAGGGGGAGCCGTTGGCAGCGGGGCAACCGGCGCTGGAAAGATCGCGGGAATCACTGCGGCGGGTAACTCCGCGGAATCGGAAGCCGTGGGGCTGGTGCTGGCCGCAGGGTCCGCCGGCGCGGTGCCGCCGCTGGACTTTCTCGCGTGGGCTGCGGCAGGCGCGCTGCTGGCGAGCGAAGCCTGCAGCACGTCCGAGAAACTCGCGACGGCGCTCAGGGAAGAGCCTGCCGCGGCTGGTTGCGCGGCGGTTTTTCCCCGCAGTGACGTCCCGGTTTCTACGCTGGCTGCCGGCATTGTATGCGACACGTCCACCATGGATTAATTTGTCCCACCCACAGAAAAGCATCCCGAGGACCAAAAAAGAACGCAGGGTCTTTAGCTGTGCAGTTGTCGGAAGTGCCACAAAAAAAGAGAGTTGAAAAACGGACTGAAGTTTTTCTGAAAACGGCCGATACAAAGCTGGGTAACGCTTGCCCGGCGGCTGGGCAATTCGGCGCTTGGGAACAGGACTGCGAAAGGGCCTTCGTCGCGCGGATTTCGCTCCGGCGGTGAGTGCGGGCAGGCGGCTAAGATGCCGCTAGGAATTTTTGCGGGCGGCCTGGCGCACGAGGAAGAGTTCGTCGAGCTGGCGCTGGGTCCGGCGCGACTGCTCGAGTTCCCAGGCAGCCAGCTGCTCCTCCCGCAGGTGCGCGATCGTTTCCTTTTTCTGGCGGGCCTGGAGATAGCGCTGCATTTGGGCCTGCTGCGCGCGTTCGAGTTCCTGCAGTTTTGTTTGCAGCAGGCGGCGGCGTTCGAGGGAGGCCGACTCCCGGGCGGCGCTGAAGTGCAGTTCCGCTCCGGAGATTCCGGCCGAGGCCTCCTGCCAGACGCCTCGCCGGATCTGCTCCGCTTCGGCTTCGAGGGAAACGATCTCCGCGCGGACGCGGGCCAGCTGCGCGGCCAAGGCTTGCAGTTTCTGCAGTTCGGACCGCTCCTGCAGCTCGCGCACGCGCAGCACTCCTTGCAGGGGAAAGACGAAGGCCATCGCTTATCCCGGCAGCGCCAGCAGTGCCGGCAGCGTCTGCTCGATAGAGGACTTGTCGTTCTTGTTCTGCTGCAGGAACGCATTGATGGCCGGCTGCGCCGCGATGTCCTGATCCAATAGAGGATCGCCGCCCTTCTGGTAGGCCCCGATGCGCAGAAGATCTTCGGAGGCCGCGTAGGAAGCGATCAGCGACCGCAGACGCGCCGCTTTCTGCAGATGCTCCGGGGCGCACACGGCGGGCATAAGCCGGCTCAGGCTGTCGAGCGCCGAGATCGGTGGATAGTGCCCGCGGGCCGCCAACCGGCGGTCCAGAACGATGTGGCCGTCGAGCAGCGAACGCGCCGCGTCCACCAGAGGATCCTGCTGGTCGTCGCCTTCCATCAGCACGGTGTAGAAACCGGTGATGCTGCCGCTGCCGAAATGCCCGGCGCGCTCGAGCAGTTGCGCCAGCAGCGTGAACACCGAAGGAGTGTAGCCCTTGGCCGTGGGCGGTTCCCCGGCGGCCAGGCCGATTTCGCGCTGGGCCATGGCGAAACGGGTGAGCGAATCGGCCACCAGCAGTACGTGTTTTCCCTGCGCGGCAAAATATTCGGCGATGGTGGTGGCGGCCAGAGCCGCGCGAATGCGCGAAAGGGGCGGCTGGTCGGAGGTGGACACGACCACCACCGAACGCGACAGGCCTTCCTCGCCCAGGGCGTCTTCCAGAAACTCGCGCACCTCCCGCCCGCGCTCCCCCACCAGAGCCAGAACGGTAAGGTCGGCGGACGTTCCGCGGGTCATCATGCCGACGAGCGTGCTCTTCCCTACGCCGCTGCCGCCGAAAATTCCCATGCGCTGCCCACGCCCGCAGGTGAGCATCCCGTCGATGGCGCGGATGCCGCAGCCCAGCGCTTCGCTGATGCGCGTGCGGGTGAGCGGCAGAGGCGCCTCGCCGCGCAGCGGCCAATATTCGCGCGCCCCGTAGGAGCCTTTGGAATCGAGCGGCTCGCCGCTGCCGTCGATGACGCGGCCGAGCAGCCCCGGCCCCACGCGCAGGCACGGGCGCGTGCCGCGGGTGACGATGCGGTCGCCGTAGCGGATTCCCGCCGGTCGTTCCAGCGGCATGGAGAGAACCAGTTTGCCGCGGAAGCCCACGATTTCGCCCGCCAGCGTGCGGCCCTCCGAGGTGAGGATGGCGCAACCCTCGCCCACGGAGCAGAACGGGCCCTCCGATTCCACCAGGTAGTCGACCACCTTGGTCACCCGGCCCACCCAGCGAAACGTCGAGAAGTCGTCCAGCCGGCGAAAATAAGCAGCGAGCGGGCTCCCGGCGCTCATGCCGGTCCCCGAGGACGCTGTTCCAGAAGGTCGAGAAAGCCCTGCTCGATTTCCTTGAGCTGGGTTTCCAGGCTGATGTGTGTGCTGCCGAGTTCGGTTTCCAGGGCGCAGCTGCCGGAGGCGAGCGAGGCGTCGCCCATCAGCTCGGGTGCCGGGACGATATCGGTCGAGCGGCTGAAATAGTCGCGCCAGAAGGGAATCTCCTGCGGATGGGCGCGCAGACGCACCTGGGTCCCGTCGTTCAGACTTTCCAGGGCCACGCGCACGATGCCGGTCAGCAGCAGCGGGTCCATCTGCACCTCACGGTGCAGAATCTTGCGCGCGATGGACAGCGCCAGCTGCACGACTTCGCTCTCCGCGCGCTGGAAGTAGCCCTCGCGCTGGACCGCGAACTGGCGCAGCGCTTCGGAGAGTTCGCCGCGCAGGCCGGCCAGCGTTTTTTCAAACTCCGCGCGGGCGCGCGCTTCGCCTTCGGCCAGTCCCTTTTCGTACAGGGCCTGCCCGTTCGCGGCGGCGGATGCTTCGCTGCCCGCGCCGGAAGCATTCCAGGCGGCTCCGCCGTGCGCACGTGCGCCATTCTCCCCGCCGGGAGAGGAGAACACGAACGGCTGGGCGGCCACGTCTTCGGGGGCGGCGGGTTTAGACGACAAAGGCGTCCTCGGCTTCATTCTTCAGGGTCATTTTTCCTTCCGCTTCGAGCCTGCGCGCCACGGCGACGATCTCGGTCTGGGCCTGCTGCACATCCTTGGAGCGGATGGGGCCGAGCGCTTCCATATCTTCCTTGAGCATTTCGACCGCGCGCGAGGACATGCACTTGAAGAAATGATTCCGCAGATTTTCCGAGGCTCCCTTGAGTCCGGTGGCCAGGGCTTTCTTGTCCACCTGCGAAAGCAGCTCGCGCAGGCCGGTCTCGGGCACCTCGACGAAATCCTCGAAGGTGAACATCTGGTTGCGGATGGTGGCGGCGAGCGAGGCGTTGTCCTTTTCGATTCCGGCGAGCAGGTCGGTGGTCACTTTCGGCCCCACGCGGTTGAGCAGGTCGGCCACCGTGTCGACGCCCCCGAAGGCGCGCTGGTCCTGTTTTTCCGCCGGGGCGGCTAGCTTGCGCTGCAGCACCACGGAGATCTTTTGCACCACATCGGGAGAAAAATTCTGCATTTCGGCCAGCCGCCGCACGGCCTGCGTGCGCGCCGGTTCGGGCAACAGCAGCAGCACGTTTTTGGAAACCGCGGCGTTCAGGTGCGCGAGCACCAGCGCAATGGTCTGGGGGTGTTCCTGCTGCAGCACCTTGACGATCTGCTCGGGCGGGGCCTTCTGCACCGCCTCGAAATTCCTGCTGGTGGTCTCGAGCGAACGCACCTGGTCGACCAGCGGGCGGCTTTCCTCGTTGCCCAGCACCTTGACCAGAAACTGCGTGGCGAATTCCGGGCCGCCGCGCCCCACCGATTCCTGCGTGGTGGACTGCTGCTGGTATTCCTGCAAAACCTCGGCCGCCGCTTCGGGGGGGATGCTGCCCAGCGCGGCGATCTCCTGCGCGAGAACCCGCAGGGCTCCCTCGGGCAGCCGTTCGCAGATCTTGCGCGCGGCTTCGTCCCCCAGCAGCACCATCAGCATGGCCGCCTTGGCGGGATTGCTGACAATTTTCGCCGGCGGCGCGCTCACGACGCCCCGCCCTCACCCAGCCAGTTCTGCACCAGACGCCCGGCGCTTTCCGGATCGGCCTTCACGGTGGAGACCACCTGCTGGCGCATGTTCAGGGCGCGCTGCAGCTGCGGGTCGGCGGAGGTGGCCGCTCCCAGTCCCGGCCGACTGGCCGAGGCCAGTTCCGGCGCGGACGGCGCTCCCGCGAGGGCCGGGTTCGCGGCTCCTGCGGGCAAGGCTGGCTGGGCCGCATTTTCAAACGCGGCCAGCACCTGCTTTTTAACCGGATTCAGAACCAGGAAGTAGACCATCAGAAACAGTCCGAAGAGGGCCACGTAGCGCAGCATGCCGGTCCAGCGTTCCGTCACCACGCGCACGCGCTCGGGGAGGCTCGGCCCTTCGAGTTTTTCTACCGGGGCCGCCTGGAAGGAAATGTTCTGCACGGAAATCTGGTCCCCGCGGGCCGGGTCAAAGCCCAGCGCGGCCTTGGCCAGATCCTCGATCTGTTTCATCTCCTGCGGGCTGCGCTTGCGGCGCGTTTCGCTGCCCTGTCCGTCGGCGGGCGCGGTGACGGCGTCGTCCACCAGGATGGCGGCGGCGATGCGCTTGAAGCGGCCGGCCGGTTCGATCAGATGCTTGGTGGTATGGCTTACGGCGAAGGTCTTGTTCTCGCTGCGGATCCCCTGCGAAGTTTGCCCGCTGGTGCTCTGGTTGGCGGCGTTTCCGGCGGGCGGCGTGTTGGGGGCGTTGGTGGCTGTGCCGGGAATGCCCGAGGAGTCCAGGTCCTGCGCGGTCTCCTGCGACGTTTGCGAGGTGACCACCGCGGCGGTCGCGGGGTCGTAGAGATCCTGGGTGCTTTCGGCGGACGTGGGATCGTATTCGATGGTGACGCTCGATTTCACGTGGTCGGCTCCCACCACCGGCGAGAGCACCTGCACCACGCGCTCGGCCATGGCTGTTTCCAGGTCTACGCCGCTCGTTTCCAGCTCGCCCAGCTGCCCGTGGGTCTGATTGGGCATGCGCCCGTCGGTGGTAATCACGCTGACGTTCTGCGGCGTAAGGTCGTCCCAGGCGCTCGACACCAGGTTGGCGATCGACGAAGCGGTCTGGTCGGAGAGGCGCGTGCCGCGCAGCTTGAGCACCACGGCGGCCTTGGCGGGGCGTTCGCGCTCGGTAAACAGGGACTCGTGCGGGAGCACCAGGTGCACGCGCACCTGCTCCACGCCGTTCATGGTCTGGATGGTGCGCTCGAGTTCGGCTTCGAGCGCCCGCTGGTAGTTCACTTTTTCGGAGAAGTCGCTCCCGGACCAGTTGGGCTTGTCGAAGAGCTCGAAGCCCATGCGCCCGCTCGCGAGAGGGCCCTGTGAAGCCGCCTGCAGGCGCGCCTTGTCGAGTTCATCGGAGGGCACCAGCACGGAGGTGCCGTCACTCGATATGCGGAAGCTGATATTCTGCGCCGCGAGGTCCTGGGTTAGCTTCAGGGCGTCGGCCGGAGCCAGTCCGGTGTAGAGCGGTTTGTAATCGCTGTTGCCGATCATCCACACGAAGCCCCACACGGTGGCTCCCACCACTACCACGCCCACCAGCAGCAGGATCACCTGCGCGGTGGTGAGGCCCTTGAGAAAGGCCGCGATCTGTTTCTGGAATTTTTCCATGGTTTGTTTGGGCCCGTTCCGCTGCGTTTAATCCGCCGCAATCAAAAAGCGGAGCGGAGAATTTCGATGATCCGTTTCCTGCCTCTAGAACGGGATGCGTGACACTTCCTGATACGCCGAAATGATCTTGTTGCGCACCTGCACCATGAGCTCGAAGGTCAGGTTGGCTTTCTCCACCGCGATCATGGCGGAATGCACGTCCTGCCCGCCGCCGCTGAGCATGCTGGCCACTTGGGTGTCTGCCTGGGACTGCAGCTGGCCTACTTGGTCGACGGCCGAGTGCAGCGTGTCCAGGAAGCTCGATCCGCCGGAGCCGCCTGGCCCGCCGGAGCCCTGTTGCGCGCCGCCCGCGGCGATGTTCAGGTCCGGCTGCGCCTGCGGCAAGCCTTGAATGGGACTGGTCATGATGCGTTTCTCCCTGCCTTTTCCGTTCGTTCCTGTACAGCGATTCCGGTGGCGCTTACGACTTCAGAATATCGATGGACGACTGGATCATGTTCTTGGTGCTCTGCACCGCCGAGGCGTTCAGCTGGTAGGAGCGCGCCGCGCCCATCAGGTTGACCATTTCCTCGACGGGGTTAATCGCCGGGTACGAGACGTAGCCGTCGGCATCCGCGTCGGGATGGCCGGGTTCGAAGCGCCGCACCGGAGGCGCGCCGTCCGCCACCACGTTTTTCACGTGCACGCCTTCGGCGTGCAGATCGGTGAACGACGCGAGCGTAGCGGGGAAGCTGCCCGCTTCCGGCAGCGTGTGTGCGCCGAACACCACGTGCATGCGCTGGTACGGGCCGGTTCCGTTGGCCGCATGCGTGGTCTCGGCGTTGGCCAGGTTGCTGGTGACCACTTCCGCCCTCTCGCGCTCGGCCTGCAACGCCGAGCCGCTGATTTCCAAAACGCGAAACAGGTTCATGCGGATGTCCCTCCTTCGGTGATCGCCATCTGTAAATTCTTGAACTGCGATTTGAGCAGCTGCTCGGCGATGCCAAACTGCAGCTGCACCTCGGAAAGCAGCAGGCCTTCGCGGTCGATGCTCACGTTGTTGCCGTCGGGCCGCGTCACCAGGCCGGTCACTTCGTGCACGAACGGCTCGGTCTGGTCTGCCGGCTGGCCCTGCATGGCGCGGGCGAGTTCGCCCTGAAAGTCGATGTCCTTGGTGCGGTAGCCGGGCGTATCGACGTTGGCGATGTTGCTCGTGATCAGCGACTGCCGCTTGGCCGCCAGGTCCATGTAGCGGGCCAGCAGATCGGCCTGCGCGGAGTGCATCCAGCTCATACCGCCGCCTCGCGCGCCGCCAGCCCGTATTCGCGGATCTTGTTGCGCACCGTACGCAGGCTCACGCCCATCATTTCCGCGGTGCGGGTGCGGTTCCCGTTGGTCGCCAGCAGGGTGGCCTCGAGCAGCGAGCGCTCCATGTCCTGCAGGGTCAGACCCGGCTTGGGCAGGGCCGCCGGTGCCGGGGCCTGCGACCGCGATACCGTGGCAAAGAGTTCCACGCCCAGCGTGGTGCTGTGGGTGAGGGCCAGCGCGCGGCGGATGAAATTCTCCAGTTCGCGCACGTTGCCCGGCCAGTCGTAGTCTTCCATGGCTGCGGCCAGTTCCGGCGCAATGTGAAAGCGGCGGCCCTGCGCTTTCGGTTCGTACTTGCGCAGGAAATGCTGGGCCAGCGTCAGAATATCTCCGCGGCGCTGCTGCAGCGTCGGGATGGTGAATGGAATCACATTGAGCCGGTAATAGAGATCGGCGCGGAACGTGCCGGCCTCGATCAGCGCGGGCAGGGAGCGGTTGGTGGTAGCGATCACGCGCACGTTCACCGGTAGGGGATGGGTATCGCCCAGGCGGTCGATTTCGCGCTCCTGCAGCACGCGCAGGAGTTTTGGTTGCAGGCTGAGCGGCATCTCGCCGATTTCATCGAGCAGCAGCGTGCCGCCGTCGGCCACCTGAAACTTTCCTGGTTTGGCGGCGATGGCTCCGGTAAACGCGCCGCGCACATGGCCGAAGAGTTCGCTCTCCAGCAGGTTTTCGGGGAAAGCCGAACAGTTCACCGCCACGAAGGGTTTTCCGGCCCGCGCGCTGGAACGGTGAATCAGCCGGGCCAGCAGTTCCTTTCCCGTGCCGCTTTCGGCTTCGATCAGGATGTCCGCTTCGGTGAGCGCCACGCGCCGGGCCTGCGCCAGCAGGGCCTGAAACACGGCTGATTCGCCCACAAATTCCGGGGCGTTCTGGTGCTGCCATTCGGCGGCCTGTCCCAGGATGCGCTGCGCGGTTTCTTCGAGCTGCGCAAAGGAGACGGGCTTCATCAGATAGTCGCATGCGCCTTCTTTCATGGTGAGCACGGCTTCCGGGACGCTTCCGTAGGCGGTGAGAAGGATCACCGCGGTCTGCGGCGCGATCTGCCGCACGCCCTGCATCACGTCCAGCCCGTCGCCGTCGCCCATGCGCATGTCCGTGACCACCAGGCCGCACGGGGCGCTGCGGAACTTGGCCAGCGCTTCGGCCACTCCGCCGGCCGTGGACACCTGCCATCCGCCGCGGCGGAAGTTGGCGTCCAGCGCGGCGCGCATGGAAGCCTCGTCGTCTACCACCAGCACCTGGCTCATGCGGATCCTTTCTGAAGAGGCAGCAGCAGGGAGAATGTGGTTCCGCGCTGCGTCGAACTCTGCACCCGGATGCTCCCACCGTGCTGCTCAATCACTTTTTTGCAGACGGAAAGCCCCAGCCCGGGGCTGCCGGCCTTGGTCGTGAATCCGGGTTCGAAGATGCTCGACACGGCCGCGGGATCGATCCCGTGACCTTGATCCTGAAAGTCGACTTGCACGAAAGCCCCGGACCCGTTTCGAACGCAAATGGCCAGCGTGCCGCCACCCTGCATGGCGTGAAAGGCGTTCAGGGAAAGATTGAGAAAGACCTGTTGCAGGCGGTGCGCGTCGGCCGCCACGGTCACAGCTCCCGAGAAATTTTCCAGGCGGATCGCCAGGCCGCGCTGCCGCGCCAGCGGTCCCAGAAATTCGGCGGTTTCCCGCAGCAGGCGGTCGAGGCTCGTGGGCAGCAGTTCGCCGCACGGCTGACTGTGAAATTGCAGGACGTTATTGACCGTCGCGGAAAGCGAGCGCAGGCCGGCCTGCAGATGCGTCACCCACTGATTCGCTTCCGGCATGTCCGCGGTCGAGCCGGCCAGCAACCCGGCGAACAATTCCATGCTCCCCAGCGGATTGCGGATTTCATGCGCCAGCACGGTGGCGATTTCGGCCAGGGCGTGCGCGCGCCGGGCGGCCTCGCGCTCGGCGGCCATGCGTTTCTGCTCGCTGATGTCGCGCAGAATCCAGATGGTTTCGGATGCGCCTCCGGGGAAGCCTTCCACGCGCGTGGCGGACACCCCAATGCTGGCCGCTTCCGCCGCTGCGGCGGAAGTCCACTCCTGTTCGGTGCGCGCGCCCCCGGGAATGATTTCGGATAGAAGCTTTTGAATGGAGACCGGGCTGGTCGCAGAGCTTTCCGGATGCCAGCTTTCTTCCAGTTGGAGCAGACGCCGGGCTTCAGGATTGGCCATGCGCGGCTGGCCGTTGCCTTCGGTCACCAGAATGCCGCACGGCAGGCCTTCGAGGATGCGACCGAGGAAGGCCCGCATGCGCGAGGTTTCTTCCAGGCTGAGGGACAGCTCTCCGTTGGCGCACTCCAGATCGGTGCGCAGGCGTCCCACTTCCGCCTGCAGCTGGGCATAGGATTTCTCGAGC
>CAZRKW010000123.1:0-11463 GCA_964600355.1 uncultured Acidobacteriaceae bacterium
CGACCCTTCGGTTTTAAGGGTCGGTCTTCGACGTTTTTTTCCGCCACCTTATTTCGATGGCATTTCTTGCCGTTGCCTTTCTCGCTTCTGCCTCTGCTTTTCGTTGTCATCCTGAGGCCATACGCGCGAAGCGCGGATGGGTGAGGGACCTGCTTCTTCTTTCGCCGTTGCGGGTGTCAACGGGCGCTCTCCTCACCAGTCCGCGCAACTGCGGGCGACGGTACGCAGCCTCCCGGTTCCATCTCAGTGCCGCGCCGTTTGCAGCTTCCTTCGCGCATACAGTAAACTTCTCGTTTCGCCTGAAGCCGCGGAGAAAACATGCTTGTCGTGATGCAGGGCCACGCCACCGACCAACAGATTCACGCCGTCTGCGACCGCATCGAGTCGCTAGGGTTCAAAGCCCATCCCATCCCCGGCGCGGCGCGCACGGCCATCGGCATCACGGGCAACAGCGGAGCCGTAGACCTCGCCTCCGTCGAGTCAATGCCGGGCGTCATCGAGTGCATCCCGGTCAGCAAGCCCTACAAGCTCGTCAGCCGCGACGTAAAAGCCGAAGACACCATCGTGCGCGTCCCCACGCCGCTCGGCGAAGTAGCCTTCGGTGGCAAATCCGTCGGTCTAGTCGCGGGCCCATGCGCCGTAGAGTCCCGCGAACAAGTCTTCGCTATCGCCGAACGCATAAAGAAATCCGGCGCGCGACTCTTTCGCGGGGGCGCCTACAAGCCCCGCACCTCGCCCTACAGCTTCCAGGGCCTCGGCGAAGACGGCCTGAAGATCCTCGCCGAGCTCCGCGACAAATTCGGCCTCGGCATCGTCACGGAGGCCGTAGACAACGAATCCCTCGACCTCGTGGAAAAGTACGCCGACGTGATCCAGATCGGCGCCCGCAACATGCAGAATTTCTCTCTCCTCAAGCGCGCCGGACGGGCGCAAAAGCCCGTGCTCCTCAAGCGCGGAATGTCCGCTACGCTCGACGAGCTTCTGATGGCCGCCGAATACGTGATGTCCGAGGGCAACTACCAGGTGATCCTCTGCGAGCGCGGCGTGCGCACCTTTGCCGATCACACGCGCAACACGCTCGACCTCAGCGTGATCCCCGCGGTCCAGCGGCTAAGCCATGTGCCCATCGCCGTCGATCCAAGTCACGGCACCGGCCGCCGCAACAAAGTCCTCCCGCTTTCTCGCGCGGCGGTAGCCGTGGGAGCAGACGGACTCCTCGTGGAAGTCCACAACGACCCGGATCATGCGCTCTCCGACGGGCCGCAGTCCATTCTCCCCGAAGAATTCGATCTCCTCGTCCGCGAGGCCCGGGATATCGCCGCCGTGCTCGGCCGCACAATCAATTGAACCCCGCAAGCCATTCCCCGGTCCCGCCCGCATGAAAATCTGGTCGAACTGGCGCATCCTTTTTCTCCTGCTGCTTCTCGCTGCCCTTGCCATCCGCGAAGTAGCGCTCGAACTTCGTCCCTCCTTCCTGCGCCCAGGCCTTCACCTCTTCGCGTACGTGGACGACACCACGGACGGCACCGTCACCGCCGTGGACTTGGTCAAACTCAACCCCGCCGCCACCATCGCGGTAGGCGGAAAGCCGACCGGCATGCGCGCGCATCCCACGCGCCCCGAAATCTGGGGACTCAGCACCGCCGGCGGATACGCTTGGGTTCTCGACGTAAAATCAAATCGCATCGCCGCACGCATCCCGGTCGGAGCCGCGCCCTACGCCCTCGATTTTTCGCCCGACGGCGCGCGCGCCTACGTGGCAGCCTCCGGTTCAAACACCGTCGTTGAAATCGACTGCGCCTCGCGCCAGGTTACGGCGAGAAGCCGCGCCGGACGCCGCCCCTGGATCGCCCGCGTCTCGCCCGACGGAAAATTGCTCGTCGTTTCCAATCGCGACGACGCCACCGTCTCGCTCTTCAACGCGCTCTCCCTGGCGCCGCTCGGCACAATCAACGTCGCGCCCCAGCCCGAGCACATCGCCATCCTCCCCGACAGCTCGAAGGCCTTCGTAAGCTCCGGCGATTCCGACCAGGTTTCCGTGCTCGACCTGAATCGCAAGGTCCTGCTCGCGAAACTCGCCCTCGGCAAGAATCCCGACGATCTCATCCTCAAGCCCGACGGCGGCGAACTCTACATACCCTCCCGGACTTCCCACGGCCTGCTGGTGGTAAACACCGCCACCAACGAAGTGAACGACTTCGTGCTCGTAGGCATGTCCCCATCCACCGGCACGCTCACGCCCGACGCGCAGACCCTCTACATCTCCGACTCCGCCGCCGCGCACATTGTCCCGGTCGCGATCGCCGTTCGCCAGGCCGCGCGCCCGATTCAGGTGGGACAGACGCCCGGAACTTCGCTGCTGACCCCCGGCGGCGACATGCTCCTCGTAGTAGATGCAACCTCCGGCGACCTAGCGGTCATCCGCGCGAAGACCGGAAGCCTCATCACACTGATTCCCATAGGCTCGCACCCGCGCGACCTGGCCGTAAAACTCTTCTAATTCGCTCTTCTAATTGACGGTGAGCGTCAGCGTCACTTGCGACGTCGTGTTCGTCGACGTACCAGTCAGCGTGAGTGAATAAGTTCCCGCAGGCGTGCCGGGTACGCTGGCTGGGTCACCGCCCGAGCCCCCGCCACCACACCCGGCCATCCAAAAGCTGAGCAGCAGAAGAAGCACTCCGGCCGCGCCGCATTTTCCCCAGAGCGCCCGCGCGCTATCTGCCTGGACATCCCACAGAGCGGCCGCAACCCCCCCCAGCACGAGCGCCATAACCACGATCATCCAGACAATCGGCCCGGGAATTTTGCGATTGCCCCTTCGCAGAGGCCCCGCCACGGAACTCGCCACCGTGGCAACGCTCACCGTGAATTGAGACGGCACCGTAACGCTAGCCGGGATCGTGCAAGTGGCCGTCGCCGGCGCGCCTGCGCACGTGAGCGACACCGATCCTTTATAAGCAGTGGGCGAATCGACAACGAGCGAATATACCGCCGTCTGTCCGGCGGCGACGGAGACCGTAGTCGACGGGTCGAAGCAGAAGTCCCCAGTCGCGCTGCCGCTGAGTGCCACGCTCTGCGGACTGCCCGCCACGTTGTCGGTCAGCACCAAGTTAGCGCTTCTTGCGGCGGAGCCATTTGTGCACGCCGGCCCGAATGTCACCTGCACCGTACAGGTCCCGCCGCTCGGAACATTGGCCCCCTTGCAGGCATTCGCGCCCACCACAAAATCCACCGCCCCGTTCACGGCTATCGAGCCGACTGACAGGGCACCTGTGCCGCTGTTGGTCACCGTGATCGTCTGCGGCTGCCCCGAAGTTCCCGCCAGTTGGCCGCCGAAGTTGATGCTCGAAGGCGTGATCGAAATGCCTGCCTGCGTGACCGTCCCCATCAGCACTATTTTCTGCGGACTGTTCGGCGCATTATCCGTCACATTAATTATGGCGGTCCGCGCGGACGCACTGAGGGGTGTCGGCGTGAACACCACGCTCAACGTGCAACTCGCCGCCGCACGCAAACTCGGCGGGCAATTATTCGTCTCGGCGAAATCGGTGGCGTTTACCCCGCTAACGCCCACTCCGCTGATCGAAAGCGAGGCAGCACTCGCGTTCAGTACCGTGACAATCTGCGGCGCGCTCGCGATCCCCACGCTCTGCGGCGAAAAATTCAGGCTCGATGGCGAAATCTGAATCGATGGCGGCACCGTAGCCGCTCCCGTAAGCGAAATCACCTGCGGGCTGCCCGCCGCGTTATCCATAACGCTCAGGATCGCGCTCTTGGACCCAGCCGCGTCTCCTGCTAAAGGAGCGAACCGGACACTCACCACGCAACTCGCCCCGATCGCCAGACTGCCGCTGCCCGTGGGACACTGATTCGTACCGGAGCCGGTCATCGCAAAATCAGCCGCATTCGCGCCGCTCAACGCGACGCCCATCATGTTCAATGCCGCGCTGCCGCTGCTCGTGATCGTCACCTGCTGCGCCCCACTGCTCGTTCCCACCACCACATCCCCGAACGCAATCGCGGCAGGTGTAACGCTGATCACGGGTGCAACCGTAGTCCCCGTCCCCGTGAGCGCTACAACCTGCGTGGCATTCGTCACGCCACCCGAATTGTCGGCAATGGTGATCTGCGCGTGGAACGTTCCGATGGCCTTCGGGCTGAACACCACGCCAATCGAGCAGCTAGCCCCGGCCGCCAGCGTCGTGCCGCACGTAATGTCTTTGCCATTGAGAAAAAACTGCGCCACATCGGGTCCGGATTCCACCAGGCTTTGCAGAGCGAGCGCCTGGTTCCCCGTATTCGTGATTGTGATAGGCAGGCTCAGGCTCGCAGTATTTTCTGGCAGACTCCCGAAGTTGATGCTCGTCGTCGAAAACAGCGCGAACGCGCTCTGTCCCGCCCCCACCAGCTCGAGCACCTGCGGGCTGCCCGGAGCGTTGTCGCTGAAACTCACCACCGCTTCCTCGGGTCCGGTAGTCGACGGCACAAATCCCACCTCGAACGAACACTCGCCTCCCGTGGGAATCGCCTGTGTCTTGCACGCCGCCGGCCCGATCAGCGAAAAATCCGCGCTGTTCGGCCCGGTAATCTGAAGGCTCGTAATCGCCAGCGGCGTTTCCCCGCCGTTATGGACCGCCACCGGTTGCGGCGCGTTCTGCGTCCCCACAGGCTGTGCGGGAAATACCACGCTGCCGATATTGAAATAAACGCTGGGCTGGGACGCCGCGCTCTCCTGCAGCGCCACCAGAAACGCGTCCGCCGCGGCCGGGTAATTCTGGCAGCTCGCGCAAATAGGCTGAAAGCCGTTCATCACTCCGCCCGTGGTAACAGCGGTTGGAAAATCGGCGGCCGTGGTCTGCCCCGCCACGTACACGTCCCCGAACGCATCGGCGGCAATGGCGTCGGCAGCGGCCGTCACCGTCGCACCCGGAGGCGCCGTTCCCCCGAGCGGTGTACCGTAAAGTAAGGAAGTGGCTCCCGCGGCCGAGGGATCGAACTTCGCCACGAATCCGTCACTCGATCCATTAAAGGGCTGAATGTTATCGTGCCACGGGAAGTCCCACGACTTCGTCGCCCCCGTAATGTAAACCGAATTAAACGCAGCAACCGTCACGCCCAGCCCGGCATCGTTTGCGGACCCGCCGATATAGGTCGAGTAAGCCAGCGTTGCCATCCCCGTCGAAGGATTCTGCGCGATCACCGAAAGAAAAGCGTTCGCCGTGGCATTCACGTGCAGGCTCGATTGGAAGGGCGCGTTTGCGCCGTTGGTCGGAAAATTCCTCGACTGCGTTGTGCCGGTTACATAAGCATTCGCGGGAATCGAATCGTCAACGGCTACCGCCAGCGCTTCATCGAGCCCGCTGCCTCCGAGCAGCGTCGCATAAATCACGTCCGCAGCTCCCTGCCCTCCCGGAAATATCTTCATCAGAAACGCGTCGCTGGGATCGCCTCCATACGCCGTCTGAAAAGCATTCTTGGTCGGGAAGCCGTTCTGCGCGTTCGAGCTGAACCCGGCGATGTAAGCGTTGCCCGACGCATCGATCGCGACTCCGCCTACACCCACCTGCGCGCTGGCGTTCGTTCCCAGGTATGAGCAGTAAGCCAAATCGGGGCTAGCTCCCGGCTGAAAAATGGCCACAAATCCATCGCTCGACGTGCCCGCAAAAGTCGCCTGAAACACACCGGCCGTAACCGGCAGGTCCTGCGAAGTTGTGTCCGATGAGATGTAGATACGCCCCTGCGCATCGATCGCGATTCCGCCAGCAGCATATTGCGATTCCATTCCGCTGCCGCCAAAGATCGTCGAAAAAATCAGCGTGCTCCCCGTAGGGTCGATTTCGCTCACGGTCGCGTCGTTCGCGCCACTCGTAAGCGTGCTACCGTCGGTAACCGGAAAATCAGGAGACGTAGTCGTCCCGGTGATCGCAATATCGCCCGAGCCATCCACCGCGATCAGTCCGCCAGCCTGACTCGAGCTCCCTCCGATGAACGTGAGATAGACCAGCGAACTCGCCCCGCTAGCGTTCGGATTGATTTTCGCCACAAAATATTCCGTATTCGCATTGCTCCCCGACCCGGTGTTTCCACGAGACCCAATCCCCGGGCCAACCGTCGCGGTGACGGCCTCTGAAAACGAACCCGGCGCATTCGTCGTCCCGCCGATGTACACATTCCCCGTCGAATCGAGCGCGATGCTGCTTGCCGCTTCGTTCCCGGACCCGCCAAGAAAGCTAGCGTACGCAACCGAGAGCGAAGGATCGATAACCAACTCCGCGCCCGGATCATGCGGCCCGATGGAGAATCCCACCGATCCGTCGGCTTCGAGCACGTATCCGCCGGTCACTCGCTCGTGCACTCCCGCAGTCCCCGTCCCGTGCCCGCTTTCTCGGCTCGAACCACCCGACAATTCCTCATAGATCGAAGGCTTCTTCATCCGCAGTTCGTTTCCCCCCGCGCGCAGCACCAGATCGCCATTCGCAGCCAGCTGAACGCCGCTAGCGCCCGAAAATTTCAGCCGCAGTCCCTCCGCGTCCACGCCTGCCGACAAACGCAGATCGTATTCCACGCCCAGCTCATTGCCGTAGATCGCCACGCCCACCCCCGGCAACGCCTCATCCGCATCAGCCTCGGAGTAGTGCGGCACATTCGTCCGCCACGCCCGCGGGTCGTTCCCGATGAAATAATTGCTCCGCCCCAGCAGCAGCCCTTCCCCCCGCCAGGCAAACCGGCTAGGAACATCTTTGCCCCTCACACCCGTCCCCCGGCGCCTCCCGGATCTTTTTCTTCGCGACGACCGACGCCGGGAACCGCGAGGATGCGACGTCCTCCCACTCGAACGTCCCCGCTTCGAGCGAGCCGCCCGCACCAGCCCTATTCCGACGCGCGGCTCAACCCCCGCCAACCCTGCCCGCGCGGGGAACGCAACCGCAATCTCGCGTTCCGTAAGAAAAACGGACAACCCGCGCCCCCGTCCGGAAAATTGCACCCGAGGATCGGACAGCCCGTAGTTCGGCTCAAACGTCAGCGGAAGCGAAGACAAAATGGAAGGCGAAAGCCGCGAGGGAACAGCCACAGTAGGCGACCCAGATCGCTGCTGCGCACCGCAAATGGAAACAAGCAACCCCAGCCCTCCGGCGAGCGCCAGAAGGCCTACCGCACACTTCGCCCTGCTCATTTAGGCCCTCCTCCGGACGCGAGCACTGGTCTCGTCGCCGGGTTGGGCGGCTCAAACAGCGAGCCGACTGCCGTTAGTAGTTGTAAATCCCAAGCGTCCCCGGACAGGGGAACGCGCAGACTATCTCCCCGTCATTAGCAAATGTCAACAACCTTGTTCGTCGCCAATTTTATTTGCTGGGCACAGCCGCGAGGGTACAATGCGCGCTTGCAGACACAAATCCATCCAAACCATGCGAGGACGGTGCCTGATTTATGTTTCGTAAGACATCGATTTGGCGTCTTGCTTTGGCGGTTATTTTTCTGCCCGGCTTGTCGTATGCCCAAAGCCAGGCTGTTTCCCCTTCGGTGGATGAAGCAGATAGTGGGGTCCCGGTTACGGACTCACCCGCGGGCTTGCAGTCCCAAATAGATGAATTGGTTCATCTCGTGAGCTTGCCGGACAAGACTGCTTTCCAGATGGCTCTTGATTCCCTCGCGATACCCGGTGTGCGGGTTTGGCTTTCTGCGCATTTCCCGGCGTACTCCGTCGATCAGTTACAACAGGACTACGCAAAGGCTTTCTCCGGTTACCGCAGTCACGTTTGGTGGGTCACGGGGAACTTCGCCAAAGGGGCAGACTGGAACTTAAAGGTCGAAGGCGGCGGCCCTCCTGCCCCTCTCTCTGAATTAGGTTTCGAAGCCTTGCTACCCAAGGCAGACGCAAATGTAAAAGTCGAGGTCTATCGACTGTCCCCGTCATCGCCCAAACCACCGTCGTGGGTAAGTTCATTTGTCTACATTAACGGTCGTTTTCGATTTGTCGGGGGCACCTATCCCTTCTGGAACGAAAAATTGACATCGCTTCGGGGGCCGATGGCAATTCCAGCCCGTGCCATGGGGGACGTGTCCGTTCAAGGAGTACCATTTGTTATTGATCCGAATACGCCGGGAGTGGTCGCAATTGTGGCGCTCGAAGTGAGCATCGGACAAGACGGGCGGGCTCACGGATTTAGCGTGAAGTCCGGAGACGTTCCTTATGTTCAGCAAGCGGAAGCGTATGTTCGCGACTGGAAGTTTTTCCCTATGGCGACGACGTTTCCAATAAACGTCGTATTCTTCAAATTAAAATAATGACAGGCGAATCTCTTCGTAGATCTGATGACCAAGCCCATCCGCAAAACCTAGCTTTTCGCGTCTCCGCTAGCGCACGAAGTTCACCGGTACGCAACCACCAGGCTCTGGAATCCAATCTCGGCAGGAGAAAGCTCCACGCGCCCGAACCCCGCATTTTTCGAAATGCTCTCGATCTCCGCAAACGTGTAAGCGTCGCCCGACGGCGTGCTGCTCAGCATCATCATGCTGAACGCCGCCGCGCTAGGCGGCGTAACCCGATCCGCATTCGGCACGAACTCCACAATCGCCGCCCGTCCGCCCGGCGCAAGCGCCCCATGCACCTTGCGCATGAAGCTCGTGCAGGTGGGCGCGTCGAAGTGATGCAGAAAATTCGGAACCAGCACCAGGTCATAGCCTCCGCCAAAATCGCTTTCGAACGCGCTCCCGGGAATCAAATGATAGCGGTCGCCCACTCCCATCGCCTGCGCGTTCTTGCTCGCCACCTCCAGCACATTTTTCCAGTCCGCTCCGTAGATCTGCGCGCCAGGATTCTGCTTGCCCACGGCAATGCCGAAAATTCCATGCCCCGCGGCGATATCGAGCACTTTGTACGCCTCGCCCCCCTTGCGAAGCTCGGCAGCCATCAACTGGGCAGGCATGTGCATGAGCGGCATCATCGCCTTCGCAAACTTCACCCAGTCGGGATTTTCCGGCTCAAGCGTCCCCTGCCCCATAGCGGTGCCGCCCCGCCGCACCGCCTCCGTCAACCGCTCGTGGCCTTCCAATATGTGCGGGGTCAGCAAAAACTCAATCGCACCCCCGACGTAAGCCGGCGACCGCTTGTCCAGAAACAAAGCCGAGTCCGGAGCCAGCGCATATTTCGCCCCATCCTTAGCCAGAAAACCAAGGATCGTAAGAAAGTCGCAAAGGATGCGCGCCCCGCGCTCAGCAGCCCCACAGCGTTTCGCAATAGCCGCCGCGGTCGTGTTCCCTTCCGCAATAGCCGTGAAAATTTCCAGCTCAACAGCAGCCTTCACCGCCGCCGTCTGCTGATAAGCATTCACGGCATTAAAGAACCGTTCAGGAGTAACCGCATGCGGCGCTGTAGTAGCCATAAAAAATTCCTCCGTCAGAAATGTGCAAACATAGAGCCGGCTAGAATAGAATTTCGACTACTCGCGGACGCAAACGCTCCAATTCGCTTGCGTTGTGTCGGAGAAGTTCGTGTCCCCAGGTTGCATTAGTTCCTTCCCGGCAATCCTGAGCCATTAGCGAGCCTGCTACCTCGTAAGGACCGAGGCCGGCCTGCTTCAGGGATTCGGGGGTTCCACTTGTCCCCAGAATGAATACGCGGTCGCGCAAAGGGTGAGGGATCTTCTCTTTAGCGGTCGTTATTCTAGTATTATATTGACCATTGAAGTCGATTATTAGGATCATGAGACCAAGCGGGTAACTATTCATTTTTCCCGCTTCGTCAGCGATAAAACGATCCAGCACCGCCAGCCAGCCTCCTGCGACGGGCAACACTTTTATCCTGTTTAACCTGGAACCATCCAAAGCCAAGACAAAACCATTCGCCAATTGGCGATTGGCATCGTCTTCGGGAAGAATTAATACGTGGGGAATGTGTCTGTTGACGCTCACGGCTCTGCATCGCCGCGGATTAGAGCGTGTATGAGGTCCCCGCTGATTTGCAGAGTCCGGAGTGGGCGTGCGACCGTGGGCTCCAGATGGCTATTTCTCTGAAGGACAATCGTATTATCGTTAGAAAAGCTTCGGATCGCTTCCGGGTTGTGGGAAGTCGCGATGAACTGCCCGCCTGATTGAAATGCCTTACGAAGAGCCAATGTAAAATGACTGACTTCGGACAGCGCAAGATGATTATCGGGTTCATCCCAAAAACAAAGTACCGGACCGTACGCATCATTTGCTGCAATGACCAGCGCGCAAATCATAAAGCACTTTTCGCCGTCTGACAAATCCTGGAAAGGAAGCGTAATGGTGGCTTGATCCTTCAAGAACTGAACGACTAGACTTCGAGAATCCGTGCCAGTTACAGGATTCTTGATGTCCTTCAGATCGAACATAACTTGTTTAAGATACTCATCAATTCTTCCATAGGCAGAGGGGGCATAAGCAAGAAGCCCCGAAAACCAAGCGCCGAAATTAGTGACCTGCGGGTTCGGCTGGAGGGTTTCCTCTTCAGAGTGACCCAAAATCAGGCTGGGGATTGGGCGAAGAACAAGCATGCGGGCGAGCCATTGCTTAAAAACAAAGACCGGATCATTCGTCGACTGCTGCTGGATTAGGGGAAGAGCCACGAGGTGCCAATCGATGCCAAAGCTTGCCTCCCTGTCTTGGCCTGTTCGTGCAAGATGCACTTGCGCCAATTTCCGCGTGTAAACGGGCGTGCCACTAATCGCTAATTTTTCTTCCAGTACGCGCAATTCTTTGAAGCCGAGTGGGAACTCAAACGCAAGTGCGTACTCGTATACAACGTTCCCCAACTCGACCTCGACCTCAAACCGCATAGGCACGTCGCTTCGACCTCGGGCCAGATCCTTAGGCTTCACCAGGTCGCCTACCCTGCTTATATCCCGTGCGATTCTTTGCAGTATCTCTAGCGCAAGCCCGATTGTCGTCTTGCCGGCGCCGTTCTTCCCGATTAGGAGAACGGATGGTTGACCTGAAATTGGCAATTCAAAATTCTCTAAGCAGCGATAGTTGTGGACGTACAGTCGACGTATCACGGGAAGATAATACACGACTGCAAAGGTTCAGCTAAACCACAATGTTGCACCTCAATGTTCTGAATAAGCCACTTACGAACTTTGCGGGTAGAGCTGAATCGATTCCCCCCTCCTCGAATCTAAATTGACAGCCCGCCGCACTCACGATAGATTAGGGCTTACGCAAAACATGGAACTTACGCCCCTAACCGCCTGTTGTTGTACCTGTTGTAAGACGCATATGTGTGCGTCCGCGGGGGCGGCAGGGTTCACGAGCTAAGCTCGACTTAAAACGGAACTCAATTTTAGCCCGCCCTCGGAACCAGCCGGGAGCGGGTTTTTTTGTGACCGGAAGCGCTGACTGAAATGACCGAAATCGCCGAAAAACCCGAAACAAACGCCTCTCTCGACCATCTCAAGATGCTCGAAGCCGAAAGCATCTTCATCCTGCGCGAGGCTGCCGCGG
>CAZRKW010000124.1:0-11444 GCA_964600355.1 uncultured Acidobacteriaceae bacterium
TGATCACCGGAATGTTGTCGTAGGGGCGAACCTCGGCGCCGCACTGGGTGCAGGCGGAGGCGGGCGAAACGATCGACTTCCGCTCCGGGATGCGCACGATGCATACGTTCAGGAAGCTGCCAATGACTAGTCCAAATAGAAATACGAAGGCGCCGATGAGCAGCGGGGGAGTCACTGTTTGAATCTGCCACATCGCACCCGGGTGCTCAAGCGGGCTCGCGGCGGGCGTGCCCGACTGCTAACGCTGGGGATCGACTAAACTCCGTCCCTTTAGAAAGTTAGGAGTATCCGGCGAGCGATAAAGGCGTGGGCGTTTTGATTGCGGGCGCTGGGTCGGCTATAGTCGAAGTCTGCGATGAAGTCCTGGTTCGAACAAAAAATCCGAAGATATGAGCACATGCGGTGGGCGCAGGAACCCAACCGCCGGTTGCTGCCTTTTTCCTGGGGGCTCGAACACATTGGCGGCGATCCGAACGATCCAGATCCGCCGGGCTTCCTCAACCGCTTTGTGGAAACCACCGTCGCGGCCAGCGACGAGTGGTTTGCCGCGCCTCCCGCCGACGACTACAAGCTTGAAGATAACGTACTCACTTTTACGAGCGCGGTGGCATCGCCGTGGCCGGAGAATAATCGCGTCTACGGGCAATTGTTCCCCGGTCGCGGCAAAGCGGCGGTGATCGTGCTGGCTCAGTGGAACGCGCGATGGGAGGAGCAGCAGGACATCTGCCGCTACCTGAACCGCCTCGGCCTCACCGCGATCAAGATGAGCCTGCCTTACCACGACCGGCGGGCGATTCCCGGGCACCCGCGCGCCGATCATTTGATCAGCGCCGATATCGGCCTGACGCTGCAGGCCAACCGCCAGGCTGTGGTGGACGCGCGGCAAACCGTCCGCTGGCTCGAATCGCAGGGATATTCTCCGGTGGGCATTCTGGGGACGAGCATTGGCTCGTCCATTGCGTTCATCACCATGTGCCACGAACCTGCTTTGCGAGCCGGGGCGTTTCTGCATGTGGCGACGTATTTTGGCGACGTGGTGGCGAACGGCTTGACGACGATGAACGTGTGGGAATCGCTGGGGACGAAAATATCGCCCGAGGAGGCGCGGCACTATTGGTCGCCGATTAGCCCGTTTCCGTATATCTCGAAGCTGGAAGGTGCCGGGAAGAAAATCTTTACCGTTAGCGGCAGCTACGATCCGACATTTTGGCCTGAGTTCACGAAGTCTTTTCTGGATGCAGCGAGTGGGCGCGGTGTGGAGATCAAGAGCCTGTTATTGCCTTGCGGGCATTATTCGCTTGGTACAGCCCCTTTCAAATACATCGCCGGGTACCGTTTTGGCACATTCCTGGCGCGGTCGCTGGGTTAGCCTTGTGACGAATCGCGATTTAGCGGCAGCCTAAAGTATCTTCTTCGCGTGCCGATCCACTGAATGGAGGTAGTTTAATGGCGAATCCAGTGAGTGGTGTGTCCAGCACGCAGCAAGCAGCGCAGGTTTCACAAACCTATCAGGCGCCGAAACAGAGTGGAGGTAACAAAGCGCCGGGTGCGACGGAAGACACGGTGACGATCAGCACCGCCGGAAGCGCAGCCAGCCAGGCGAAAGCCCCGGCGCAGACATCAAAGGGCGGCGACGCGGATCACGACGGCAAGTAGAGCCCATCGCGCTTTGTTCGGAAACTTTGAACGAAAAACGGCGGAGAATCCTCCGCCGTTTTTTTTTTTTGCGGGAGATTTGGCAGTCTGCGCGACTACTCACTGGATTGTTCGGAAGTAGGGATGCGCTCTTCGCGCGGGGATCCTTCCGCCGCTCCGTTCGAGGCCGGGAAAAACTGGCGATATTTCTCCGGCAGGGATTTCGGCCGCCCCAGGCTGTCACAGATTACGTGCAGCGTTTCGCCGGTGGCGATCAGCTCACCGGTGGCTTGATTGAAGATTTCGTATCCGAACCGCAGGGTGCGGCGCTGCGACTGCGTGACGCGGGTGCGGATTTCGAGAATGTCGTCGAAGCGCGCGGGGCGCTTGTAGCGGCAGCGGGCCTCGGCGACGACGATGAAGCTGTCGTCCTCGGCTTCCATCTGCTTGTACTCGAAGCCGAGTTCGCGGCAGAGTTCCACGCGCCCGATCTCAAACCAGGTGAAATAATTTCCGTGGTGCACCACGCCCATCTGATCCGTTTCGGCGTAGCGCACGCGCGTGATCGATTCGGAATAATCTTTCATTTGGATGGGTTACCGTTTTCCGCCTACCGTCCCGGCCAGCGGGGCTCGCGCTTTTCGAGGAACGACGAAAGCCCTTCGCGAAAATCCGCGGTGGAGCGAATGGCGGCGTTTTCGCGGATCGCCATTTCCAGTTCCGCTTTCAGGGCAGATTCTTCATATCCAAGGAGCAGGCGCTTCGTGCGGGTGATGCTCGCGGGGCTCGCCGCGAGCAATATACCAGCAAACTCGTGTGCGCGGGCGGATAGCTTATCCGAAGGGACGATTTCGGTGACCAGGCCGAGGCGGTGGGCTTCGGCCGCGTCGATGATTCTGCCGCTGATTAGGAGATCGCGCGCGATTTTTTCGCCGGTCTGGCGGCGCAGGAACACAGAGACTATCGCGGGGATGAATCCGATTTTCACCTCTGTGTAGCCGAACTTCGCTTCCGACACCGCCAACGTGAAGTCGGCGACCGTGGCGATTCCGCAGCCGCCGGCGATGGCAGGGCCGTTGACGACGGCGATGACCGGCTTGGGGAAGCTGTAAACACGGTAGAGCAGATTAGCGAACAGGCGCGAGTCCGCGAGGCTCTGATCGATCGATTGGCCGGCGAGGGAGCGAAGGGTTTCTAGGTCCATTCCCGCGCAGAAGGCCTTGCCTGATCCAGTGATGATGGCTACACGCGCGGCACTGCTTTCGATTTCCTGGAGCGCCACCAGCAGGTCGTCAATCATTTGCGGGGAGATGGCGTTGCGCTTCTCCGGGCGATTCAGCGTGAGCGTGGCGACTTCGCCTTTGTGCTCGAGTTGGAGTGTTTCGTAGCTCATTTTATGCGCGACTAGTTAGGCT
This sequence comes from uncultured Acidobacteriaceae bacterium, assembly GCA_964600355.1. Classification (GTDB taxonomy): domain Bacteria; phylum Acidobacteriota; class Terriglobia; order Acidiferrales; family UBA7541; genus Palsa-295. Next base: position 3,051 of record CAZRKW010000124.1, read on the forward strand.
TGGCGCCTTCGGGCGCCGGCGCGTGGGCGTAGCGCTCGCGCAATTCCCCGGTCATCGCGCAGGCGATGGCGAGCGACTTCGTATCGATTCCCGTTGCTACGCCGCGCGCGGCGAGCGTTGCCAGCACTGTTTCCGTTGGGACATTGCCCACGAGTTCATCGTCGGCGAAAGGGCAGCCGCCTAGGCCGGTGAGCGCGCCGTCGAAGCGGCGGCAGCCCGCCTTGTAGGCCGCGAGGATCTTTTCGGATGCGCGGTCGGGGCGACTGTGCAGGTGGACGCCGATCTCGACTCCCGCGACGCACTTGCTGGCCGCTTCGTACACGCGAGCTACGTCGTCCGGCGACGCCGTGCCCACCGTGTCCGCGAGAGAAACGAGCCGCACTCCGATGTCTTTCAGCCAGATCATCGTGTCTTCGACGATTTCCGGCCCCCAGGGCTCTTCGTAGGGATTGCCGAACGCCATGGAGATGTAGATCACGAGCTGGCGCGCCTTCGTTTTCGTTTCCTTCTGGAGCTTTTCCACGAGCGCGCGGGATTCGGCCCGCGACATGTTGGCATTGGCCCGACGAAAATACGCGGAGATCGAGTACGGGTAGCCGATGGTGGTCACGCCGGGCGTGGCTAGGGCGCGGTCGAGCCCCTGCTCGTTCACGACGATGCCGATGATGTCCGGCGACTCGCCCGAGGGCGATTTTACGTGGCTCAATTGGCGCATCACGGCTTCGCTATCCGCCATTTGCGGCACGTGCTTGGGAGAGACGAAGCTGACCGCGTCAATGTGTCGAAAGCCGAGAGACACGAGGCTTTTCAGGTATTTTACTTTTTCTTCCGTCGGGATGATGTTCGCGAGGCCTTGCCAAGCGTCTCGCGGGCATTCGACTACCGTCACCGTTTCCAAGGAAGCTCCGTTTCTATAATTAAAGGGCGGCGATCAGGTTTGCAAGACCCCGGTCTTGAATTCGGGAATCGCCGGGTTCAGCGCGGCGCATTCGAGCGCTTCAATCAGTGCTTCGCGCGTGCGCGCGGGATCGATAATGGCATCCACCCACAGGCGCGCGGCGGCATAGCGCGGGTCGGTTTGGTGCTCGTAGGTGGCGCGGACGGAATCGAACAGTTCCTTTTTCTCCGCGTCGCTCAGCTTCTTGCCCTCGCGCTCGAGTTGCTTGATCTTGATTTCTACCAGCGTGCCCGCGGCGGACTCGCCGCTCATCACCGCGTACCGCGCCGTGGGCCACGCGAAAATGAAGCGCGGGTCGTAGGCCTTGCCGCACATGGCGTAATGCCCGGCGCCGAAGCTGCCTCCGCAGATCACGGTGATCTTCGGCACCACGCTGTTGGCCACAGCGTTTACCATTTTGGCGCCCGCGCGGATGATGCCGCTCCACTCCGCCTCCTTGCCGACCATGAAGCCGTTCACATCGTGCAGAAAAACCAGCGGGATGAGGTTTTGGTTGCAGTCGAGGATGAAGCGCGCGGCCTTGTCCGCGGCTTCGGTGTAAATCACGCCGCCAAATTCGATGCGCTTGTCGCCGGTGCCGGGCGCCGCTACGGTGACGCTCTTTTTCTGGTTCGCGACGATTCCTACTGCCCAGCCGCCGATGCGCGCATAGCCGCAGATGATCGTCTGGCCGTATTCGGCTTTGTACTCGTCGAAGCTGCTGCCGCCATCTTTTCTGTCAACTATGCGCGCGATGATGTCGCGCATATCGTATTGCTTCGAAGGCTCGGCCGAAAAGATACCGTAGATTTCTTCGCCGGGACGGGCGGGCGGCTCCACGGGTTTGTGATCGAAAGGGGCGGAGGCTGGATGGCCCATCTTCTCGACCAACGAGCGGATGCGGTTCAGGCACGACGCATCGTCCGGCTCGCGGAAGTCGATGGTGCCACTGATCTGTGCGTGCATCTGCGCGCCGCCGAGCTCTTCCGCCGAGGTTTTCTGCCCGATCGCAGACTGCACGAGCGCTGGACCCGCGAGAAAAAGGCCGCTGCCTTCCGTCATGAGGATGCTGTCGCACATTACGGGCAGATAAGCGCCGCCTGCCACGCACATGCCCATGATCGCGGTGATCTGCGGGATACGCATGGCGCTCATCACCGCATTGTTGCGGAACACGCGGCCGAAATCGTCGGTATCGGGAAAAACGTCCTCCTGCAGAGGAAGAAAGATGCCGGAGGAGTCGACGAGGTAGATCGTCGGGATGCGATTCTCGATGGCGATGTTCTGGGCGCGAATCACTTTCTTCGCGGTCATCGGGAAGAACGCGCCGGCTTTCACGGTGGCGTCATTCGCAATGATCATCACGCGGCGCCCGCCAACCTGCCCGAGGCCCGTGATCGTTCCCGCCGCGGGCGCGCCGCCCCATTCCTCGTACATGCCATACGCCGCGTAGAGGCCCAGCTCGAAGAATTCGGATTCGGGGTCGATCAGCTTCGCGATGCGCTCGCGCGCGGTAAGCCTGCCCTTTTTATGCTGTGCTTCGATGGCTTTCGGGCCACCGCCCTGGCGAATCTTCTCTTCTTCGCTCTTGATGGCGGTGAGCAGATCGATCATCTGCCGGGTGTTCTTCTGAGCTGCCGGCGAGGGCGCCTCGAGGCTGCGTTCCTTGCGCGATTCTTTGATCGTGCCGCTCACTTCTCTGAAACTCCCTGGGAAGCAGCAGCCACGCGCTGGCGAATGAAATCGACGATGGCTTGGGTGGTGGTACCCGGCAGAAATACTTCCGCGATACCCTCTTTTTTCAGCGCGGGAATGTCCGCCTCGGGAATGATCCCGCCGATCAGCACGGTCACGTCCGTCATGCCGTGCTGGCGCAGCAGGTCCATCAGACGCGGACAGAGCGTATTGTGCGCGCCGGAAAGGATGGAAAGGCCGATGACGTCCACATCCTCCTGAAGCGCGGCCGTGGCGATCATTTCAGGCGTCTGCCGCAGGCCGGTGTAGATCACTTCCATCCCGGCATCGCGCAGCGCGCGCGCAATGATTTTCGCGCCGCGATCGTGGCCGTCCAGTCCCGGTTTCGCGATCAGCACGCGTATCTTTTTCTCTGCCATGCAGATACAGAATACTGAAAAGGTGGTTCAAAGGGTAGTTGTGCGCTGTTTCAGACCAACGATCTTACAGAACCGCGATCCTGCCCGCTTCATTTTCGCTGACCCCATTCTGTACCCCTGGACAGCTTTCTTAGGTCCCAGCAAGCGGTAATGTAATTGTGACTGGGCTGACAATCCTGGTCTCATGCGGCCTTACCTCGGCAGATGGGAAAAGCCTGTATGGACTGCCAGCTTTTATTGGCTATTAATGTTCCGGAAGGGAAGGTGACCCATGCAGGCAATTTCAACTTACCTCATCGCCATGCTGACTGTGATCGAAGTAGGTCTCGGTATCATGGTTGCCGGAGTGCTTGCGATCGGCATCTACCAATCGGTCGCCTGTACGTGGTGTCGCACTACACAGGACGACTCGTCTCTCTCCGCCGGTCTCATGCGTTCGGCCCGGTAACGGGACGTCCCACTGCCACCACGACCATCGGACTCCCGAAGAGTGCATTTACTTGTTTAGATAGTATTCGACCGAACTGACGACCCGGACAGTTTTCAGAAGGCTGCTGTCGGCGCTGTCTATGCCAGGTTCGCTGGGCTCTCCCGTATCGCTTCCCGAATTTGCGGCCAGGATTGAGAAAATCCCTTGGTTTGCCTGCCGGATCGCTCCCACCTTGCTGCCCGAATCCGAGGCGAACCGATCCGCCGCGGAGCGAGCATTCCTCGTTGCTTCAGTAATCATGTCCGGCTTGATGGCATTCAATCCCGTGAATTTGTAGATCAATTCCCGGCCAGGATTGTTGTTCAACACTATACCCGCCTGAAGCAGTTGCACCGTTTTCTGAGCTGCCGCTGCGACCTGGTCGACCCGGGAGGTTCGTACCGTGATTTCCTGTTGGACGATGTAACGCTTGGGCGCCCGGCCAGTTCCGCCGTATTCATTTGCCTGGGTGTCCACAACATGAACAACGCCAAGCTCTATTTCCGAGGACTGAATGCCTTGCTGGCGCAGAAACTGCAGAATCGCATTCTTGTCGGACTCGGACTTTGAATAGAGAGTGGATAAGTCATCTCCGGCTTCCTTATACCCAATCGGCCAGATCGCCAGATCTGACTTCACGTTGCGCTCCGCCAGGCCTTTCACCGTCACATAACGGTCGCTGAGCCGAGTCGCCTTGATTTGCGATCCCAACACCCAGCCGCCGAGGATCAGTCCGAGAGCGATCAGCACTCCAAACAAAGCATTTCCGTTACGATTCATTTGGTCCTGGCTATTCATAGCTGCCTCCGCTAGGTCACTGACACTTCGTTGTAAACGCCGAAGACTTCGCGCATCGCGTCCGTGATTTCGCCGAGCGTCGCGTAGGCTTTCACCGCGTCGTAGAGCAAGGGCATCAGGTTCTCGGTGCCTGAGGCTGCTTTGCGCAGCGCTTTCAGGCGCCGTTCGACTTCCTCATTTGAGCGTTCGGCTCGCAGTTTGCGCAGTTGCTCGCCCTGTTGGTGCGCCACCGATTCACCGATCTGCAATATTTCGATGGGCTTTTCCTCGGAGACGAATTCGTTCACGCCGACGATGATTTTTTCCTTGCGATCGACCGCCAGCTGGTATTGATACGCCGCGTCGGCAATTTCGCGCTGCGGATAGGCTTGTTCAATGGCCGCGACCATGCCGCCCAGCGCGTCGATCTTCTCGAAGTAAGCAAGCGCGCCGTGTTCGATTTCGTTGGTGAGAGCTTCGACGAAATAGGAGCCGCCGAGCGGGTCGGCGGTGTTCGTCACGCCCGTTTCGTGGGCGATGATTTGCTGAGTACGCAGGGCGATGGTGGCGGCAGCTTCGGTGGGGAGCGCCCAGGCCTCATCGAGGGAATTGGTGTGCAACGACTGCGTGCCGCCCATCACCGCCGCTAGCGCCTGCACGGCCGTGCGGACGATGTTGTTCTGCGGTTGCTGGGCCGTCAGCGAACAGCCGGCCGTTTGCGTGTGGAAGCGCAGAGCCCAGGAGCGGGGATTCTTCGCGCCGAAGCGGTCGCGCATCGTCCGATACCAGATGCGGCGGGCGGCGCGGTACTTCGCGATCTCCTCGAAAAAGTCATTGTGCGCGTTGAAGAAGAAGGAGAGGCGCGTGGCGAAATCGTCGATGTGCAGGCCGCGGCGCAGCGCCCACTCCACGTATTCGATTCCATCGCGCAGCGTGAAGGCAAGCTCCTGAATGGCGGTCGAGCCCGCTTCGCGAATGTGGTAGCCGCTGATCGAGATGGGGTTGAATTTCGGGGTGTGTTTCGCGCCGAACTCGATCGTGTCGGTAACCAGCCGCATCGAGGGCGCGGGCGGGAAGTTGTATTCCTTCTGCGCGATGTATTCCTTGAGGATATCGTTCTGCAGCGTGCCGGAAAGCGTCTTCCAATCGGCGCCCTGTTTTTCCGCGACCGCGAGATACATGGCCCAGATCGCGGCGGCCGGGGAGTTGATCGTCATCGATGTGGTGACTTCGGCCAGCGGAATGCGGTCGAAGAGCGCTTCCATATCGGCCAGCGAACTGATCGCCACGCCGCATTTGCCGACTTCGCCCTCCGCGAGGGGATGGTCGGAGTCGTAGCCCATGAGCGTCGGCAGATCGAACGCTACCGAGAGGCCGGTTTGCCCTTGCGAAAGCAAGTAGCGGAAGCGTGCGTTCGTGTCGCGCGCCGAGCCGAAGCCGGCGAACTGGCGCATCGTCCACAGGCGCGAGCGATACATCGCCGGGTGGATGCCGCGCGTGTAGGGCGGTTCGCCCGGGACGCCCGAATCGCGCTGCGCGCTCCAATCGGCCAGATCGGCTAGTGTGTAAAGGCGCCGGATCGGGTAGCCGGAAACGGTGGTGAACTGCTTGCTGCGCTCCGGAGACTTCGCGAGTGTGGGAGCGAGTGTTTTCTCCTGCCACTCACGCTCGGCGGCGCTGGGATGACGTTCTGGACCGGCCTGCTTCGATCCCGAGTTGGAGGAAGGCTTTGGATTCATTGCCGCGACCCGCTTGCCGCCGAAATTGTCACTGTTGGCTGCGCGGAGTCTGCTGTTACGCTCCGGCGGAAGCGCCAGATCGTGCACCAATCGTCCTTCGCGACGATCTCGGCTTCGGGTTGCGATGAAACGGTCTCGGCGTGCAGGGGATTCACGTAGGCAGTGTAGACGGTATCTGGGTGGGAGTTGAGACGCTGCATGACGCCTCGCGTGATTCGATCGCTAAAGGGATTGTACAGGAAGACTACCAGGGGGCCGGGCGGGAAATCGAAGTCGCGCACATCGCCGTGACTTACGGTAATGCGCTGCGATTCCACGAAGGCGGCATTGCGCGAGGCGATCTTCGCCAGGCGCTTTGCGAAGTCGACGCCCACGATTTTCTTGAATTCGTACTCCTCGGCTAGCAGCAGCGCACGGCCCTTCCCACAACCGAGATCGACGAACGTGAACCGGGAAAGGTCTTCGCCGGGCTGACCGGCGATATGCGCCATTGTGGCCCGGAAAACGTCAGGATCAACGGCCTGGTAGTCGGTCGCTTCCGGTCCGAGGCGGCGCCAGTGGACCATGCCGGAGGTGTCGCACCCCATCAAAAGATCGTAGGGATGCTTTTCGGGATAGAACTCCTCGCGCAGGCGCCAGAGAATGTGCCGAAGCGTCATCGTGACAAATCAATGCAGGGGCGCGGTTACCTGCCGCGAACGCCGTCGGGGTCCATCGAGCCCGGAATGTTCGGCGTGCGGGAGATTTTTCCGGCGCGCGCGTCGGCGATAGTGATCTGATTTACATCGAGGGTGCGGCCCATCGCCTGGTTGAAATTCACTTCCGCTTCGACGAGGTTGATGCGGTCGCGCAAAAGCGTCCCCTCGGCCGCCGTGAGGTCCCGCGTGCGCAGCACGACGTTATAGCTGGTCGAGGCGCCCAGCTGGTATTTCTTTTGCTCGTCGTCAAGCGTCTGCCTGGCGAACTTTTCCGCTTCAATGGCGGCCGTGACCGCTGCGCGGCCCTGCACTAGGGCAATCAAGGCCTGGCGGACGTTGAGCACTATGGTGTTCTGCTCCTGCCGGTATTGCACTTCCTGCTGGCGCTGCGCGAGCGAGGCCTGGGCGTTGTCGGCCTGCGCCGCGCGGTTGCGAATCGGCAAGGTGAGATTGATGCCCGCTTCGTATGTCGGGTAATTGTTGTGAATCATACTGCTCCACGCATCGGCGAGCCCGCCGCGCGCGGTTGTGGTTGCCGTGCTGAAGGTTTGCGCGCCCACAAAAACGGGCAGGGCCGGATTGCCAATGGTCGCCTGCGTGCCGTTGGCGAAGAGCACGGGTTCGGTGGACACCGCTGCGAAGCCGGTGGCAGTGGAGCTGGTAGAAGTGGATGATCCCGCCAGTCCGATCTGCTCGTACAACCCGAACACATTCACGGAGGGCAGCAGGGCATTCGACGTAGCCTTTACTTCGATGCCGGCGTTTTTCAGATTGAGCGCGGCCTGCTGCAGTTCCGGGCGTTTCTGCCAGGCCTCCTGCACGGCCGTTTGCAGCGGAATGGTCTCGACAACGTCCGGTGTGGGGATGGGGGTGGTGGGAACGATCTCGACGCCGGAAAGAGACATCGCGAGGGGATCCTTGGTGATCGCGACAAGGAGGGTTGTCTCGTCCTGAAGTTGCGTGGTTTGCGCTTGGACCAGGGCTTGCTGGTCGGAAGCAAGCTGCGATTCCGCGGTGAGCACATCGAGGGGCGCCATGGTGCCGATGGCCAGCTGCTTCTTGTTGTTTTCATAGAGCGTCTGGTCCACCAACACGGTGGCCTGCTCCACTTTCACGTTCTCGCGCGCGTAGACAAGTTCCCAATAATCGTTCGCGACCTGCGTAAGGCTGCCGATCACCTGCTGCGCGAATTGCGATTCGCCCACTTTCACGGTGTTGCGCGCCTCCAGAATGTAGCGGGTGTTCGCGAGGCGACCGAAGCCGTTGAGCAGAGGCTGCGTTACCTGGACCGTCAGCGAGGATTGCACGTAAGGATTGAAGAGATCGCCCGGAAAATTGATGGAAGAGCGAGTGTTGTCGAAACTGACCTGAAGCTGCGTGCCGGTGGCGAACCCCTGTGCGTAATTGAAGTTGGCGACGCCATTGTGGCTGATCAGGTTGGGGGCTACCGGAGCCACAACCGCCGTAGTGGACGAAACAGAGGGCACGCCCGCAAGGAAGGGATTGTTGATCGGCAGGGAAGACTGCGAGATATAACCCGTGCCCGTCAGCACAGGATCGAAGACGAGCCTGCCGTTTACGCCGGATTTGGCGCGTAGCAGCGCGGTTTCGTCGAGCCAGGGCGTGAAGCGCTGCACGGCGATGTCCATGTTGTTTTCGA
>CAZRKW010000125.1:0-11442 GCA_964600355.1 uncultured Acidobacteriaceae bacterium
ACGAACTGAGATCAGAACCGCACGTGATGGGGAACACGTCCGGTATTCTGGGACGAAGGTACCATTCCTCGCTTCGGAGATTGGAACTATTGTTTTGAAGGCGGGTTAGTAATCGGACGGATGATCCAGGGGGAGAGGACGTTGCTCAGCGGCAATGAGACTCGCAGAATACCCCGGACTCCTTCACGAATGGCCGCCATCCGGTCATTGCTTGTCGAGTCCGCTCCGACCTGTCCCCACGCATTGCCTGGATAGTCTTTTGCTGGCTCTTCAGTTCCCGAGAATCAACTCCAAGCAATGGGGTATCAGCATCCTGACAGTCTTTAAGCACGAGAGGTACATCCGTCGCATGGCCGCCAGGGAGGAAATCTTCAACACCGTTTTCTGCGAGTTTCTGAACAAGCAGAGAGGCAAGACGATACTGGAAATCGGCAACATGGATGCGACTTTTCTCGGGTAACTGGGATTGCCCCTCCTGCAAAGCGATCCCAGTCCCGAAAGGCGGCCAGAACCGGAAGGGGGTCAAACTTGGGATTCCGGCGGCAGACGAACTGTACTCATTTACTGGCGCGGACTTCAATCCGTATTAACCGCATCAAGGAATCTTCCTACCCGAGATGTCAAATCTGCTCCATTTACGCACTGGAGCCTTAGTTTCACCATTCGCCCGTTGAGGCGGCGTCTCCCGGCGAGCCGCATTAGGCTGCCCAGATTCTACCGAATGAGCCGGGATTGACTTTCGTACTCCATCGGAGATCTCCCCGCTTGCCCGCAACGAAGTTTCCATTCGCTCCTGCTCATTGGAGCCTAGCGCGGCGCTGAACTTCACACCAACAATGGTCCACTCTTCGTTCGCTGGGGATGGGTGAGAATGCACGACCGCACCCACCCACAGCCACTCTGCAGTTTCACGGCCAAGAACCTCTGGCGGCATTCTTAAGAAAAGTTCAATTGGTGACCCGGTCGAGGGTGACGCAGCCTTGGTTAAGAACGAAGCTCCCGTTGGGGAGACATCCAGCATCTCTGCAAATTGCTTAGGTTGCCCGCTGGGGTGCCGTGGCCGAAAGTTCAGTGGAACTTGAACGAGATATCGTCTGGCCCTTCGGCGTTCTGGATTATCCATTGGTTAATCCTCCCAGATGTTTATTACAGGAGGCGTGTTTCTCCGTCAATTCGTATTGACACGGTAGGTTTCTCCGTCAATGCGTTGAAACGGACATCAGTATTGCCAGTATTATCAGTACGATACGTGTGAGACACGGACGATCACTAGCGGCGTCGCAGCAAGCGCAACTGTGGGCGTACGTGGACGACTTCCGCTACCTGGCGCTTTTATGCTTTGCCTGCATTCCGATTGCAGTTCACGCTGCAGCGGGTGCGTCGCCGCCCGGGTCACGTCGCGATCGAATGAAGGAGTTAAATTGAGGTCGAGGTGGATTGCTTTCGACAGTCGTGCCTCTAAAATTCGAAAACGATTCCGGCGGATAGCTTGGGACTGTACTGCGTGGTGTTGAACAAGCGGCTTCCGATCATGTCTACTTCGCCGCGGTACATCAAGCGCCGCCAATGGGATGGAATATCCACGCCGCCCCCGAGTTCGTAGCTAAGCCCGTCCTTCGCAAGATTTGCGAATTTGGGACTGAAATAACCGTCCCCCACAAGGCCGTGACCCCAGACTTGAAGCCCTCTCCACGCGGACCAACGAACACGCGGCCCACCCCCATAGAAGGCAAAATCAGACGTCTCCCCGCCGATCGAGCCGAAGGTGCCGGTGACGGCTCCTTCCACTCCGAATAATCCCTTTCGGAAAAAATACGACATCGAAACATCAACACCATTCCGGTTCGCCGCTAAGTTTGGAAAGGCATAAAAACGCACAAAGGTATAACCGCCATAGGCTTGAAAACTGTAGGTGCGGAATACATTCAGAACCTTGGTCTGGGTCTGCGGCGCCGAAGCGCTGTTCGAAGCGGAAGCGCCTCCCGCAGTCGAGTCCGGTAAAGTCCCAGAATGAACCAGCGCCACGGAGTCGAATCGATCGGGAGTTTCGGACGCGACACCCTTATCGGCCACCGCTGCAGTGGAAGACGCAGTCTGGGCCTACTGAGCGTTCGCCGCGAACGGAGAAAGAAGAACAAATACCAGCAAATAAACTGCTTCTTTCATCGCCTATCCCCCAGTTCCCAAACATTCCCGCGCACTGCAATATCTAATTTGACCGACAAAGGCGAGATGTGTCCACTCAAAATTCGGCAAATGATAATAGATGGATAACGCATTCTCGATCACAAACCCTCCTGGGTCAGACGACGCAGGAACCCTTGCAGCGACGCCCCGGCACCTCCGCAATGTTGTAACTTGGCAGGTTGTCCCTTCGCCTTGCCCGTGCTTGGCCGGCGGTCTATCATGAAGCAGTTGCAATTGCGCGGAATCGTCGCAAGACACACGCCCGAAAGGACTTCGATTTCATGCCGCCAGGAATGCCTGGGCCGGGGCAAGCCCCCGCCAAAGCGTCGCCCATTGAGGGAGTAAAGAATCTGATTGCCGTCGCGAGCGGCAAAGGGGGCGTCGGGAAGACGACCGTCGCGGTAAATCTCGCCATCGCGCTCAAAAACATGGGCGCGTCGGTGGGCCTGCTGGACGCGGACGTTTACGGCCCGAACGTCCCCGTGATGCTGGGCACCAACGAGCAGCCGCGCGCGCTGGACGAACGCACCATCATCCCCGTGCAGGCTTACGGCGTGAAAATGATTTCGATGGGACTCCTCAATCCAGGCGACAAGCCGCTCGTGTGGCGCGGTCCGATGCTCCACAGCGTGATGCAGCAGTTTCTGCGCAGCGTGCGCTGGGGACAGCTCGATTATCTCGTGGTCGATTTGCCGCCGGGCACCGGCGACGTGCAGCTTTCGCTCATCCAGACGGTTTCGGTTACCGGCGCCGTGGTGGTGACCACGCCCTCGATCGTGGCCTTGGCCGACGTACGCCGCGCCATCGAAATGTTCCGGCAGGTGAACGTCGAGATACTCGGCGTAGTCGAAAACATGAGCTACTTTTCGTGCCCGCACTGTGCCGGCCGCATCGACGTGTTTGGCCACGGCGAAGGCGAGAAAATGGCCAAGAGCTTCGGGCTTTCCTTTCTCGGCGAGATCGAGATCGACCCGCAGATACGCATCGGCGGCGATACCGGCAAACCCGTAGCTTCGCTCGGCGAGGATGCCCCCGGAGGCAAAAGCATCTACGCAATGGCTCGCAACGTGGTCGCGCGCCTGGAAGCTGTGAATGCGGCCGGTGGCGCCCCGGTGGTGCAGATTCTGTGAGGAACGGCAGAGCGATCACCGGGAGTAGCTGTACTGCAAGAGCAATCTTGCCGGCTACGTTCCGCAGGCGAGTTCGCTGAATCGTCGCTTTTTCGGTAAACTGAACGGCCCCTCCAATATGCAAGGAGAACAGCTTTGATTCGGAACTATCGCGGATTTGTGCCGCAAATCGCGGCAACCGCCTACGTAGACCCGCAAGCGGTCGTGATCGGTGACGTCGTGATCGGCGAGCACACCAGCATCTGGCCCTGCGCGGTGATCCGCGGTGACGTGGATTCGATTCGCATCGGCGCGCGCTGCAGCATCCAGGACGGCACCGTCGTCCACGTGCAGAGCGATGAATACGAAGTGCACGTTGGCGACGACGTCACCGTCGGCCACCGCGTCATCCTGCACGGCTGCACGGTCGGGTCGCGATGCCTGATCGGCATGGGCAGCATCCTCCTCAATGGCGCGAAAATCGGCGATGGCTGCATCATCGCCGCCGGCGCGCTGATTCCCGAGCGCATGGAAGTGCCGCCGGGAAGCCTCGTGATGGGACAGCCAGGCAAAGTCCGAAGGCAGGTGACGCCCGAGGATGTGGAAAAGATGAAAGAAGGCGTGCAGGGCTACGTCGACTTGCTGAAGATTTACAAGGGGGAGCATTCCAAGTGAGGCTCCCATACCAAAAGCAGATCCTTCGTTTCGCTCAGGATGACAGCGAAAAGACAAGCATGGCAATGGTTGAAAAGGCATGACGGAACACAAACAATTCCGCGCGATTCGAGGAACTCGCGACATCCTGCCGCCGGACTCTGCGCTGTGGAACTGGTTTGAAGGTTTTGCGCGCGCGACATTCGAAGCATTTAGCTTTCGGGAAATCCGTACTCCAATTTTGGAACAGACGGATTTGTTCGCTCGCGCCGTGGGCACGGACACCGACATCGTGGGCAAGGAAATGTTTACATTCCCCGAACGACGGGAAGAAAGACGCGAATCAAACGATCAGGCAAGGAGTGTCACGGAGTCCGGCACACAAGACCTCGTCACCTTGCGGCCGGAGGCGACGGCTAGCGTCGTTCGCTCTTATATCGAGCACGGGATGCACGCGCTACCCGGGAACCAGAGGCTGTACTACGTTGGACCGATGTTTCGCCGCGAGCGACCGCAGAAAGGACGCTACCGCCAGTTCTATCAAATTGGCGCGGAAGTGCTCGGACCGTCCGACGCGCCCGGCATCGACGCGGAAGTGATCGAGATGCTGCTGGTGTTATTCAACCGAGTGGGGCTGACGCGCACGACGCTTTACGTGAATTCCATTGGCTGCAAGGAATGCCGGCCGAAATATGTGGAGCTTCTGCGCGAAGAACTGGGCAAGGTGAAAGACCGCCTGGGCGCCGACAGCCAGCGCCGTATCGAGACAAACCCGCTGCGCGTGCTGGACTCGAAGCTGCCGGAGGAGCAAGAGATTATCGCGACGCTGCCGCGAATCTCCGACCACCTTTGCGATGCGTGCCGCGAGCACTTTGCGAAATTGAAAGACGAACTGAACCTTCGCGGCATCGCTTACCAGGAAAACTGGCGGCTCGTCCGCGGCCTGGACTATTACACGCGTACCACCTTCGAGATGACTGCCGAAGGGCTTGGGTCGCAGAATGCCGTCTGCGGCGGCGGGCGATACGACGGCCTCGTCGAGCTTCTCGGCGGCCCACCGACGAAGGGAATCGGCTTCGCCATCGGCACCGACCGCGCCATCCTTTCGATCCAGGAAGGCGGCAACCTGCCGAAGCTGCCGGGGCTGGACGTGTTTGTCACCCGGATGGGCGCAAACTGCTATCCGGCGGCTGTAAAGATCGCGCGCAAGCTGCGCGACGCGGGCTTTGCCGTGGAGCTGCCGGCCGAGGAGATGAAATTCAAGAAATCGCTCGGCCTCGCGGATAAACTGGGGGCGCGGTACGCGCTGATCATCGGCGAGGATGAAGTTGCCTCCGGCACCTTTACGCTGAAGCGCCTTGCCGACTCGGAGCAGAAGAAATTCACGGAAAGCGAGTTGTTGATCCACCTCGAATCGGAACGAAAGGGCGAAAGACTTGCTTGACACTCTCGGAAACTTGAAGCGGACACAATACTGCGGCTCGCTGCGGGCGGCCGATGCCGACAAAGAAGTGGTGCTGATGGGCTGGGTGCATCGCCGGCGCGATCTTGGGCAGCTGATCTTCATCGATCTGCGCGACCGCGCTGGAATCCTTCAGGTGGTCTTCAACAAGGAGCAGTTCCCCGAGGCGCATGCAAAGGCCGAGGAGCTGCGGTCGGAATTCGTGGTCGCGGTCGAGGGGCGCGTGCTGCGGCGCGGAAAATCGAACCCGGAAATTGCCACGGGCGAAGTCGAAGTGCTCGCCTCGCGGCTGCACATTCTGAACAACTCGAAAACACCGCCCTTCCAGATCGAGGACGAAGTGACCGCGAGCGAGGAGACGCGGCTGCGCTACCGCTACCTCGACCTGCGGCGCCCGCGCCCGCACGCGAACATCGAGCTGCGCCATCGCGTGATTTTTGAAATCCGCAAGGCGCTCGACGAGATGAGCTTCTTCGAGATCGAGACGCCGATGCTCACGCGCTCCACACCCGAGGGCGCGCGCGATTATCTCGTCCCCAGCCGCGTCCATCACGGGCAGTTCTACGCGCTGCCGCAGTCGCCGCAAATCTTCAAGCAGATATTGATGATCTCCGGCATGGACCGCTATTTCCAGATCGTGCGCTGCTTCCGCGACGAGGACCTGCGCGCCGACCGCCAGCCGGAATTCACGCAGCTCGACCTGGAAATGTCGTTCCCGCGCCAGCAGGATATTTTCGAGGCCATCGAGCGGGTGATGGAACGCGCCTGCGCGGTGGTCGGCGTTCAGGCAAAGGGCCCGTTCCGTCATCTGGATTACAAAGACGCTTTGCGGCGCTACGGCTCGGACAAGCCCGATCTGCGCTTCGGCATGGAATTGCAGGATGTGACTTCGTTCTTCGAGCCGGTGCGCGAGACTTTGCGTCTCGAAGGCAACGTGCAGGCCCTGGTCGCGCCGGGAGCGGCATCGTGGTCGCGCAAGCAACTTGACGAGCTTGCCGAAGCGGCGAGAGCGGCAGGGGCGCGCGGCGTCTACACGGTGAAGGTGACGGCGGAAGGGATCAACTCGCCGCTTGAGAAAAATCTTGGTGCAGACGCGCTGAAAGCAATGGCGGAGAAGGTCGGCGCAAAGCCCGGCGATTTGATCGTCGCGGCGGCGGCCAAAGAACAGATCCAGCACAATGACACTTCCCTTGGCGTTGCCGGGCAGATTCGCCTCTACCTCGGCGACAAGCTCAATCTGATCGACCGCAGCAAATGGGAATTCTTGTGGATCACGGGCTTCGCGCTCTTTGAATGGAGCGAAAACGAGAAGCGCTGGGTGAGCGCGCAGCATCCGTTTACCGGAATCGTCGAGGAAGACCTCGACAAGCTCGAAACCGCGCCCTGGGAGTGCCGCTCAAAGGGCTACGACCTCGTGCTCAACGGCGTGGAGCTTGGCTCGGGGAGCATCCGGATTCACCGCCAGGATGTACAGGCGCGCATGTTCAAAGCGCTCGGCCTGAGCGACGAGCAGGCGCGGCAACGGTTCGGATTCTTCCTGGACGCGCTGACCTACGGCACGCCTCCGCACGGGGGAATCGCGCTGGGATTGGATCGCACCGTGGGATTGCTCGCCGGGGAAAAATCCATTCGCGAAGTGATCGCGTTCCCGAAGACCACCGCCGCGCAGGATCTGATGGCGGATTCGCCGTCCGAGGTAGACACGTCGCAGCTCGACGATCTCGGCATCGCCATCAAGGAATCAAAGAAGGAGCCCGGCAAGCAGGCCTAAAATATCGCACTGAATGTCCAAGATACGCATACTCGCGGAGAACGTTGCGAACCGCATTGCGGCGGGCGAGGTGGTGGAGCGCCCGGCTTCCGTGGTGAAAGAACTGCTGGAAAACGCGCTGGACGCGGGGGCGCGGTCGATTCGCGTGGAGGTGGAGTCCGGCGGCAAGCAGATGATCCGCGTGATCGACGACGGCACCGGCATGAACCACGACGATGCCCTGCTGGCTTTCGAGCGCCACGCCACATCCAAACTTCGCACCGCCGACGATCTGCTGTCGATCGGCACGCTCGGGTTTCGCGGCGAAGCGCTGCCCTCCATTGCCTCGATTTCGCGCCTGCTGCTGGAAACTCGGACGGCGGACGAAGAGCAAGGTACGCGCGTGGAATTTGCGGGCGGGAAGCTTGTAGGCGTAAAGCCTGCCGGCGTTCCACCGGGGACTTCGATCAGCGTTGCGGACATTTTTTACTGCGTTCCGGCGCGGCGCAAATTTCTGAAATCCGAGACGACCGAACTGGGGCACATCGCGTCGCTCGTAACGCACTACGCCCTCGCGCATCCCGACCGGCAATTTCTGCTCAAGACGCCCACACAGGAAATCCTCAACTGCGCGCCGGTGGAAAAATTGTCCGAGCGCGTGTACCAGGTCTTCGGAAGGCAAGCCCTCGACGAACTTACGGAGATACCGCCGAACGAAGCGCCGATGCGCTCGGCCATCACCGAGCCGCAGATCGAAGCGGACGAACCCGCCGCCACCATCCGCGTTACCGGCTTCACTTCACGGCCCGAGGCGCAGCGGCCGAACCGCAACGGCATCTACATTTTCGTAAACCGGCGGCTCGTGCGCGACCGGCTGCTGCTTCATGCGATCGGCGAAGCCTACCGCAATATCGTGCCGCCGGGAGTGTTTCCGGTGGTGCTGCTGTTTCTGGAGCTTCCTTATCAGGAAGTCGACGTGAATGTGCATCCGGCGAAGATCGAGGTGCGCTTCCGGCACCCGCAGTTCGTTCACGATTTTACGCGTGATGCCCTGCGTCATGCGCTTTCGTTGGCGCGGCCGATTCCCGGCTTCCCTGCCGCCGCGCGCGCGGCGGCTGTTTCCATCGGCGTGCCGCCATCGGCCAACGGGGGTGCGGCTTCCGCCGCTGGTGCGCTTGGTCCCGAATCTTTTTCGACGCCGGGCGCGCTGCCGGGTCCGCCTCGCGCGGTGATTCCTACGTCGTTTGGCTCAGGAGCCGCTGCGGGAGCTGCTGCGGACACTGGCGAGGGATTTGAATTGTCCGGCGCACCCGATCAGCCGATTCCCCAACGCCTCGCTTTTGAACCGGGCACGGAGATGAACTTTCCGGTGCCAATCCCCGGAGCAGGCGCGCCGTCTGCCTCCTGGTTCGCGGACCCTGCCGGGGCGTGCGCGCCGGTTCCGGCCGCCGCCGAATCGGTGGGTTCTCTTCCCGGGCCCGGCGAGATTCTCGATCTGAAGCCGCTCGGGCAGGTGAGCAGCAGCTTCATCGTCGCGGTAAACGGAGAAGGCCTGTGGATCATCGACCAGCACGTGGCCCACGAGCGCGTGCTATTCGAGCAGCATCTGCGCGCGCGTCGCGCGGGCGAAGTGGGCGGCCAGCGCATGCTGATGCCGCTGATCGTCGAACTGAATCCGCGCCAGCTCGCGACCTTCGAGCAGATCGGCGAGGAGCTGCGCGCAAACGGATTTGAGGCCGAGTTGATGGGCGCGCGCAGCGTCGCGATCCAGGCCGCGCCCGCGGGAATCGCCAGCGCCGACGCCGAAAAGCTGCTCTGCGAAATCCTCGACGGCATCGCGCGAGAGAACCAGGCGATTTCGATCGACTCGCTCCAATCGAAGATCGCCGCGTCCACCGCCTGCCATGCCGCCATCAAGGTGAACACCCCGCTCGACGGTACGAAGATGGAATGGCTGCTGGGCGAGCTTGCCAAAACGGAATACCCCATGAGCTGCCCGCACGGACGCCCGGTAGTTCTGCGATATTCCGTCCGCGAAATCGAGCGCGCCTTCAAACGGATATAGAAAATCTGACGGGGATACCTTTGCGAAAGCTGATTATTGCGATTGACGGGCCGGTGGGCTCGGGAAAGAGCACGGTGGCACGGCGCGTGGCGCAGCTACTCAGCTACATCTACGTGGATACGGGCGCGATGTACCGCGCGATCGCGGTAAAAGCAAGCCGCCGTGGGATCTCGCTCGATGCAAGTGACGATCTGGTGACCCTGGCGGGCGACACCAAGATCGATCTGCGCGCGCAGGACGGCACGCAACAAGTGCTGCTGGATGGCGAAGATGTCACCACGGCGATCCGCAACGCCGAGGTTTCACAAGGCGCGTCGAAAGTGGCCACCGTGCCGGGCGTGCGGCACGTGCTGGTAACCGAGCAGCGCCGCGCCGGACATAAAGGCGGCGTGGTGATGGAGGGCCGCGACATCGGCACCGTGGTTTTCCAGGACGCCGAGCTGAAGATTTTTCTTACCGCGTCGCCGGAGATCCGCGCCGAGCGCCGCTGGCGCGAGCATCAGCAGAAGGGCGATGCAATCGACCTCGCCCGCACGCTCCAGGAGATTCACGAACGCGACAAACGCGACCGTGAGAGAAAAACCTCGCCGCTGGTGCAGGCGCGCGACGCCATCGTAGTGGACAGCACCGCGATGGATCCCGAGGAAGTGGCGCGGCTGATCGTGATGCTCGCAAACCGCCAAACCGAGCCCGCCGCCGGTTAGCGGCTCACAGCGCCGGCGCTTCGTCCGGCTGCTGCCCCGTCAGGATTCCCTTGGCCCAATCCACGGCCTGAATGAACATTCCCGGGATCGCTTCCTCTTCGATCCCCAGGCGAACGGTTTCCCGGTCGAGGCGTTCCCACGATCCCGTTTCATACAGCATGGCCACGTCAAAAATCTGCCGCAGGGAGCCTTTGACTCCGAGCAGGGCGTCCCGTATTTCCTTGTGGATGGCGATTTCCTTCAGCACATCCTCCATGGTCATATCGAGGATGGCGTCGATGGAAGAGAGCAAGCCGACCAGGAACAGGTCATTGGCCGATTCCTTCACGCGAGCCAGGGTAGCCAGAAGTTCGCAAAATCGTGCGCGGATCAGCGGGAGCACGATCAGTTCCTGCGGCTTGTCGTCGCCCATGCAGGCGATCGCCACCAGCGAAATCCATTTGCGGATGCCGCGCTCGCCAAGCATCGTGAGCGCGTGGGGAATCGACCGCACCTCGCCGCGCAGGAAGAACGCCGGCGAATTCAAATAGCGCAGAAGGCGATAGCTCAGCGAGGCTTCTTCCTTGATGCGCTGCGCCACTTCGTCCTGATCGATATCTTTCCGGTTGGCCGCCTGCAGCACCCGCAGGTAATTCAGCTTATGCGCGGGGATATCGTGACGGGAGAGAATTTGCGGCCGGCTGAAAAAATATCCTTGGAAATAGGTGTAGCCCATGTCCATCGTGCGCCCGAAGACTTCGTAGGTTTCCACCTTTTCAGCCAGCATCCGCGTGCCCGTCGAAAGAAATTTCTTCGCCAGCCGCTTCTGCTCTTCCGGCGGCGTTGCCAGCACATCCACCTTAATGAGATCCGCCAGAGAAGTCAGGGAGCGCCAGTCGGGCGAATCCTGAAAATCGTCGAGCGCGATCCGGTAGCCCTCGTTCTTGAGGCGGCGGCATGCCGCGACGACCTCGTCATCCGGCTGGATCGTCTCGAGAATTTCGAGCACCACGCGGTCCTTCGGCAAAAGCGTGCCGTAGTCGCGCACGAGAAAATCGCGGGTGCAGTTGATGAAGGCCAGGCGGCCTTGCGTCAGATGCTCCGCGCCAAAGAGGAAGAAATTGTCGGCCGTGGAAGCCGCGGCAAAATCCAGCTGGGTGTTGGAGAAGAAATTTTCGAGGCCCGAGCGGAAAAGCAACTCGTAGCCGTAGACGATTCGCTTGGAGTTGAAAATAGGCTGGCGCGCTAGGTATTTTTCCAAGGCTCAGTTTCTCCTTCCCTGAGGGCAGGGATCCTTCTACGGGAGGGGGAGATCACTTATTGGACAGAAGCCGCGCCTAGGCCGGACTCGACATCGAAGCCAGGAATTCACCGTTCGTCTTCGTCTTCGACAGGCGCCCGAGCAGCAGTTCCATGGCTTCCACCGTCGAGAGCGGGCTCAGAACTTTTCGCAGCACCCAGATGCGGTTGAGCTCGTCGGGCGGCAGCAGGAGTTCGTCCTTACGCGTTCCGGAGCGGTTGATATCGATGGT
>CAZRKW010000126.1:0-11436 GCA_964600355.1 uncultured Acidobacteriaceae bacterium
CCCCGGAAGATTTGCAGCGCGTGATCCACACCAAAACCCTCGCCGGCGTGCCCTTCGCGCAGCCCCTGTGGCAATGTCTCCAGCACGTAGCCAATCACAGCACCTACCACCGCGGCCAGATCACAACCATGCTGCGCCAGTTAGGCGCCAAGCCCGTAGGCACGGACTTAATCGGCTTCTACCGCGAACGCGCGCAAACCGCCGCCCAATGACCCGCGTAGCGATGCCACGCCGCACAAACCCGTAGACGCCAAAAGAAATCCTTTTGCCATTTGGTAATTCGGTGGTAGTTTTAATACCGAAAGGAGGTATTAAAAATACATGGATTTGCCAGTAGACGTCCCGACACCAGAGGAAGGCTTACAAAAAATATCTCTCCTAAGACCACATTTACAGCCAGCCGTGGATCACGCATTTTTCAAATCCACCGTATACGTCGAGGCCGAGGAACTTAATTGTGGTGGTAGCACGTTCCTCACCCTGGTACGGGCCCATATGAAAAGATATTTGGTGAGGCAAAACCTTGAAGGCATCCGCTTCAAGGATTGGTCTCTTTCTGGAATTGAATTCGAGATAAGTGACGCTCGTTTTCGTTGCTGGAAGGGATCAGAAAACGAATTGCCCAATCCGGGTAGTTCGCCGGGAAGAAAAAGCTTCTTGAACCAGCAATATTTATTGCCGTACGACGGGAATGGCGCTCCCAAGATTTGGAATTTTGTTGTACTGTACGTTGTCGGTCCGCAAAATAAAATCACGCTGTGGCTCGTATGCCCGAAACGATACGACGAAGAGGAACGGGTTCCGGAAGCATGGTGGTGGGCACGGATAGACGAACCGGCTTCGAGCCTGAGCGGTAGCACAATCGGTCAAACTCCTTCAGGTGATCTGCCAATTGATCCCGTAGCTATGCCAAAAACTAGTGAAGGGTAGGTTGAATGTTTAGCGGAAAACGTGTGCGGCAAGCTCGGGAATTACGACGATTGACGCAGATTGACTTAGCACGGCTCCTAGGGAAATCGCAGGCAGCGATTACTCATGTTGAGCGAGGTTTCAAGGAGCCGTCTGCTGATTTGATTTCGGCAATCGCGCAGCACACGCATTTACCTGTCGCTTTCTTCACGACTGATCCGCCGGTTTCGGTTCCAGTTGAAATCTTGTTATTCAGATCGCGCGCAGCGATGACAAGACGCGACGCCTTGGCAGCGGCCAGATATGCCGAAATTATTTTTGAGATGGGAATGAATTTGGCTCCTTACGTTACGCAGCTACCTTTGCGATTGGAGAAGAGCTCGAAGTCGCCTAGCGAGGCAGCGATACAGGCTCGAAAGTGGCTCGGATTATCGGCGGATGAACCGATCCAGCATTTGGTGAATTCAATGGAACGCGCCGGGATTCTGGTGTTTCCAATCCCCGTTGAGCAGGATGATATAGACGCGTTCTCGACTTGGATTGATAGCTTTCCTGTGGTGGGGTTATGCGCAGGGCGGAATTCAGGCGATCGCAAGAGATGGAGTGCGGCCCATGAATTGGGCCACCTAGTTCTTCACTTCAATAGGCCGATTCGGTCCGATGAGCACAAAGAAGCTGATATGTTTGCGGGAGAACTTCTTCTTCCAGAAAAGGCCATGCGGCGTGAAATCGTCGCCCCGGTGACCTTGAGTAGTTTGGCAGCATTAAAACCACGATGGGGAGTGTCGATTCAAGCCCTCATATACCGCTCGCATGAATTAGGGATAATTGCGGATCGTCAATACCGCTACCTATTCGAACAAGTATCCATCCGAGGATGGAGAACTCGGGAGCCGAGTAATTTGGATATCGCAATTGAAAAGCCAAGGGCACTGAGAAAGATTGTAGAAGTCAGCCCCTTTGCGAATAACCCCGCTCGCCTCGCAGCGGAATTAAGACTCACCGTTGAGAATGTTAAAGAAATCTTGGACTCGTATGATGTGATGGCCTCGCCGCCATCACATGGAACAAGAGATATTTCAAGCAAGGTAGTGCGGTTTGAGCAGATGAAACGGTAAAACGGAGGGTGTCCAGCAAGTGCTGGGAGTCATCTTATAAATGGCAGATCGTCTAGCGGCGATTGAGGTTCGAATCCTCCACCCTAAGTCTCACGGACTAGAAAGCCCCAAGAGTCATCCCGGACAAAGTGAGGGATCTGCATTGGACCTTTTCGCAACCACACTGCTCCTCCATCGTCACCACGGCAGCAGGCCCTGTAGGTCGTGGCTTCAGTCAGGACACAAAAAACTCCGCGCGAAGCGCCTTCCTCTCACGGTGCCGTTCCCGCGAGCTTTCGCTTCTCCGAACCCCCTTCGCTTGGAAAGCCGCTGGGGCGCGAAAACTCTCGAGGGAATCCCGCCCCGCTAACTGAAGGGCGACTCCCAGCCACCACATGGAAACCATCCACACCATAGCCTGGATGCAGCAGATCGCGCTCGACGCCCGCGCAAAGGAACGCGTCCTCGGTCTCGTCCCCACGATGGGCGCTCTCCACGAAGGCCATGTCTCGCTCGTTCGCGAGGCTCTGCGGCGCTGTTCCCCTGTGGTCGTCTCGCTTTTCGTAAACCCGAAGCAGTTCGGTCCATCCGAAGACCTTCAGAGGTATCCGCGAAACCTCGACGCCGACCGCGCGGCGCTCGAAAAGCTCGGCGTCGATTATCTCTTCGCGCCGTCCGCCGAAGAAATGTACCCGAAGGGCTTCCGCACGGCTGTCACTGTAGAAGGACTCGGCGATCGCCTCGAGGGCCGCTCCCGCCCGGGACATTTCCGAGGCGTCACCACCGTCGTTCTAAAGCTTTTCGAAATCGTCCAGCCGCGCCTCGCATTCTTCGGCCGCAAGGACGCGCAACAGGTCCGCATCATTCGCCAGATGGCCGCGGACTTGAACCTCGACGCCGAAATCGTCACCTGCCCGATCGTGCGCGAGCCCGACGGGCTCGCCCTTTCCTCCCGCAATTCGTACCTGAAGGATGGCGAACGCCAGTCCGCAACGGCCCTCTATCGCGCGCTCGACGCTGCCCGGCGCGCAATTGAGGTAGGCGAACGCGACCCTATCAGAGTCATCGCTGCCTGTCGCCAAGTGGCCGATTCAAAAACTGATGCTGAGCCGGGAGTTGTACTCGATTATGCGGAGATTGTGGATGCGGACAGCTTCGAGCCGTCCCTGACGCTCAGGCGCCCGTGCTATCTTGTGATTGCCGCCCGAGTCGGCAGCACGCGGTTAATCGATAACGCCCTCATCGAACCCGAAGGAGATGCCGTAAGCGTCTCGCTGTAAGGCGTGGTCCCGATGCGGTCTCTGAGCTATTTCTGCCGTACGGCCGCCAACACTTCATCGGCGTGCCCCTTGCTGGCAGCCTTATCCCACACCTTGCGAATTTTTCCATCCGGCCCGATCCAGAATGTCATGCGCACGATGCCGAGGTAGGATTTTCCCAGAAAGCGCTTCATGCGCCGCGCCCCGTAGGCCTCGATCACGAGGAAGTCCGGGTCGGACAGCAGAGGAAAGTTCAGGTTGTACTTGGTCTTGAACTTTGCCTGTGCTTCCACTGTGTCGGCGCTGCACCCGATCACCGAGGTCTGAAGAGCCGTAAATTCCTTGAGGGCGTCACGAAACTCGGACGCTTCGTTCGTTCAACCGGGTGTATTGGCCTTCGGAAAGAAATAAAGAATGAGGTTTTTCCCGCGGTACTCGCCGAGGGAAATTGTCCGGCCGTCGTCCGCAGTCGCGTGGAAATCGGGAGCCTGGTCGCCTTCGCTTAGCACTTTCTTTCTCCGGGTACTCGATCGGCTTCAGGACTCCGAGAGCACGCGCTTCAGCACTTCGTTCACCAGCTGCGGGTTGGCCTGCCCCCGCGTCTCGCGCATCACTTGCCCAACGAAAAATTTGAAAACTCCTTCGTTCCCGCTGCGATACTTGGCCACGTTGTCCGGGCTTTTCGCGGTCACGTCCCGCGCGATTTTCTCGATCGCGCCCGCGTCGCTGATTTGCCCGAGTCCTTCGGCGGCTACGATTTCCGCCGCGCTCTTTCCCGTCTCGAACATTTTCGCGAACACTTTTTTCCCGCTGGCCGCCGTGATTTCGCCACTTTCCACTTTTTTGAGCAGTTCCGCGAGAGCCGTCGCCGGCAGCGGGCACTCGCCGATGCTCTTTCCCGCATCGTTGAGGCGCCGCAGCAATTCCACTCCAATCCAATTCGCCGCCGTCTTCCCCGGAGCGCCAGCTTTCACCGCCGCTTCAAAATAATCGGCCAGCGCGCGCGACGCGGTCAGCACGCCCGCATCGTAAGGTGTGATCCCGTAATCCCGCAGGAAGCGCGATAGCTTCGCCGCCGGAAGCTCCGGCATTTCTCCCCGCACCTGCTGGATCATGGAATCGGAAATCGCCACCGGCAGCAGATCGGGGTCGGGGAAATAGCGGTAGTCGTGCGCGAATTCCTTCGAGCGCATCGGTTCGGTGCGCCCCGCCGCTACGTTCCACAGCCGCGTCTCCTGCGTAATCGTCCCGCCGGATTCGAGCACGCCGATCTGCCGCTCGATCTCGTATTCCAGCGCGTGCGTAAGATAACGGAACGAGTTCAGGTTTTTTACTTCCGCTTTAGTACCGAATTTTGGCGCGCCCCGGAGGCGCACGCTCACGTTGGCGTCGCAGCGCAGCGATCCCTGCTCCATGTTGCAGTCGCTAACTTCCGTGTATTCAAGGATCTGCTTCAGCGTGGTGAGGTAAGCGTAGGCCTCCGCAGAAGTACGCAGGTCCGGCTCTGACACGATTTCGATGAGCGGCACTCCGCAGCGGTTGAAGTCGATGTAGCTCCAGCGATCCGAATCCGGAAAGCCCTCGTGCAGGCTCTTGCCCGCATCGTCTTCCATGTGCAAGCGCGTGATTCCAATGCGCTTCGCCGCGCCCTCCACTTCAATATCGAGCCAGCCCATAGTAGCGAGCGGCAGCTCGTACATCGAAATCTGGTAGCCCTTGGGCAGATCGGGATAAAAGTAGTTTTTGCGGGCAAATCGCGACCGCGCCTGCACGGCACAGTTGATAGCCAGCGAAGCCCGCAAGGCAAGCTGCAACCCCTTCTTGTTCAACACCGGCAGCGCCCCCGGCAACCCCAAACACACAGGACAAGTGTTCGAATTCGGCGCGTCCCCAAAATTAGTCGAGCACCCGCAAAACGCCTTCGTCAGAGTGGAGAGCTGGGCGTGGACTTCTAGGCCTATTACGGGCTCGTATTTCGCTAGAACTTCAGGCGAAATGTGGGGCATGGTTTCGGTGGGTCGTGTCATAGAGTAAGTCGCAAATTATAGCATTCACAGGCACAAAGACGATGACATCCGGCGAAGATGGGCTGAAACTTAAAGAGACAAAATGCAATCAACTTTATGTATACCGATTCGTTTTGCGGCTACTTCGTACGTACTTCTCCCAATCCGGTTTTGTCCGCGGCCAAGTGGCCGGTGTAGATGGCCATTCCTACAGCGGCGTGCATACCGATCTTCTCGAGGGCGTTTACTTCGCGCATGCTGCGGATTCCGCCGGCGGCGGTGATCGGGAATTTTGTGACGCGGCGGAGCGTTTTGAACCAGGCTAGGTCTGTGCCCTTCATGGTGCCTTCGTTATCGACGAAGGTGGATAGGAATTCCGAGCAGTAGGGTTCGAGCTCGGGGATCACTTCTTCGGGGCGAAGCTTCAGGCGCTCCTGCCAGCCGCGGACCACTATGCGGCCTCCCTCGGTGTCGAGCGCGACGATTACTTTCTTCCGGCCGACGCGCTTTGCCAGGATGCCCAAAAACTTTTCTGCGATTTTCCCGCCCTCGAAGGCCGCGCTGCCCACGATTATTTTTTCCGCACCCCAGGAGAGGATTTTCTCGGCTTGCGCGGCTTTGCGGATACCTCCGCCTACGCGGACCTTCATCTTGCCTCGCGCGCAGAGCGTCTTGATCCAGCGGGAGTTCGAGCCTTTGCGCATGGCGGCGTCGAGGTCGATCACGTGGAGGATGGGATAGTCGCGGAAGCGCTCGAGGAGGCCGAGAACGTCTTTCACGGAAAGGGCGAGGCGGCGACCGCGAACGAGTTGCACGGCTTTACCGTCTTGCAGATCGATGCAGGGGATGATCATGTTTTCGCTTTCATCTGCTCAGGCGGATCGGAACGTTTCGCTCCGCCAGGAATTTCTTCAGCGCGGGAATGGAATGCGTGGCGCTGTGGAAAACGGAGGCGGCGAGCGCGGCGTCGGCGCAGCCTCCCTGGAACACGTTCAGAAAATCGTCGAAGGTGCTGGCGCCGCCGGAGGCGATTACCGGAACGGGCACGGTGGCGGCAATTTTTGCGGTTAGGCCGCAATCGAAGCCGCTGCAGGTGCCGTCGCGGTCAATCGAGGTCAGCAGGATTTCGCCTGCGCCGCGAGAGACGGCTTCGGCGGCCCATTTCGCGGCGTCGAGGCCGGTGGCGTCGCGGCCGCCCCGTGTGTAGGCTTCCCAGGATTCGGGGCCGGTGCGCTTCACGTCGATGGAGAGAACCACGGCCTGCGCGCCGAACTGCTGCGAGAGTTCGGAA
This sequence comes from uncultured Acidobacteriaceae bacterium, assembly GCA_964600355.1. Taxonomy (GTDB): domain Bacteria; phylum Acidobacteriota; class Terriglobia; order Acidiferrales; family UBA7541; genus Palsa-295. The sequence continues at coordinate 6,563 of CAZRKW010000126.1, forward strand.
ATCAACTCGGGGCGCTTGACCGCGGCGGTGTTGACGGTGACTTTGTCGGCGCCAGCCCGCAGAACGGCGCGGCCGTCTTCGAGCTTACGGATGCCGCCGCCGGCTGTGAGCGGAATATTCAATTGTTCGGCTACGCGGCGGATAGTTTCGAGGAACGTCGCGCGGCCTTCATGGGTGGCGCTGATATCGAGGACAACGAGTTCGTCGGCGCCTTCGAGGTTGTAGCGGGCGGCGAGTTCGGCCGGATCGCCCATGTCGCGCAGGCCTTCGAATTCGATTCCTTTGACGACGCGGCCGGCGTCGACATCGAGGCAGGGGATAATGCGGCGAGCGAGGGTCATTGTTCGCGTCCCTTTGCTTTGCTGTTGGACTCGCGGGCGGAGTCCAGGAAATTTTTGAGGACGAGGGCTCCCGTTTCGCCGGATTTTTCCGGATGAAACTGCACGCCGGCGAGATTGCCCTGTTCAACGACCGCGGCGAAGGGAAAGCCGTGATTGCAGACGGCGGCGGTTTCGGCTCCGGTGCCGAGCGCGGCGTAGGAGTGCGCGAAATAAAAGTAGGCCTCTTCGGGAATGCCCAGCAGCAGCTGGCTGGGCTGTTTGCGCTCGACCTGATTCCAGCCGATGTGCGGGGCCTTGACGTTTTGCGGCAGCATGCGGACCTGCCCGCTGAAAAAGCCGAGGCCGGGGTCGCCAGGGGCTTCGTCGCTCGATTCGTACATGGCTTGCAGGCCGAGGCAGATGCCCAGGATGGGGATCCCGGAGTCTTTCGCCATTTTTAGGGATGACGTGAGGTTGCGCTCGTGGAGTCCGGCGACAAAGGCGGAGAAGTGTCCTACGCCGGGGAGAACCACGGCTTGGGCTCCGGCGATTTGTTCGGGGCGGACGGCGCGCTCGGTCTCGGCGCCCAACTTCTGCAGAGCGCGCTCGACGGAAGGCAGATTGCCGGCACCGTAATCAACGATGGCTACTTTCATAGCAGCCCCTTTGTGGAGGGGAGGACGTTGCGGAGGCGCTTGTCGCGGGAGACGGCGAAGCGCAGGGCTTTTGCGAAGGCTTTGAAGATGGATTCGACCTGGTGGTGCGAGGAGTGGCCGTACATGAGCTTGAGGTGGACGTTGGCGGCGGCGGACTGCGCGAAACCGCGGAAAAAGTCTTCGAGGAGTTCGGTCTGGAAGTCGCCTACTTTCGGGGCGGAGAATTTCCAGGTGCAGACGCAATAGGCGCGGCCGGAGAAATCTAGGGCGGCGGCGGCCAGGCAATCGTCCATGGGCATCAGGAAATAGCCGGAGCGGAGAATGCCGCGCTTTGTGCCGAGGGCTTGCTTTACGGCTTCGCCCAGGGCTATGCCTACGTCTTCGACGGTGTGGTGCTGGTCTACGTCGAGGTCGCCCGTGGCTTTCAATTCGAGGTCGAGGGCGCCGTGGCGGGCGATTTGTTCGAGCATGTGGTCGAAGAAGCGGATGCCCGTGGAGATTTTGGCGCGGCCCTTGCCGTCGAGGTTCAGGCGGAGGGCTATGTCGGTTTCTTTGGTGGTGCGTTGGAGCTTGGCTTTTCTCATGTGGTTGCTCTCGGGGGAATGGGAGGAACGAAGCGACGGAATGGAAAAGGCAGAAGCAGATCCTTCACTGCGTTCAGGATGACAACGAAAAGATAAGAGAAAAGATAGGAAAAAAGCGAGACAGTGGCAGATGCGGGGCTGTTTTGCACGCCGAAGAGGGATTCATCGCTCGGAGGTCGAGCGATGGAGAAGCGTACTTCGCTTCGCTCAGAATGACTGCGGAAAAAACTTCCAGGGCGGTATTTGCCGCTGCAGAGGCGAGCGGCGGAGAAGCGTACTTCGCTTCGCTGAGAATGACTGCTTACACATGGGAGCAGGGTGATCATAGGATCGCCTGGGGTTCGCCGACACAAGGATGAAACAAGAGGAGCGGTCACAGGATGGCCTCTAGTTCGCGGAGAAGTCGCTTCATTTGCGCCGGGATCCCGGCGGTTATTCGGACGTAGCCTTGGCCGTGGAAGTCGCTGGAGCGGTCGCGCAGGAGGATGCCTTTGCGGTCGAGGCTGGCTACGATCTTTTTTGCGCGGTCGCCTAGATAGACCAGGAGGAAGTTGCCGCCGCTGGGGAAGTAGGGGATGGACAGGCGCTTCAGGCCGCGTTCCAGTTGCTGGCGGCCGGTTTTTACTTCGCGGACTGTGCGCTTGATGAAAGCGCGGTCTTGCATGGCGGCTTTGGCGGCTACCAGGGCGGCGGCGTTTACCGGGTAGGGCGATTGGGACTTGCGCATGGTGGCGGCCAGGCTGCGATTTACGAAGATGCAGCCTAGGCGGAGGCCGGCCAGGCCGGCGGTTTTTGAGAAGGTGCGCGTGACTATCAGGTTGGCGTGGCGGCGGATCCAGGGGATTACCGTTACGCCGGAGAATTCGAAATAGGCTTCGTCGATTACTACCATGGTGTTTTTGGCGGCGGTTAGGATGCGGCGGAGTTCCTCGAGGGAGAGCAGGTTGCCCGTGGGGCTGTTGGGATTTGGCAGAAAGAAGACGCGCGGCGGCACCGGCGAGGAAAGAACGTAGGAAGGCTTTTCCTCAGGGGCTAAAGCCCCCTTTTTTTGTGGCGGGTTTTGTCGGAGCTGAAGCTCCAACCCCCTAAACGGCAACGAGCAATCGCTCGCGCCGGGTGGGATTGCGGGTTTCGATGGCTGGGATTGGGGCCGAAGAGCAACTTCTGGCGGTTGCTTGAGTTGGTTCTGCCTGGCACGCACCCTTGAACTGCTTAAGGGTGCGGCACCCGGAAAACCTTCTTCCTGCGGCACTCTTGCGCCTGGCGAAAAATTATCACCTTTCAATAGTGCTTGGACTTCTTGCCACGGGAATTGCATTTCCTTGGTGTAGCGCGGGGCGGCTATCTGCGCGCCCGCCAGTTCCGAGTAGAAGCGATACATGGCGTAGGTTGGCTCTACCAGCAGAACCGCGTCATTTGGTTCTACGAAAGTGCTTACTATTACGTGGAGGGCTTCGTCGGTGCCGTTGGTTAGTAGGAGTTCGTCGGGGCTTACGCTGAAATACCTGGCCATTTGGCGGCGGACGGTTTCCTGCTCGGGGTAGGAACAGATTTCGGCGCTGGTCAGCTTGGCTAAAGCTTGGCGAACTTTGGGTGAGCAGCCTATGGGGTTCTCGTTGAAATCGAGGCGCAGTTTTTTTGTGCGCCCTTCGAGGGGCGGGTTGTAGGCGCGCATTTTTTCTACGGCCGCGCGGATGGGGACGGGCGGCTTCATTTGCGGGCCCCTTTTTTCGCGTCCTTTTGCGCGGCAATATTGCGTGCTGCGCCGTTGCGCGCTTCGCCATTGCGCGCTGCGCGGTTCCGCGCCCCGCTGCTTCGCGCTTCACCGCTTCGCACGCTACCGCTTCGTACTTCGACCGAGCGGGCGTGCGCGTCGAGGCCTTCGGCGCGGGCGAATTCGGCGGCTATCGGGGCGAGGCGCAGGAAGCCGGCTTGCGATACTTCCTGCACGCTGATGCACTTTACAAAATCGGTGACGGACAGGCCGCCTCGCGTGCGGGCCACGCCTCCGGTGGGGAGTACGTGGTTGGTGCCGCTGGCGTAATCGCCGAAGGTTTGCGCGCTCCAATCGCCGAGGAAAATGCTTCCGGCGGAGTCGATGCGATCGAGCAACGCGCTGGAGTTGTCGGGCAGAGTTAGATGCTCCGGGGCGAAGCGATTTACGAAACGAATGGCAGCGGCGAGATTGCGCGCGACCAGGACCCCGCCGTTATTCGCGAGAGAGCGGCGGGCGAGATTGGTATCGGGCAATTCGTCCAGCTGGCGTTCGATTTCCGCGGCTACAGCTTTGCCCAGGCGCTGCGAGGTGGTTACGAAAATCGAGATGGCGTCGGGATCGTGTTCGGCTTGGGCGGTCAGGTCGGCGGCGATGAATTGGGGATTGCCGCGATCGGCGAAGACGATGGCTTCGGTGGGGCCGGCGAGCATGTCGATGGCGCAATCGGCGCTGACGAGGCGCTTGGCGGCGGTGACGAAGCGATTGCCGGGGCCGAAGATTTTGTCCACGCGAGGGATGGATTTGGTGCCGTAGGCCAGCGCGGCTACGGCTTGCGCGCCCCCTACGCGGGCTACCGAGCGCACACCTAGCCGCTCGGCTGCGGCCAGCAGCGCGGCGCCCGGTTGCGGGCTTACTACTACGATCTGGCGTACGCCTGCTTCCTGCGCGGGGACTACCGTCATTAGCATGGTGGAGACTAGCGAGAAACGGCCGCCGGGTAGATAGCAGCCGATGGACTCGATGGCGCGCACGCGCTGGCCGGCACTCACACCGGGCTCGACTTCGATATTCCATTCCTGGGGCTTCTGCTTGCGCGCTACGGCGCGGATGTTGCGCGCGGCGTGGTCGATGGCGGCCAGGAAATCCGCGGGGACTTTGCGCGCGGCCTGCTTGAGTTCCGAGGGCGGCACCCATACGTTTTTTGCAGAGAGCGCTACGCAGTCGAACTTTTTCGTGTAGGCGAAGAGCGCGGCATCGCCGCGACGGCGGACGTCCTCGACTATGCGCGAGGCGATGCGCTCGGCTTCGCGGCTGCTGTCGCGGCGCGAGGCGAGTACTTTTTCTTGCGCGGCCGGTGTGAGCGCTACGACGCGCATCCGCATGGGTCGGCGCATGGACTGGGGAGCCATTAGTAGACAACCTTGTTCAGCGGATATTCGACGATGCCTTCGGCGCGGGCGGCCTTGAGTTTGGGGATTAGCTGGCGGACCGTTTTTTCCTCGACGATGGTGTTGATGGCGACCCAGTTGGGATCGCTCAGCTGCGAGATAGTCGGGTTGCGCAGAGACGGGAGCGCGGCGAGGAGGTTGTCGAGGTC
>CAZRKW010000127.1:0-11328 GCA_964600355.1 uncultured Acidobacteriaceae bacterium
GGCGATTTTCGGGGCGTATCCACAGCTAGCTACCCATCATTCCTTCGAAGTCCTCCCCAGCTATCCGCTGTGCTACTATGCCGCCGTTAACCGGTGCCTGTTTGTGGTGGATGCCGGAGTTCCAAAAGGGTAATCGCGGATTTGCCCTGCTCCAGCGCGGCGTGGAGCGGTAGGATAGTCGAACGGGGAGGGAGTGGATGCGTCCCAAAGACGCGTTTTTTCGGCTCATAGGCCTGGGTATTTTGGTTGCTTCCGCTTGCCAGGGAGCGACGGTCACCGGAACCGTCAAAGGTCCCGATGGCGCGCCGTTTCAGGGCGCGTTCGTGGAAGCCCGCAACACGAAGATGCGGATGACGGTGATCGTTCTGTCGGACGCCCAGGGCCGCTACCACCTCGAGAAATTGCCGGCCGGCGATTACCGCGTGCAAATCGTTGCAACCGGCTATCGCGCCGATCCCCGCGCGGGCGTAAGTCTCGCCGCGGACCAGAATGCTTCGTTCGATTTCGCGCTGCAGCCTGGCCCCGTCCGCTGGAATGAAACCCATCTCTACCAGGAGCAGAAGCTTTGGCCGCCCGCAAAAGGGAAGGATCTGCTGCTGGGAAATTGCACGATCTGCCACGAATTTCAGAGCCGCATGGCGTCCGTGACGCGCGATCAGGAGGGCTGGCGAGACCGCGTCGAATACATGCGCACGGCCGAGCATTACGCCCTCTCGAATATCACGGACGAGAATGCCGACGATCTTGCGGCCTATCTGGCCAAGTTGTTCGGCCCAGATTCCGTGTTGCCCAAATCTCCCGCGGACATGCCCGGTTACAAGGAAACGCTGCGAACCTTCAGCAGCGATGCGATGAACATCGTGTACGTGGAATACGACATGCCTGGCCCGAGCCGCATGCCGTTCAGCGCCACCCCGGACAAAGACGGCTACTTGTGGATTCCCAATTCCGGCCGGGCGAATATGATCACTCGACTCGATCCCAAGACCGGCGAGATGAAGGACTTCACCGTGCCATTTATCGGCACTGCTGGAATCCATTCCACCATTCCTGCGGCCGATGGCTCTGTCTGGCTGGCCGAGCAGGGCTCGAACAGAGTGGGCAGATGGGATCCCAACACGCAAAAGGTGACCGAATACCAGGATCAGTATGTTCCCGGCAAAGAGGGCCTGCTGCCGGGCGGGCAGAAGCACACGCTACGGCTCGATCCCAGCGGGAACGTGTGGTCGAGCGGCATTCCGCTGACCAAGTTCGATCCGGAGACCGGAAAGTTCACGCGCTTTTCGGAAGTCGCGGCCACTTACGATGTGAAGCCTGACAAGAATGGCGACGTCTGGTTCACCAATCCCGCTCGCAATAGCATTGGAAAGGTGGACGGCAAGACTATGAAGGTGACGCAGTGGCCTTCGCCTACGGCTGATTCTTATCCGCGCCGCGTGGAAGTCGGCCCGGATGGAATGATTTATTCGGGCGAGTTCAAGGCGGGCAAGATGCTCCGGTTTGATCCCGCAACGCAGACGTTCGAGGAATTCAAGTTGGCGGGGCCCGATCCCAGCCCCTATGCGCTGGGCTTCGATGCGGATGGCTATCTGTGGTATGACTCGCATCACATGGATAACCTCGGCCGGTTCGATACGAAGACGGGCAAGGTGATCGAATATCCCTTTCCGCATTTTGAAAATTGCGCGCGCGAATTCTTCCGCGATGCGGAAGGGCACATGTGGTACGGCTCGTCGCCCAACAACAAGGTCGGGTACTTCTACCTCGCCGGGAAAAGCGGTGAGGTTGCAAAGAAGTAAGATCGCGGCTTCGAAAGGGAGGCCCATGTTGAGACGCAAGCTTTTTTCGACGATCGCTTTCGCAATTCTGCTTGGCTCGGCCTGCCAGGGCGCCACGCTGACGGGAATCGTGAAAGGCTCGGACGGCGCGCCGTTTCAGGGCGCATTCGTCGAAGCCCGGAACATGAAGATGAGGATGACCGTGATCGTCCTCTCCGATACGCAGGGCCGCTACCGCCTCGAAAAATTGCCGCCCGGGGAATACCGCGTGCAGATCGACGCCACCGGCTACCGCGCCGATCCACGCATGGGCGTGAACCTCACCGCGGACCAGAACACCTCCTTCGATTTTGCTCTGCAACCCGGCGTAGTCCATTGGAACGAGACTCATTTTTATCAGGCCGAGCAACTCTGGCCCCCGGCGAAAGGGAAGGACCTGATCGTTCAGGATTGCGAAAGCTGCCACCAATTTCAGAGCCGCATGGCGTCAGTGACGAGGGATGCGGACGGCTGGCGGGATCGCGTCGAATACATGCGGACAGCCATGCACTTCAATCTGGCGAATGTGACGGATCAGGATGCCGAAGATATCGCGTCTTATCTCACGATGTTGTTCGGCCCGGACTCGGTGCTGCCGAAATCGCCCGTGGACATGCCCGGTTACAAAGCCACACTGCGATCGTTCGGCGCGGACAGCCTGAATATCGTCTACGTGGAATACGATATGCCGGGGCCAAGCCGAATGCCTTTCAGCGCGGCTCCCGATAAGAACGGCTATGTGTGGATTCCGAACTTCGGCGTGGCCAACAAAATCACGCGGCTCGATCCGAAAACCGGAGAAATCGTCGATTTCCCGGTTCCGAACATCGGCACCGCCGGAGTTCATTCCGCCGTGCCTGCCGCGGATGGATCTGTGTGGCTTACCGAGCAGGGAGCTAACAAGCTCGGCCGCTGGGACCCGGTGACGCACGAAATTACGGAATATCAGGACCCGTATCTTCCCGGCAAAGAGGGTGTCGCCGCAGGTGGAACGAAGCACACGGTTCGGCTCGATCCCAGCGGAAACGCGTGGTCGAGCGGATATCCCCTCTCGACATTCGACCCAAAAACAAAGGAATTTACTCATTTCGACGAAGTGCGCAACTCCTACGACGTGAAGCCGGATAAGAACGGCGATGTATGGTTCACGAGCCCCGGCCCCAACAAGATCGGAAAAGTAGACGGAAAAACCATGAAGGTCACGCAGTGGGTTCTTCCCACGCCGCTTGCTTCGCCCCGCCGCCTTGAAATCGGCCCGGACGGCATGATTTACGCCGGCGAAATGCACGGCGGAAATATTGCGCGCTTCGACCCCGCTACTCAGACCATGAAGGAATTCCCGCTGCCAGGCCCCGATCCCACACCCTATGCATTGGGTTTCGATACGGAGGGATATCTCTGGTACAACTCCCACCATCAGGACAATCTGGGCCGCCTCGATACCAAGACCGGCAAAGTGATCGAATACCCGTTCCCGCATTACGAAACCTGCGGACGGGAATTCTTCCGCGACTCGGAGGGCCGCATGTGGTACGGCACCAATCCGAATAACAAGGTGGGCTATTTCTATCTGGCTGCGAAGAGTGGCGGAAAACAGTCGGCAAGCAAGTAGCAAACGAAACTACCGGCCCAGGTCATGTTTGCTTCATTTCGGAGAGAAACAGCTTCGTTAAGGAGGATTCAATGATAGGACGCAGGAATTTTCTGGCGCTTGGCGCCGCGGCCCCGGTCGTTGCTGCCCTTGATCCCGCTTTGCGGGCGGCGGCGTCTGTCCCCAATGTCAAAACGCGTTCCGTCGGCAAGGTGGAGATTGCGTTCCCATCGCCGATACCCAAGCCGAACGGCCTGCAGGCCACCAGCGAGGGATTGTGGATCATCCATCAGGATGAAGCCAACAGCGCCTCCCTGGTGAGTTACGCGGACGGTAAGATTATCCGTTCATTCCCCACCGAGACCAACAAGTCGAGCGGCCTCACCTACCACGACGGAACGCTCTGGATCGGATCCACCTACAGCCGGGAGATCGTCCATTGTGACGCCACCACCGGCAAGACCATCGAGAAAATGTTCACGCCCGGGGCAGGGGTGATCTACCAGATGGTTGGAGACGCCCCCGGCCGCCGCAGTCCGCTCGCGAAAGCGCCTGAGCAGCGGCGCACGCTCGCTCCGGGAGAGACCGTCGGCGGATTCGTGCAAGGGCGCATCATGGGAGCCAAGGCCACCGGAACCGGCGCGCACGGCCAGGAATGGCGTGACGGCAAGCTCTGGATGGCTGTGCCGCCCGCGCGCACGATCTTCTGCCTCGATCCTCAGACCTGGGTCGTGCAAAAGCGATTCGATTCGGTAGGCAACCGGCCCCACGGAATCGGCTGGGAAGGCAAATACCTGTGGTGTACCGACTCCAACCTGAACGCCTTCTTCAAGCACGACACTGACACGGGCGAAGTCGTCGAGAAAATCCAGCTCGCCGAGACGGACCCGCTGCCGCATGGCATGAGCATCTGGCAGGACACCATGTGGTATTGCGACGATGTCGGCGTGATCTGTCGCATGAAGATCGCCTGATCAGGCGATCTTCATGCCAGGTGCCGCACGGGCCTTGCTACACGCGGGCCAGCGCCTGGTCGAGGTCGGCGATGAGGTCTTCGACATCTTCGATCCCCACCGAGACGCGCACCATCCCGTCGGTGATGCCGTTTTCCTTGCGCACTTCGGGCGGCATGGAAGAGTGCGTCATGGAAGCCGGATGCGAGATCAATGTTTCGACGCCGCCCAGGCTTTCCGCGAGCGAGCAGAGATGCACGTGATTGAGCAGGGTGCGCGCGGCGTCGAGCGAACCCAGGTCGAAGGTGATCATCGCTCCGAAGCCGCGCTGCTGCCGCCTGGCGATTTCGTGCTGCGGATGCGAGGAAAGTCCGGGGTAGAGAACGCGCTTCACTTTGGGATGCGCCTCAAGAAACTGTGCGATCGCCATTCCATTGGAATTGTGGCGGTCCATCCGCACCGCGAGCGTCTTGATCCCGCGGGAAATCAGGAAACAGTCCATCGGCGCGAGTCCCGCGCCGGCCGAGCGCTGCAGGAAATAAATTTTTTCCGCGTCCTCGGGGCGCGCGAGCACCACCGCCCCGCCGATGCAATCGCTGTGGCCGTTGAGATACTTCGTCATGGAGTGGATGACGATGTGCGCGCCCAGGGCGATCGGCTGCTGAAAGTAGGGGCTCAGGAACGTGTTGTCCACAGCGAACGTCAGGTTCCGGCTGCGCGCGAGAGCGGCCACCGCGGCGAGGTCGGTGACGATCATCGTGGGATTGGAAGGCGTCTCGACGTAAATCATTTTCGTCGAGGGCTGGATGGCCCGTTCCACTTCGCCTAGGTACGACGTGTCCACGTAGCTGAACTCCAGCCCGAATTCCACCAGCAGCTTCGATGCAAGACGGAACGTGCCGCCGTAAATCGCCTTGGGAAGGACGGTGTGATCCCCGGGCCTCAGCAAACGAAACACTGCGTCGATGGCGGCCATGCCGGAGGTGAATACATAGGCAGCCTTGCCGCCCTCCAGTTTCGCGACGGTGCGTTCCAGCGCTTTCCGGTTGGGATGCGTGGTACGCGCGTAGTCGTAGCCCTTGCCCTTATCGAGGCTTTCCATCACGTAGGTCGAAGTCTGGTAGATGGGCGCAACCACCGAACCGGTCAGCGGATCCGGTTCCTGGCCCACGTGAATCGCGTCGGTTGAAAACCCCATGAAGCTGCCTCCTTGTAATTGAGCGAGCGCCCTGCCGCGATTCTACCGGTTTTAAAACGAGAATGCGGCGAGCGGCCCTTCAGAAGGTGCAACCCGCGCACGAGAAGATTCCTCCCTTGCGGACCGGCCAGAGAGTAGAGTAAAAGTTATCTACCGTGGGACCTTCCAGGCGAATCGATCGAACGGCTCTCTTGAGGATATGTGGCGCGTTTTTAGCGATCGGATTGCTCGGTGCCGCCGCCGCAGGCGCACAGGAGCCGAATGATTCCACGCAGACTCCCGCAGACCAAGCCGATTCACCAAGCAAAAAACCGCTCGGGCAACAAACGGTAAAGCTCAGAATCGAAGTAAAGGGAGATAGCGGCAAGCCGGTTGCCAACGCGAGCGTGTACGTTCGCTACGATATTCCCGGCAACCTGCTTCGTAAGGACAAGCTTGCTGAGCTGGATCTGAAAACGAATGGCGATGGTTCGGTGCGAGTCCCTGCGGTTCCCCAAGGAAGAATTTTGATTCAGGTGATTGCTCCGGGCTGGCACACGTACGGCAAGTGGTACGATCTCGAAGGCAAAGAAGAAGACTCCGTCGAGATCAAACTCGACCCGCCCCACCGCTGGTACTGACGGTTATTTTGTTCCGAAATTTCTGCCAAGAATCCTGCAAAAGTTGTCCTCCGCGAATGTTACGTTTGTAGAAGAATCTCTCGCAGTAAAAATATTTTCGCCGCGAAAAACTTGCACCAGAATTTGTGCAAACAGGATGAACCCTCGTATGAATGGGCCTTTTTTGTTTGTCGACGAGCCATTTCCACACGGTTTTCAACACAACTGTTGAAAACTTTCATCGACTATTCATAAAAGCGGGCGCGTTTCTGCCCCGTCTGGCGCGTGAATTGCTGTCGCGTCGAACGCCCACCCTGCTCCCAAACGAATCAAAATATTAAATTTTTCTGTTGAACTTTCCCGTGGAAGCTTCTCTCGGACGGCTCCGCTGTGCCCCGGCCGTGCTATCATTTTCGCCTGCCTGAAGACCTCCATTCAAAATGAAACAGCTAATTGTGAATGCAGACGACTTTGGCTTGACACGCGGCGTAAATCAGGGAATTATTCGCGCACACCGGGAAGGGATTCTCACCAGCGCAACTCTCATGGCCACCGCGCCGGCGTTTGAACACGCTGTGGCGCTAGCCTTGGCGAATCCCGGACTTGGTGTGGGGTGTCATCTGGTGCTGGTAGGTGGCAAAGCGGTCGCGCCGCCGCGAGAGATTTCTTCGCTCGCGGATTCTGAGGGACGACTGCCTGTGTCGCTACCGGGTTTCGCGGCGAGAGTGAGTGCGGGAACTATAAGGCCCGCCGAGATCGAGCGGGAGCTCCGGGCGCAGATCGAGAAAATCCGCGGCGCTGGAATTCAGCCAAGCCACGTGGATACGCATAAGCACACGCACGTGCATCCAATCGTGATGGAAATTATCGCCAGGATCGTGCCGGATTATGGCATCGGGCGCGTGCGCAATCCGATCGAGAGTCTGCGCGATTCGTGGAATGGCGTGGGGCTTTCCACGCGGCTGGCGCCGGCGGGTGTCGTTCGCGTAGTCGGCCGAAATTTCCACGAAATTGCCGCGCACCACGGTTTGCGATCCCCCGATCACTTTCTGGGCCTTGCGAGGACGGGGCAACTCGGGCCCGAAGCCCTGCGCCGGATGATCGAGCAACTGCCCGAGGGCAACACAGAAATCATGGTGCATCCGGGCGTTTGCGACGAAGATCTGGCACGCACAGGATCGCGGCTTCAGGCCCAGCGCCAGCTGGAGTTGGACGGCCTCCTTGATGCTGATGTGAAGCGCACGGTCGAAAAAGAAGGCATTCAGTTAATCAGCTATTGCGGGTTAAACTAGCGCAATGCGGGAAATCGATATAGCGCCCCCCAAGTACTCGGTCGTGGTGCCTTTCCACGATGAGCAGGAGAGCGTGCTGGAATTGCATCGCCAGTTGAGCGAAGTGATGACCGGCCGCTACGAGCCGGTGGAGTTTATCTACGTCGATGACCAAAGCAAGGACGCCACCCCGCAGCACCTCGCCGAAATTGCCGAGCTGGACTCGCGGGTCACCGTTCTTCGCTTGAAGCGCAATTACGGGCAGACCACTGCGCTCGCGGCCGGATTCGACTACGCCACCGGCGACGTGATTATCTCCATGGATGGCGACCTGCAGCACGATCCCGCGGACATCCCTGTGATGCTCGAAGCGTTCGAGTCGCAGGATTGCGAGATTGTGAGCGGCTGGCGGCAGCGCCGCGTCGACAATTTTCTCCTGCGGCGTCTGCCCTCGCGCGTTGCCAACTGGATGATGTCCAAGCTTTCCGGCGTCGACATCCACGATTTCGGCACCACGTTCAAGGTGTACCGGCGCGACACAATCAAAGACATCCATCTCTACGGCGAGATGCACCGTTTCATTCCGGCGCTGGCCGCATGGAATGGCGCCAAGGTGGTGGAAGTCCCAATCAAGAATATCGTGCGGCCCGAAGGCAAGTCCCACTACGGAATTTCGCGGACACTGCGGGTATTTTTCGACATCATCACCATTCGATTCCTGATGCGCTACATGACGCGCCCTCTGCACTTTTTCGGTCCTCCAGGGCTTCTGGGCCTCTTCGGCGGATCGTTGATCCTCATCGCGCTGTTTTTTGAGAAGGTTTTCTGGCACATCGACTTGTTCGCCGAGCATGGCCCGCTGATGGTGCTCGCGCTGATGCTCTGTTTGTTTGGCATTCAAGTGCTCGCGGTGGGGTTGGTGGGCGAGCTGCTCATGCGTACGCACTTTGAATCGGGCGCCGATCCCGTGTACCGAATCGAGCGCATTACCGGCAGGTCCTATGGAAGCACGGTTTCCGGGAAAGCCGCTGTGGCGCCGGTGGCGGCAGCCAGGCGAGCGGGGAAGTAGTATTCGTTCGTTTCAGGAAATACATTCACGAAGTTGCTCACGAGGAACTCATGAAAAAACTCCAGTTTTTGACGGCAGCCTGTATCGTCGCGCTCGGTCTGGCGGCGGCAGCAAGCGCTCAGATGGGCGGCATGATGGGGCACGGTGCGCAGCCGCGCGGCTTGTTCAACCCGATCGTCGGTTCCGGCGCGCAGTATGAAATTCAGTCGAATGGCAAGGGCGACAAGATGGTGATGGAGATCGATGTCGTCGGCAAGGAATCGGTCGATGGCAAGGACGGCTACTGGTTCGAGTCCACGATGTCCAACCCGCAGATGGGCGAGATGGTGATGAAGATGCTCACCGTGCCGGACGGCGCAAACTCGTCCGTCACGAGAATGATTATGCAAATGGCTGGACGCCCTCCCATGGAAATGCCGATGCAGATGACGCACATGGCGCAGCAGAATCGGCAGCCCGTGGATATTCGCAGCGAGGCGCAGGATATGGGCACCGAGTCGGTGACCACGCCCGCGGGCACCTTCATGGCCCATCATTACCGGATGAAGGATGGCTCAGGAGATTCGTGGATCAGCGAGCAAGTTTCGCCGTACGGCCTGATCAAGCACGAGGGCAAGGATTCCACGATGGTCCTCACGAAGGTGGTGAGCGACGCCAAGGATAAAATCACCGGCACGCCGGTTCCGTTTAACCCGATGGCGATGGGCATGGGCGGCCCTCCGCCGAGATAGGAGGCGGCGGGATTTCCTACGGTCACGGGTCGTGATCGTTATTGCGATGTTTCGCCAACCAGCGGAAAATCTCCGCTATGTCTTTTCTGCCCAACCTCATTCCATCTCCGGAACGGGAGCGATGGCTCAACAAACACGTTCCGTATCGCATCAAAATGCTTGATGGGCTGAATACTTTTGTCGCAACTGGCGGCCAGAAGGGTCCGCTAGAGCCGGTCTTTCCCAGTATTTTTGAGAGTGCACTGATCGCGTGCAGGTGGTCAGGCAATTTCCTCGGCCTACGCGTATCCAAAGGTGTTCTGTGCCCGATAGAAAAACGCGGCCGTAGAGGGGACGCCTTCTCGATTGACCTTGGAGGTACGTTCGTCGATCCTAACTCGCTCACCCCAAGTGACGCAGCGTTGCTCAGATGCGTTTTGCTGGGTGCAAATGTAGCCACTGCCCACGCGACCAAAGAGGGCATACACAAGTGGGACGACCCATGGGACGACGTAAGGTCGGTCGCCCCATTTCTCACTCGACAAATCAAGTTGCATCTGTATGAGGTCTTGGGCCTACCGGTTCCAGAGTGGAAACGATGATCGCCGTCTCGCCTGCCTCCCACGATCCGCAACGCTGACGAGGGCGCCCCCGGTGGGCTCGCCCGCAAGCGGGAGCGTCGGGCGTTGCGGGGTTTTGAAGGGGTGCGACTCCGGCAGTCGATCCATTGCGATGAACTGTACGTTCTCCCCTGTACCTGAACTATCCGCCAGTACAGTAGATTTTGAGCCCCTTTATTTCGGCCAAATCCCCTGTCCTATTACTGGCCCTTGGGTCAGTTGTGGCGTTTCAGGCCTATCTGATAGCTTTACCGCGATGTTGTGCGGACTCATCGAGAGGGTTTTTCGTGACGCTTGTATTGGCAACCACCGACCCCGGGTCGATTTGGCTTCTGGCTGATCGGCGACTATCGTGCGAAGGTCGTGCGCAAAAAGACGATGCTCGCAAAATCATTCTACTCGATACTGACGACGGCAAGGCTATTCTGGGGTATGCCGGTCTCGGAGCAACATCGTTGGGAACCGAACCAGCGGATTGGATGAGTGCCGTTCTACGGGGGCGGCGACTTCCCCTAGAGCAGTCTTTGGGCATCCTGGCGGAAGCGACAAGAAAGCAACTTCCCCCGCACCTGCTTCGAATACCCAAAAACGCCGTGGCCGGGCACAACATAATCGTGCCCGCTTTTGTGCAGAATGAGGCGAGGCTCTATTCGATCGACCTCGTATTTTCTCCGGATCGCAAGAGCTACGCGTTTCGGTGGACGCGCCACGTTAACAACGTCACTCCTGCCACACCCAGGACACCGAGGTTGGCAATAGCTGGAAGCGGTGCGGTTTACCTTATGAGGCGCACGAAGTGGAGGCGCGAACTACTCCGGGTTCTAAAGGCTTACGATCGTGAGCGCTTATCCGCACATGCAGTAGCCGATCACCTCGCAGCGTTGAATCACGAAGTCTACCGCAACCTTGGGAGCGGTACGGTGGGACCTAGATGTATAGTCGTTTGGAGAAATGGAAGAGACGGAGCCCGTCGGGGCGGGGGTGGCCATCAGTGCTATACGGGTACGACACGGGATGCGAATTCGCCAAGCTTGCCCACAATTGGCTGCGGCATGGACGTGTGTGCTGTTGTTACCGTGCTGATGCCGCATTTCATTAGGAACTTTGGGGCTCAGGGGGCGGGCCAGCAACCTGCGGAGCTAGACAAGGATCAGATCAATGCAGAGTTGGCTCGTCTTCCAGACAAGCCAGATGAAAGCCTCCGCTGAACTTGCGTCGAAACTGAATCATTTCATTATTGGCTAACTCCCGTTCCCTAAAGGGGAAATCCCGTGAGGGTCCGCTGGAGCCACAACGACGTGGATGTTTTGGTGAGCCGCGGAGGACTCGAACCTCCAACCCGCTGATTAAGAGTCAGCTGCTCTACCATTGAGCTAGCGGCCCACAATTAAGAAGCGACATCTACAGCCGTTCAATTCTACAGAAACCTGCTAGGGACGCAAGCGTGCGTATCGCGCCGTCTAGAATGTAACCGAAGGGTGAAACGTCGCGCCATTTAGA